>JBEPYA010000361.1:0-2508 GCA_041641615.1 Salinigranum sp. | reverse complement strand
GTCGACAGGGCCCGGACGAGTTCGTGGTCGGGGTCGGTCGCGAACGCCTCCAGGAAGGGCGTCGGGCGGTCCGTGAGCGCGAACGCGACGCCGACTCCCCCGGGGACGGCCTCCCGTACCGCCGTCTCGAACTCGCGCCGGAACCCCTCGGCCGTCTCGGGCGGGACGCTCCGTCGGTCAAGGACGAGCGAGCACTCGGCGGGGACCTGATTCGTCGCCGCGCCGCCGTCGACTATCGTCGGGGTGAGCGTCGCCGACCCGAGTTCGGGGTGGGGGTCGCGGTCGGCGTCGAACTCGCGGACGACTTTCAGAACCGATTCGAGCGCGGCGACGGCGTTCACGCCCGAGTCGGGTTCGGCCGCGTGGGCGGCGCTCCCCGAGAGTGAGAGCGTCCCCTGGAACCGACCTTTCGCCGCGGTACAGACGTCGAGGCCGGTCGGCTCGCCGACGACGTACAGGTCGCCGTCGAGGTCGAGCGCGGCCGCGCCCGTCGACAGCACCTCCTCGTCGGGGGTAACCGCGAGCGTGACGCGGGCGTCGCCGGGGTCGACGGCCAGAAACGCGGAGAGGAGCGCCGAGAGCGGGCCCTTCGCGTCACAGGAACCCCGTCCCCGGATGGTGTCGCCGTCGCGCTCGAACGGGACGTGCGGGGGGACGGTGTCGATGTGCGTGTTGAGGACGACGTGTCGCGTGCACGTTTCGGGGGGTGCGCCCTTCGAGGCGCGGGTGTTGCCGGCGTCGTCGACGGACACGTCGATGCCGTGGGCTTCGAGCGTCCCCACGAGGAAGGAGCGCATCTCGGCGACCGCCTCGTCGGTGGAGTCGATCCGAACCGCGCTCGTGAGGAAGTCGACGGGGTCGAACCCGGCCGCGGTCACGGCTCGGGCGTCGGGACCGTCTCCAGCTCACCCTCGAAGTCCCGGACCACGGGCCCCCGGAGCGTTGCCTCCGCCCGGTCCGGAACGCGAATCATCAGGTCGCCGCCGGGCGGCGAGACCCTGACCTCTTCGTCGCCCACCAGCCCGAGCCGCTTCGCGACGGCGACGACGGCGACCGCACCCGTCCCGCAGGAGCGCGTCTCGCCCTCGACGCCCCGCTCGAACGTCCGCTGGCGGAAGCCGTCTTCGACCCTCGAAGCGACGGTGACGTTCGTCCCCCGCGGGAACAGGTCGGCGTGGCGGACCGGCGGCGCGACGGATTCGAGGTCGACGTCGTCGACGCTCTCGACGAACGCGACGGCGTGGGGGACGCCCGTGTCCACCGCGGTGACGGTGAGCCCTTCGACCTCTTCCTCGACGAGGGGTTCGTCACGAGCCAAGGGGACGTCCCGCGGCTCGAACGAGGGGACGCCCATCTCGACGGTTACCTCGTCGCCGTTGAGGACGGCCCGGCGGGTGCCGGCGGGCGTGTCGATCATGACGGTGTCGGCGTCGGTTCGGTTCCGCGCCCACGCGGCCGCACAGCGGGCACCGTTGCCGCACATGGCGGCGACGGAGCCGTCGGGCTGGACGAGCGTCATGACCACCCGCGGCGGGTCGTAGCTCGACTCCAGCGCGAGGAAGAGGACGCCGTCGGCGCCGACGGTCTCGGACCTCGAATCGGCGACACCGGCGGTCCGGTCGCAGTAAGTGGTCGCGAATGCGGGTCGGTTCGGGACGGGATAGTCGGCGTCGACGACGACGAAGTCGTTGCCGGTCCCGTGGTACTTCTCGAATGGGACGGTTTGGCGGTGGTGCGTCATTGTTCTAGCTCGGTCAGTGCCGCGAGTGATTCGCGTCGGCGGGCGAGACGGGGGTCCGGGTCGAGGACGACCTCTGCGGGCCGCGGTCGGGAGTTGTACGTCGACGCCATCTCGTAGCCGTACGCGCCCGCGTTCCCGACCGCGAGGACGTCGCCTCGCGCGGGAGCGGCGAGCGGTCTGTGCTCACATAGCACATCACTGGTCTCGCATATAGGTCCAGCGACCGTGACGGACGTTGCGCTCTCTCCATCCTCCGCTGACAGGTTTCGGATCGCGTGGTACGCGTCGTACATCGCCGGTCTGAGCAGGGCCGTCATGCCGGCGTCGATGCCGACGACCGTCTCGTACTCTTCGGACTCCTTCACCGTGTTCACCGTCGCCAGCAGCACACCCGCGTCGGCGACGACGTACCGGCCGGGCTCGACGGCGAGCTGGGCGTCCACCTTGCCGAGCGCCTCGCGGGTCGCTTCGGCGACGGCGGGGAGGTCCAGGGGGGGTTCGTCCTCGCGGTACGGGACACCGAACCCCCCACCGACGTCGACGAACTCCAGGTCGGTCTCCTCCTCGACGGCGCGGGCCAACTCGCCCATCCGCCGGACGACCTCTCTGTGCGCCGAGAGGTCCTCGCCCGAGATCCCCGACCCCGCGTGGGCGTGGATGCCGACGACGTCGAAGTCGTCGCGGGCTTCGAGCACCACCGACTCGGCCTCGGAGTACGGGACGCCGAACTTCGCGTGCCCGCCGGTCGTCACCTTCGCGTGGTGGCC
>JBEPYA010000360.1:0-2516 GCA_041641615.1 Salinigranum sp. | reverse complement strand
CCGCTCCGGCGGCACCTCTCGTGGGTACCACGGCGTCTCACTGGCGAGTACCAGGGGCACTGGAACACCGGCGAGGCGCTCGAGGAGCGTGTTCGAGGACTGGTCGGCGTCGCTCACGTAGACGGTCACGTCCTGGAGGAGCGCCTCCCGGCGGACGTCGTCGGCGACCTCCCGCACTGATTCGCGTTCGAGGCCCGCCGCGTCGACGGCGAGGAGCGGTCCGCCCCGGGCATAGCTTACGGCCTCGGCGAGTGCACGTTTACCCGTGCCCGGCGGACCGGAGACGACGACGGTGACCGGTTCTCCTCGGACGCGCTCGAAGAGCCGCGCGGCCTCGCCGACCAACGTCGGCGGGTCGGCGACGGCGTGGCGAGTCACGAGCCCAGCGAGGTCCGCGGCCACCGCGTCGGAACCGAGGAGGAACGCGCGGACGCGCGGCGACAGGGCGACCGGTCGCGACGCGAACGGCGTCCCCCGCTCGGCGTGCGCGAGCGTCACGAGCCCTTCGCGCCTGAGCGTCGCGTCCCGTGCGAAGGGGACCAGTCGCGTGGCCGGGTCGGATTTCGCTTCGGAGTCCAAGAGGAGGCGGGCGAGGAGGTGGACCGTCGGCCGCTTCCGGGTCACGTCGTCCTGGAGATACGAGTACTGCAGTTCGTACCGCGGGTCGAGGTCTGGCGCGAGCGCGAACAGCAGGACGTCCACCTCCGTCGGCGAGAGGTCGAACGCGGCGGCGAGGCGCGCGAGGCGCAGGTCGATATCGGGATCCACGTCGGCGTCGATATCGACATCAGCGGCCGTGTCGGCGTCGACACCGGTCGCCTCCCGCGCGCCGGCGTCCGCGCCGTCCATCGCTGTTCGGTCTCGCGCCCGACCCTGGTCGTCCGCCTCGGCGACCGCGACGGCGACCGCCTCGTCGGAGACGTAGAGCCCGCGGTACTCGTCGACGACGCCCTCGTTCGCGTCCAGCCAGCGCCGGAGGTGGGAGGCGAGCAGCGCGTCGACACGGTCGAGTTCGGCGCGGAGGTGCGCGGGCGAGTCCTCTGCGGTGCGGGCGTTCGCGCTCGCCGGGTCTCGGGCGGTCATCCGCCCCCCGGGAGCCCGACGCGGGTAAGCCCCTCGTGTGTCAGTTCGAGCGTCTCGACGGCGACGGCGCCCTGGTCGGCCTGAAGCTGCGGTCCGGTCCACTTGGTCGGGTAGGCGCGGAGCGCCTGCCACCCCCACGTCGCCGGCCCGTCGGTGTCGAGGAGGAGGACGGTGACGTTCTTCCGGGTGACGTTCCCCACCCGCGTCCCGTCCGCCCACTCCCAGAGGGCGTGTGAGTCGGTCAGCCCGCGCTTGAGCGTGAGCGTCGACGTCGTAGTGCGCTTCGGGAAGCGGTGGGTGTAGTCGTTCAGCCCGCCTTCGGCGTACTCCTCGGTCTCGCGACTCGTCTCCAGGCCGCTCACCTCCGAGAACGACGCGACGACGAGCGAGTCGATCTCGACGAGGAATCGGTAGCCCAGATAGGGGCGCGTGAAGGCGGCCGCCACGGGTCAGACCCCCTCGCTCCCGTCCGCGAGGCGTTCGTTGATGCGGCTGATCTCCGCACACCAGCGCCGGCGCTCCCAGTGCGGGAGCGCGAGCACGTCGTCGTGGCTCCAGTGGAAGTGGTACGCGACGAAGGCGACCTCCTCGTAGATGCGGTCGAGCCGCGCGGTGTCGGCCGAGAGGGGTGCTCCCAGAGTCGAGGTCAGTCCCACGGTGTGCCCCCGTCGTGCTCGTTTCCCCCCTCACCCCCGTCGGTGTGGGCGCCCGCGTCGTCTGCGAGGAGCGAAACGTCGGAGACGTCGTCGGACGCGTCGACCGGCGTGTCGGTTCCTGCGGGGGTGTGTGTGGAGACGGCGGCGTCCCCGACCTCGACCGCGAACGACTCGCCACAGCCCGGACAGACCACGTCGAGGGTGTCGGCGCCGCGGCTGTTCACCCGCTCGTACAGCGCCTGGAGGTAGGCGATGTCGGAGACGAACAGGTTCTCGACGGTGTGTGGCGTCACCTCCTCGAGCGTGCCGAGCGAGACGACCACGCGCGAGAGGAGGAGGACGGTGAGGTAGGAGGGGTTCGCCTTGACGCGCGGGTCCTTCAGCGGGAGGATCTCGTCGGCGGCCGTCGCGAGCCGCATCGTCCCCTCCCGCTGGAGGGTGCCGTCCTCGTCGGCGAATCCCTGCGGGAGGGTAAAGGGGAACTCCGTCTGGAGCGCGCCGCTCATGCGACCCGCTCCATGCCCTCGACGACGATTTCGAGCGTCTCGACGGCTACTTCGTTCGCCGTCGCGTTCAGGTCGGGCGCGTCGTACTTGCTCGGCCAGGCGTTCTCGAACTCCCAGCGGGGGCCGGGGTTACCCTCCTCGTCGAGGAGGACGACCGCGATGCTCTGGCGGGCGCCGTCGACGTCGCCTTGTTCGACCTGTTTGCGCCACTCGAACAGTTCGATGGAGTCGGTCGTGCCTCGCTTCAGGGTGAGGTTGCCGTACTTCGTCA
>JBEPYA010000359.1:0-2518 GCA_041641615.1 Salinigranum sp. | reverse complement strand
AGCGGTCCAAGAATCCCAACACGAGCTCGTTGAACTCGCGCGGCACCTCTGCGTACGGCCAGTGCCCGACGTCGGGCAATACGTGAATCTCGACATCGGGACAGACGTTCCGTACGCCCTCCAACTGGCTGGCGGGGAATAGCCTGTCCTGCTCGCCCCAGATGACCATCACCGGCACGTCGATCTCCCCGAGTCGTGGCAACAGATAGGCGTCTGACACGGGCCTGAGCAACCGCACGCTCGACTCGACCGTCCGGCGAACTACGTTCGCGGTCACGTGGTTGACGCGCGATCGATGTAGCGACTTCAGGCAGTCGATATCGACGTCGCCGGGCGTCGTGGACAGTCCTCGCGAGAGCGGTCCGTCACCGGCCACAGGAGTCCGCGTCTCCGTCGACCCGCCGGTTTCGGCGATCACACTCGCATCGGGAATTCCAGCGGCACCAGTCGTCGTGGCTGGAGCGACCGGCGGGAAACTCGCCCCTGGAGGCGACGGCGTCGGCCGAACGACGAGCGGCGGCAGGTCCGTCTCGTCCGAGCCGAGACGTCGCGCACCGTGTAGTGTCAGCGAGAACCCGTCGGAGGGCTCCACTCGCGGCGTCGACTCAGTCGCTGACGTCGTCAGGGCGAGGCTCGGGGGAAGGATCGTCGGGGCGTCGGCGGGAGCGTCGACGACACGGTCAGCAGCAGGCAGTCCTCTTGGCTCCGACGACCCCCATCCGAATCGACCCGACGAGTCGGGCGCCACCTCAGTCGGCCGTGGGTCGCCGGTCGCGACCGGACGAGGGGGACGGTCGGTGGCCGGCACCCGGTCGCGGACGACCCGGACGTCGCGGGTCAGGCGTTCGACCCGCGTCGGGAACGAACGACGAACCAGCAGGGACGGCGGGTCGTCGCGGGCGCGGCTCCGCGTCGGCGCGGCCGACCGCTCCGGTCGAACCGTCGTCTCTCGCGTGTAAACTCGGTCCGTCCGCCAGGCGAGGACGCGGTCCGGACGGTCGGCGGAGTCGCCTTCGGTCGAGGACTCACCCCTGAGCAGGGAGCCGAACCGTTCCGGTTCTGAGTCCGACTTCGGTTGATGCTCCCTGACGACGTGCGTCTCCCGTTCGACGCGCTCGCGGAGGAGCGGCGCGAGCGTGAGTGCGAGCATCCCTGTCCCTGGGCCGTCGGCGGACGAGGAGGGAAGTCGACTCCCGAGCAGGCCGGCGAACGGTGTGAGGAGGCCCGGTCCTGTGTCTAGACGGGTCGCTCCCGGGTCGGACGCGTGAGCGTGTTCTCGCCGACTCGCCCCGAGGCGGGCGATGGGACGGACGAAGCGAGCGAGCGGGGGAAACGGCTCGTGGCTCATAGCAACTCCCGGTAGGGGCCGAACTCGGCGGGGTCGATGAGCGTCCCCTCCTTCTGGAGTTCGCGTCGGACTGCCCGGACGACGTGCGGCATCTCGACACACGAGTCCGCGGCGGCGAGGAACGCTGCACGGAGCGCGACGTTCTTGATGTTGCCGCCGGTGATGGCGAACGAGGCCAGGAACTCGTAGTCGAGGTCGCAGACGGGCGTCTCGGCGGGGAAGATGACCCGCCAGATGCGCTCGCGGACGGCCGCGTCGGGCCGCGGGAAGTCGATGCGGTGGTGGATGCGCCGGAGGAACGCCTCGTCGACGTTCCTCTCGTGGTTCGTCGTGAGCAGCACCGTCCCGTCGTACGCCTCGACGCGCTGGAGGAGGTACGCCACCTCGACGTTCGCGTAGCGGTCGTGGGCGTCGCTCACCTCGGAACGCTTGCCGAACAGCGCGTCCGCCTCGTCGAAGAGGAGGATGGCGTTGCTCGCCTCCGCCGCATCGAACACCCGGGCGAGGTTCTTCTCCGTCTCGCCGATGTACTTGCTCACGACGCTCGCGAGGTCGACCCGATAGAGGTCGAGGCCGACGTCGCCCGCGATGACCTCGGCGGCCATCGTCTTGCCCGTCCCCGGCGGCCCGCTGAACAGCGCGATAGTGCCGTTACCGAGGCTGAAGCGCCCCTCGAACCCCCACGCTGCGTAGACGGTCGACCGTCGCCGAATCTGGTCGGCCACCTCCCGGAGGTGGGCGAGTCGGTCGGGCGAGAGGACGATGTCGTCCCACGAGTACGTCGGCTCGATCCGTCGGCCGAGCGTTCCCAGATCGGGCGCCGACAGCGCGCGGCACGCGGCGAACAGGTCCGCGTGGGTGAGAGAGCCGTCCGTCTCCCGGGTCGCGCGGTCGGCGGCCGCCGCGACCTGTCCCGGCATGAACCGGAACGTGGTCGCGAGGTCGTCGAGCGTGTCCACCGAGACGTCGGAACCGACCGCGTCCGTCCAGAGGTCTCTGCGCGTCTCGACGTCCGGTGCCGACAGCGACCCGGTGACGACCGCCCGCTCCGGCGGCACCTCTCGTGGGTACCACGGCGTCTCACTGGCGAGTACCAGGGGCACTGGAACACCGGCGAGGCGCTCGAGGAGCGTGTTCGAGGACTGGTCGGCGTCGCTCACGTAGACGGTC
>JBEPYA010000358.1:0-2501 GCA_041641615.1 Salinigranum sp. | reverse complement strand
GTGGGGGGAGTGAGGGGATGAGAGAGCGGATGGGAGGGGGTGACTTATAACTGGACCTCTCCCTGTGCGTACTCCTCGGGCCAGACGAGCGTCGGGTCGAGTTCCTGAACCTGGAACATCGGCGAGAGGGCGTTCGCGTTCTCGCCGTTCTCCTGGAACGTGATGGGGCCCATCGCGGCGGGGTGGTCCTCGACCGTGACGTTCTTGAGCGCCTCGTTGATGTCGTCGGGCTCGACGGAGCCGGCCTCCTCGAGTGCCGCCCGGATGACGGCGACCGTCGAGTACGTCATCACGGCGTGGGTGACGCCGAGCGGGCGGTTGTACTCCGTTCGGTAGTCGGCGAAGACGCGGTCGGTGAGCTCCTTGTTGTAGTCCCACGAGTAGTTGTTGCCGAAGCCGCCGTTCGCGAACTTCCCGATCTGGTCGATGACGTCCGAGTCGGTGAACGTCGGCGTCGACGTCCCCGTCATGAGCGGCGGGCGGTACTCGACGTTCTGCAGCGACTGCATCATGCGGATGCCGCCGGCGCCGTAGCCGACGAAGATGAACGCGTCTGCGTCGGCCTCCTTGACCTGTGTCGCCTCGGTGTCGAGGCTCTCCTGTCCGAACGAGTACGCCGACTCCATGACGAGTTCGACGTCCTGGCCCGGGAGCCCCTCGGCGAGCGTCTGGCGGATGGACTGGCCGAAGGAGTTGTCGAGGTAGACCAGAGAGGCCGTGTCCATCGTCTGGCCGTTCTCACGGGCGAGCGTCGGCATGAACTCGATGTAGTTGCCGGCCATCCCGCTCGCGGGCGTCTGGATGCGGTAGACGTAGTTCAGCCCGCGTCCCTGGAGGATGTCGTTCGCGACGGAGACGTCGATGACGTGCGGGATGCCCGCGCGTTCGGCCACCTGCGTCGCCGCGAGCGTGACGGGCGAGGAGAAACAGCCCGTGAGGACGTGCGCCCCCTCGTCGATGAGCTGCTGTTCGACCTCGCCGCCGAGCTCCTGTGTCCCCTCGTTGTCGGCGTTGATGAACCGGAGCTGCGCGCCGTCGAGCGCCTCGATGCCGCCGGCGTCGTTGACGTGCATCGCCGCGATCTTCCCCGTGTTCGACATCGCGGTCCCCGAGGGACCGAGCGAGCCAGTTAGCGGGTGGTTCGCGCCGATGACGACCTCCTCGATGCTGGTCTGGGGCTCGCCCGTCGACGTCCCGTTCCCACCGCCATCGCTGCCGCCGCTCTCCTCACCACTACCGCCGCCACCGCCGCTTTCTCCACCACCCCCGCTGCCGCCTCCGCCGTTCTCGCTGCCTCCCTCGCCGCCGCCGGCACAACCGGCGAGCCCGGCTGCCACGCCGACGCCGATCGTCTTCAGATACGCACGCCTGCTCGACGACTGGGTCTTGCTATCGTCTCTCATGCTGACCAATGCGCGGGTATTGCCTGTGACTCTACTTATAATTTCGTACGGGAGGCAGTCACTGTCGGGGTTACAGGCCCACGAACCACCGACCACGTCGCGGAGACGCCCGACAGCCACAGTGGTCGGATGGATCAGACAATCACGCCGCAGACACGTCCAGCGGTCACGACGGACGCGACCGACACGACGCCTCGACCGACCGACGCACGCGAGCGACGCGAATCTCTATGTACGTCCCCGACGACAGGTCCGGACGATGGCAGGAGTGAGCAGTCTGTGGGCAGTCGGACGGACGACGCGCGCGCCGATCAGTGCGGGCGGTGCGAGAGGGAGTCGATGAGCCGCGGCGAAGCGGGTGCCGCGGGTAGTGATCCCGTCTCCGACGCCGAGGCGCGGGCGGCGGCGTTCGCGGCCCGGTTGCGGTTCGCCGACGTGCCGAGCGAGGTCAGAGAACACGTCGGCCTCGTCGTCGCGGACACGGTCGGCGCGGTCGTCGGCGGGTCGACCGACCCCGCCGTGGAGTCGCTCGTCGACCGACTGGCAGCGGAACTCGAGGGGACGACGGCGGCCGTCCTCGGGACCGACCACCGTCTCCCGCCCCGACTCGCCGCGCTCGCCAACGGCACCGCCGGGACGGTGCTCGAACTCGACGAGGGCCACAAGTACGCCGCCGGCCACCCGGCGATCCACGTCGTCCCGGCGGTCCTCGCGGCCGGCGACGCCACGGGTGCCTCCCGCGAGGAGTTCCTCGTCGCCTGCGTCGCCGGCTACGAGGTGGTCACCCGGGTCGCGCGGGCCTGCTACCCGCTGACCGACGGCTACCACCCCCACGGGGTCTGGGGTGCGGTCGGGGCGGCCGTCGGCGTCGCCCGCCTCCGGGGGCTGGACACCGAGACGACGCTGACCGCGTTGATCACGGCCCTCGGGCTCGGTGGCGTCGGCACACTCGTTCTCGCAACGCTCTTCGGCTTCTCCACCAGCCGGACCATCCTGCACACGTCCCGGCACGGGCTGATCCCGGGCACCACCGCGCTGCCCGACGAGCTGCTGGCCATCGGCCAGGGCATCGCAGCCGGCGGTCCCGCCGTGTTCCAG
>JBEPYA010000357.1:0-2603 GCA_041641615.1 Salinigranum sp. | reverse complement strand
GGGCGGCGAGTCACCTCGCCACAGGAACTGGCGACGGCCATCTCGGCCGCGGCCGACGAGCCGCCGCGCACCCGGAGCGAGAACTACGGGGCGTACGACCACGACGCCGTCCTCAACCGCTATCTCGACGTCTACCGGGAAACGATCGACGAGCGCGGCTTCTCGCTCGGGCTGTTCTGATACGTCCGTTCAGCCGGCGACGTACCAACACACGGGTACAACAGACCGTACGAACCGGTCGAATCCGGGTGAGCGACGCTACTCGTCGGGCGTCTCGTAGTCGCCGCCGTACTTCATGAAGAAGAACGCGAGACCGAGCGTGGCGATCATCGCGAACGTGGTAGCGACGCCAAGTGTCTTGGCGCTCTCGGGGACCTCTGGTGCGCTGGCTCCGCCGCCACCGCCACCACCACCGCCGGTGTCGACGGTGGGAATGTCGCTCCCGACGGCGACCGCGCCGAGCATCCCGAGCGATTCGTGCGGAGCACAGTGGTACTTCGTGATTCCCACCTGATCCTCGCCGAAGGTGTGTTCGAACGTCTCCCCGGCCTCCGAAACGGGCGAACCGCTGTCGAACGAGGCCGGTCCCTCGGTGGCGACGACGTTGTGACCGCCGCCCTCGCCGGTCCACTCCCAGAGCACGGTCGTTCCGGGGTCGACCCAGATGCCCGCCGGGGCGAACGCGAGCGCGCCGCCGTTGCCTTCCGCACCGACCTCCACGGTCACTTCGCTCTGCCCGCGCATATCCTGGTACCCCCCATCGACGCCATCGAGGTAGCCACCCCAGTCCGGTTGTCCTCCTCCACCACCGCCGCCACCGCTTTCGCCGCCACCGCTTTCGCCGCCACCACTACTCGTCGTGGTCTGGTTGCCGCCACCACTACTCGTCGTGGTCTGGTTGCCGCCACCACTACTCGTCGTGGTCTGGTTGCCGCCACCTTCCTGGGCGACGGCGCTCCCGGCAGCGCCGGTCGCGGCAACGGTCGCTGTTCCGGTCGCGGCTGTCAGGAACGCCCGCCGCGACATCTGCGTGTCGCTCATGCTCGCGCCTTGGGGGTCGCCTGTAGTGAATACTTTGGTTCGCCTCCGCCGGAGTCCGTTTCGACGACGACCCCTCCCTCTCTTCAGAGAGCTACAGGGAGTAGTCGTGTTCGCCGGTTTCGCTCTCGACGAACGACGAGAGGAGGTCGACCATCGCAGTCACATCGGTGACGTGGGCGCACTCGGTCGGGGTGTGGAGGTACCGCGTTGGAATCGACAACGCGCCGACCGGGACGGCCCCGCCGGCACGCTGGAGGTTCGCCGTGTCCGTCCCGCCGGCGGGGAGGACCTCAAGCTGGTGAGCGATCCCGTCGGCGTCGGCCACGTCGCGGAGCCGTCGGTTCACCTTCGGCGTCGTGATGACGCTCGAATCCTTCAGCTTCACCGCGACACCTTCGCCCAGTGCCGTCACGTGGTCGGCCGCGTCGAACCCCGGGACGTCGTTCGCGACGGTGACGTCGAGCGCCAGGGCGAGGTCCGGGTCGAGGTCGACGCCGACGGCCTGCGCCCCCCGGAGACCGACCTCCTCCTGGACCGTCGCGACGAAGTGAACGGTCACGGCGGGGTCGGTGAGGTAGCGAGCGGCTTCGAGCATCGCGAACAGGCAGACGCGGTCGTCGAGCGCCTTCCCAGTGACGAGGTCACCCATCCGGACCGTCGTCTGTTGCATCGTCACGAGGTCGCCGACGTCGACTCGCTCCTCGACCGTCTCCGCCGGGAGACCGAGGTCGACGTACACGTCGGAGACCTCCTGGTGCTTCTCCTTCTGTTCGTCGGTGAGGGTGTGGGGCGGGACGGAGCCGATGACGCCCGTGAACGACTCCTCCCGCGTATGGACGCGAACCCGCTGGGCGCGCAGGATTCGCGGGTCCCAGCCCCCGAGCGCGTCCAGCTGAAGGAACCCGTCGTCGGTGACGTGTCGCACCATGAAGCCGATCTCGTCCATGTGTGCCGCGACCACGACCTCGTAGTCTCCCCCCTCGATGGTCCCGACGACGTTCCCCATCGCGTCGGTCCGTACCTCGTCCGTCGCCGCAGTCAGTTCGCGTCGAACCACCGCACGGACGTCCTCCTCGTATCCGGGGACCCCGTCGGTCTCGGTGAGTTCACGGAGGAGATCGAAGTCGAAATCCGGGTCGGCGTCGGTGACGCTGTCGTCGGCCATGCCCGTCGGATGGACCGCCCCCTGTATAACTCTCACCTCCCCTCGAGGGTCCGATTCGAGGCGGGGTTCCGAGGTTCGACGCCTATCGCGTGTACCCGACACAGACCCGCTCGCGCCCGTCGTCCGACACGGCGGTCGAGATGCGAACCGAGGAGAGCGGTCAGTGGGAGGACTGCTGTCGCAGACCTCCACCCGGACACCGGCGTGAACGCCGATCTGAACGGATAACGGTTTTCGGAACGCTTTTGCACTTCTTCGGGCTGTGTCAACCCATGACCGACGTCGAGGCCGAACTCCGCGCACAGTTCGAAGACGCGTTCGGCGCCGCCGACTTCCCCGTAGAGAACCAGATGGACCTCGTCCCCGCGCTCCCAAACGGCCCGGGGACGACGTTCGA
>JBEPYA010000356.1:0-2642 GCA_041641615.1 Salinigranum sp. | reverse complement strand
CCCGGCGCTGGGCGCCGCGGCCGTGGCGACGTCGGCGGTCTGGCTCGCGGCGGCGCTGTTGCTCGCGGGCGTCGGCTCGCAGCTCGGGACGGGCGTCTTCTACGTCTACGTCGAGGAGGTGTCGCCCCCCGCGTCCGGCGGGACGAGCCTCGCGGTGCTGATGACGCTCTCGATCGGGGGCTCGCTCGCCGCACCGGTCGTGGCCGGATGGCTCGTCGACGTCGCCTCCTGGACCGCGGCGTTCGGGTTCGGCGGGGTGCTGGCCGTCGTCGGCGTCGCCGCCCTCGCCCGACTCTCGGCGACGTGACCGCCGGTGTCTCCTCGACAGTGCGCGAGCCGCGTTGCGGCCCGTGCGACGGCGCGTTACCGTCGCTCCCGGTCGTCAGAACGTGACACTCATCCACCATCTGTCTCGAATACGCGTCAGAGACGCCTCGAAAACTCGAACGTCATGCCATCGTAAAGCGTCTGTGGGTCGAACGGGGACGACGAATACGTCAGAAGAACCAGTCGAGACGAGTGAGAGGGGTTCGGAGTACCGGCTGTTGCTGGCGACCGGCGACGACGAGGACCACGCTTTCGCTCAGGCGCGGTACGCCGCCTCGCTGCCGACCGGCGACGGCGAGGTCGTAGCGACCCTCACACGTTCTGCACGGGGACGAACTGGACGGGCCGAGGGAGCTGAAGAGCGCACAGAGCGTCGGCGCAGTGAAGCACGTGCGGGAGTGGCTCATAGAGCGCGGTATCGAGACCAAAATCCGCGTCGTCGAGCACCCGTACCCACCCGCGGAGGGGATCGACGGGTGAGTGGGGCGCGCGACCCCCTTACTCCATCTCGCCGACAGCCGCAGACAGTGTGTCGTCCAGTCTCCCGTCCGCGACGAGCGCCGCGAGCGCGTCGATGTCACCGTGGCTGGGCCGGTCCTCGTCCAGCGGTGGCACCACGGCACGGACGGCGTCGTAGACGGCACCGGTCCCGACGCCGTGAGAGAGTCCCGAGACGAACTCGGCGGCCTGCGCCGCACAGAGCAGTTCGACGCTGACCACGCGACGCGCTCTGTCGAGCGTCCGTCTCGTCGCCAGGGCCGAGGTCGCGCTCATGCTGACGTGGTCCTCCTGCCCGCCGCTCACGGGCGTCGAGTCCGTCGCCGGTCGACCCTCCGACCGACACTCGGCCAGGAGGGCGGCGGCGGTGTACTGCGGGATCATGTAGCCCGAGCGGACCCCGCTGTCGGGCGAGAGGAAGGGCGGGAGGTGTGGCTCCTGGAGCGAGGGGTTGAGCGTCCTATCGACCCGCCGCTCGGAGATCGACGCGAGATCGGTCAGCGCCGCCGTGAGGTAGTCGAGACGATGGGCCAGGGGCGCGCCGTGGAAGTTGCCGCCGGAGACGACCGCCGCCGTCTCGGTTCCCGACGCGCGCGCGTCGAGCGCTTCCCGGGGGAAGACGATGGGGTTGTCCGTGACGGCGTTCAGTTCGACCTCGACCGCGTCGCGGAGGTGCGAGACCGCATCGCGGACGGCACCGTGGACCTGCGGGAGACACCGGATGGAGTACGCGTCCTGCACGCGGTCGCAGTTGCGGTGGGACTCGACGATTTCGGATCCCCTGGTGAGGCGCTTGACGTTCCGCGCGCTCGCGGACTGACCAGGGTGCGAGCGGAGGTCGTGGATGGCCGGGTCGCAGGCGGCCGTCGAGCCCATGGTCACCTCGGTGGTGAGCGCGCCCGCCGCGTCCGCCGCCCGGAGGAGACGCTCGGTGTCGGAGACAGCGAGCGTCGCGAGGCCCGTGGTGAGTTGCGTCCCGTTGATGAGCGCGAGTCCCTCCTTCGCCCGGAGGGTGAGCGGGTCGAGGTCGACGCGGCGGAGCGCCTCCGCGCCCGAGACGCGTTCGGTGCCCGAGTCGCCGTCGACGTCGGCTTCGCCCTCGCCGAGCAGGACGAGTGAGAGGTGCGCGAGCGGGGCGAGGTCGCCGCTCGCCCCGAGGCTTCCGCGGGAACGGACGACCGGGTGGATCGCGTGGTTCACGAGCGTGAGCAGGTGGTCGACGACGACCTCTCGGACGCCGGAGTACCCCCGTAAGAGAGTGTTGAGTCTGACGACGAGGAGCGCGCGCACCTCCTCGCGGGTGAGGTCGCGGCCGCTGCCGGCGGCGTGGCTCCTGAGGAGATTGGTCTGGAGGTCGTCGACCGCTTCGGGGGGGATACGGGTGTCGACGAGATCACCGAATCCGGTGTTGAGCCCGTAGACGGCATCCCCGGCGTCGAGGACGCTCTCGACCCGTTCTCTGCCGGTACGGACGGCGTCGCGGGCCGACTCGGTGACCGTGATCCGTCCCCCATCACGAGCGACGGCGACCACCTCGTCGACGGTGAGGGAGGTGCCGTCGAGAGAGATCGGAGGAGAGTCAGCCACGGTGGACCACCTCCCCATCCTTCACCACGGTATCGACTCTGTTCACGTCGAAGTCGTACGCGAGATGGGTGTGAGAGGGAGCGTCGACGACCGCGAGGTCCGCCGGCGCGCCCTCGCGGAGGGTGCCCCGGTCCCCACCGCCAGATTCCTCGTCGAGGTCGAGCGCACGCGCGGCGTGTGCCGTCGCGGCGACCAGCGCCTCGGCGGGAGTGAGTCGCATGCCGACGCAG
>JBEPYA010000355.1:2103-2715 GCA_041641615.1 Salinigranum sp. | reverse complement strand
GGACCAGTCAGCACCACGTGCTCTGTGGCACGGCATACAGCTCGGTCTCTTGCGTCCCATAGTTGCTTCACGCTCGGCTGGGATAGCAGAATTTCCATCGAGTCAGCACCACGCGCCGAAGCTCGACGAGACCGGGCTGGTCGAGTACGACTCCCGCGGCGGCGTCGTCACCCTCACCGACGCGGGGTCGGACGTCGACTTCTACCTCGAAGCCGTCCGGGGGAGGGAGATGCCGTGGGCGTCGTACTTCGTCCTCCTTTCGGTCTTCTCGGCGGCGTTCGTCGGTGCGGCAGCATTGCCGATTCCCCCGCTCGCGGGGCTGTCGACGGTCGCCTGCGCCGGCTTCGTCGTCTCGGTCTTCCTCGTCTCGTCGCTCGTCTTCGCGTACGACACCCGCACGGCGATGCGGTTCGGCTCCGACGGTCCGCCGCCGGGGGTGGAGGAGTGAACCGACCACCTCCTGCTCGTCGCGCTCGTGGCCGTCGGCCTCTCGTCGGTGACGGGCGTCGAGAGCGTGAGTTCCGTCAGCGCCGACCGCGGCGTTTCAGTCGCCGTGGCCGACGACAGCGATGCGTATCTCAGCATCGAGTTCGGCGCGGCCGAAAACGGGAC
>JBEPYA010000355.1:0-2093 GCA_041641615.1 Salinigranum sp. | reverse complement strand
TCACAGTCACGAACCGGGTCTCGACGGAGACGCTCGACGTCACTGGCGAGGACTGTGATACGACTGAGTTACAGACGCTCGGTCCCGGCGAATTCGCGGAGTTCGACGTCACGTGTGGTGAAGAGGCACACGTCCCGGCCGTTGGACCGACCACCGAGATCGACGCGACTCGCTCGGTCGACTGCCCAGAGACGGTTTCGGAAGACGGTGACGAGGATTCGGAGGCGGGTGACGCGAACGATGGGGACGAGGACGAGAATGCGGGTGACGACGCCGAAGACGACAGCGAAGACGAGGCCGATGGCAGTGAAGACGACGACAGCGACGACGCTGGCAGCGGAGGTGATGATGAGGAAGCGGACGAAGACGATGACGATGACAACGACGATTGACCCACCGACTCGCGTGGATAGTCCAGCGGCGTAGCTCGCGTCGTCGACAACGGCCGTTCGCCGTCGAAACTGCCCATCGAACCACAGTAAACGACTAAACGGCCCGCTGTCGTACACCAGTGTAGATGTTCGACGAGATCATGCAGAAGTTCGAGGGGAGCCCGAGCCAGCAGGCGGTCATCCGCTTACTCCTCGAACGGGGGTTCTCCGTGAACGACGACGGTCGGGTCGTCTCGGGCGGCATCGAGATTCCCAACACGGGCATCGCGCGCGAGATCGGCGTCGACCGCCGCGTCGTCGACTCGACGACCGACGCCATCCTCGCGGACCCCCAGCTTCGTCGCATCTTCCAGAACATCTCGTCGATTCCGAGCCTGATGGACCTCGCACCCGTCCTCGATTTGACGGTGCTCACCGTCGAAGTGGACGACGCCGACGCGCCGGGCATCGTCGCCCAAGTCACGACACTCATCGCCGACCGAGACATCTCCATCCGCCAGACCGTCAGCGAGGACCCCGAGTTCACTGACGACCCGAAGCTGTATCTCGTCACCGACGGCGACATTCCCGGAGACCTGTTGACCGAGTTGTCGAATCTCGAATTCGTGCGACGTGTGAGCCTCGCGTAATCGGGAGCCGCACTCGTCCCCACGAGCTACTTTCCGACCCGGGTCTCAGTCCTCGCGTGCCGAGACGCTCGGCACGGCCGAACTCGCTCGCTCGACTGGTCGTGGCGACGTTCCGGGGTAGGGCAGCACTCCTCTCCGTTCTGAGTCCCTCCATGGGTGTCTGGGGTGTGACCGGAACCGGAGAACTGGCTCCAGCCTTCGTCGCTGTCGGAATCACCGGCGTCTTCGTCGCGTTCTGGCTCCTCAGCCTCACCGTCTTCGTCGAGCGCAGAACGGCCGGAAACCCATCCTGACCCGGGACTTGTACGCTGTTTCGCTCTTGTCCTTCTGGTGTTCGAATCGGTGTCGGTATGGTTTCGGATCGGTGGCGGGACGGTCCTCGGACGACCGGTCTTCCGGAGGGCAGGCGAGCGGGTCGCCAGGGTGGTGAAACCACAGCCCTCCCAAGCCGACTGCGCTCCTCACCGCTCACGTTCGTTCGCGGCTGCGGTGGTCATCCACTGAAACGACTGCGTCGCTTCAAGCCTTCACTCGTTGCACTCGTGAAGACCTCGCGTGTCGCTCCGGCGAGACCGCAGGTCTCGCTGCTTCCCACTCGCTCCACTCACGGGAACCCGGTACGGGGGCCGGACCCGTCACGCCACCGCACGTTCGGCACTCGTTCTCCGTTCTCCGGACTTCGGTCTTCGTCCTTCGTTATTCGGCGTTCGTCGCCATCCTTTTGTCCGCCCCCACGTGACCGAGAGCCGAGATGACCGCCGACGACGCCGACGCCGACGCGCCCGGCACCTACCGCACCGTCGCCGGGCCCGGCCAAGCCGAGTTCGAGGTGCGCGGCTCGGAGTTCATCGGCTACGTCTCCCCCGCGGAGACGGTCGCCGACGCGGAAGCGTTTATCAGTACTGTCGAGTCCGAACACCCCGACGCGACCCACAACGTCCCGGCCTATCGAGTGCCGGCGAACCCCTCGAAGGTCGACGTCATGCTGCGAGAGTGGTGTTCGGACGACGGCGAACCGACCGGGTCGTCGGGCAAGCCGGCGCTGAACGTCCTCGTCCAGCGCGACCTTCGG
>JBEPYA010000354.1:0-2733 GCA_041641615.1 Salinigranum sp. | reverse complement strand
CGTCGGTCATAGTCACAGATTAGGTCTCGGTCCCGTTAAGCGGTTCGCTCCGAAAACGGGCGGGTCCTCCACCCGCCGGACCGACAGCGCTACCCGCCTGGCGCAGCGGACACCGACCGGTCCACACGTTCGAGTCCGAAGAAGCCTACCAGCGCGACCTCGCCCTAGTCGGGTTCGGCGTCCTCGTCGTCGTTCTCCGTGTGGGCGGCACGCTCGCGTACCTCACACTGACGTCTCAGAGCGTGAAGTACCTCAGCGTCGAGGAGACTGACACCATCTATCTCACAGAGGCGGTGGGCGAGTTCGAGTCGATGACCCCGGCGCAACAGCGCGCGTTCGAGGCCGCCCTCGCGGACGGGGACAACCGGGCCGAGGTGACAGGAGTCAGTACCGAGGTGTGGACCGACTACCGCGCGGTCAGCTACCGGGGATGACTCTACGAGGTCGGCGTCCTCGCGGTGAACTGAACGGTCCCGCTCCGTGACAGTCGCCGTTCGCGAGTCGGGCCCTTTACACCCCTCCCCTCCCTAGCCCGCTCGATAGCAATGGTGAGCGAGTCGACGTACGCGACCGTCGCAGCCCTCCTCGTCACGTCGAGTCTGCCCTTCTACCTCTACGGGGCGAAGATCATGATCGACGCCGAGACGGTGACGTGGAACGTCCTCGTCCACCACCTCTCGTACATCATTCCCGGCCTGATTCTCAACACCATCCCGGTCGTGACGTGGATGATGCCCCGGTTGCTCCAACAGTTGAACGGGCTGTCGGCCTTACATGCCATTCTCGGGCTGCAGGCGTACGCGATGCTCGTCTTCGCGCTCACCGGTATCGTCCGCATCTTCCAGGCCAAGCACCAGGCGAACCTCTACCGCGACCCCGACCCCGACGCCGACCTGGACGAACTCCACGAGAACATGAGCGCGTGGCGCGGGCGGTTGCGGGTCGGCGTCTTCGGCTACGTCCTGTTCTGGTTCGGCGCGTGGGTGCTGGGGCTGTACCGGTTCGCGACAGGGTACGTGCTCGGTTCGGGGCTCTGAGAGAGACATGGATGGACGTGTCGTGAGCGAGTGGTGTCGACTGGCGAGACGAGAGGACAACCAGCAGTCTGGTGAGACGAGCAGGCAACTAGCAGCACAGAGACCGCGCGGTGCACGGGCGCGGCGAAACCGCAGCCACGACCTCCCCAGCCGACTCCCTCACTCGTCTGCGGAGCAGGCTTGGCCGCTCCGCAGACGAGTGAGTGAAGCGAGCGAGCGGCGCGCGAGGGTCGGCTCGCGCTTCATGCGCGAGCAACCGGCTGGGGAGGGATGAGGCCGCGGTCACATCACCCTAGTAACTCCGCAATCGCTCCGTTCTCATCCGCAGTACTGACAGCTCACGACACCGAGACCAACGTTTACCGTCCCGAGCGACACATTGCATCGATTCGTTCGTGTTGTGTGCCGTCGTCCCTCCACTCAGTTCCACGCCTCGGCGCTCGCGAGGTCGACGTCGTGGTCGAGTTTCGACGATGGACAGACGTCCTCCAGGACGCAGTCGTCACACGAGGGGTTGCGGGCGTCACACACCGCCCGGCCGTGGCTGATGAGCAGGTGGGTGAACTGCTGCCAGTCCTCCTCGGGGACGACGCCCATGAGGTCCCGCTCGATCTTCTCGGGCGTCTCCTCGGTGGTGAGGCCGAGGCGACGCGAGAGTCGCCTCACGTGGGTGTCGACGACGATGCCTTCGACGACGTCGTGGCCGTGCTGGAGGACGACGTTCGCCGTCTTGCGGCCGACCCCCGAGAGGTCGGTCAGGGCGGACATGGTGTCGGGCACCTCGCCGTCGTGTTCTTCGACCAGGGTCTCGCCCATCGACGTGAGGTAGCCCGCCTTGTTGTTGTGGAAGGTGATACCGTAGATGTCCTCGGCGAGTTCCGCCTCGTCGGCGTTCGCGTAGTCCTCCGCGCTCTGGTACTTCTCGAACAGCTCCTCCGTGACGTCGTTGACCCGCTCGTCCGTACACTGTGCGGAGAGGACGACCGCGACGAGCAGTTCGAGTCGATTCGAAAAGTTCAGCGAGATGGTCGTGTCGGGGTACGCCTCGTAGAGGCGGTCGAGGACGACCGCGACCTGCTCCTCGCGCGACTCGCGTGGGGTGCCCATGAGAAAGCGTTCGATGGCGGAGACATGAGTGGTGTGGTTCGAGCGGGCGATAGCGTTTTCTCGCCCGCCGCCGACGCACGCGTATGGCCGAACCCACGGAGGAAACGAGCGGCAGCGGCTTCGACCACGACGCCTGGCTGACGCTCGCGAGCACTGGAGCGGGGTACGGTATCGTCCTCCTCGGCATGTTCCTCGCGCTGTTCGTCCTGCCGTTCCTCGTCTTTCTGGCCGTCTGACTCGGGAGAGATACCGACGTGGTCGGCGAACGTCCGAGCACCCGTTCGACCACGAACGAACTGAGCGGGCGTCCCGCGCCGAGCGCGAGTCGGAGAGAAGAGCCGCGTCAGGCGAACGCGCGGGAGACGTCGCCGTCCTCGTCTGACTCGGCCTGGACCTTCTCCCAGGCGCCGATGAGGTCCTCCATGTAGATCTCCGTCCGGTCGTCGCGGATGGCGAACATGCCGGCCTCGGTGCAGACGGCCTTGATGTCCGCGCCGGAGGCGTCCTCCGAGAGCTCCGCGAGCTCCGCGAAGTCGACGTCGTCGGAGACGTTCATGTTGCGGGTGTGGATCTTGAAGATGAGCTCCCG
>JBEPYA010000353.1:0-2754 GCA_041641615.1 Salinigranum sp. | reverse complement strand
ACCGCGTCCTCCTCCCGACCGACGGGAGCGAGAACGCCGCGGCTGCCGCGCCCCACGGGGCGGCGCTCGCCGGGCGTGCCGACGCGGCGCTCCGCGTCCTGAACGTCGTCGACCTCCAGGCCGCCGGCGGGCTGTTCGCCGCCGGCGGGCTCGACGAGGAGTTCGTCGCGCGCCTCGAACGGCGGGGCAGCGAGGCGGTGGACCGACTCGCCACCGACGTTCGGGAGTCCACCCCCGACCTGATCGTCGAGACCGGCGTCGTCACGACGAGAGAGTTCGACGGGGTCGCCCGCGGCATCCGCGAGTACGTCGAGAAGGAGGGGGTCGACCTCGTTGTCATGGGGTCACACGGCCGTTCGAACCTCCGGCGACAGCTCCTCGGCAGCGTCGCGTCGACGGTGCTGCGGACAGTGGACGTACCGGTGCTCGTGGTCCCGCGGGGCTCGACCGGGGACCATCCAGCGTAATCGCTGACCGGGTTCCGGACTCGGCCGACCGCCCCGAGACATACGCCGTTCCGTTCGGTCGTCGTATGCGTTGCCGACCGGCCCTCACGGTCCTCACGGTCCTCGCGTCTCTCGTCGGTGTCGTCTCCGGGTGCGGCACCCGCCTCCCACCGTCCCCGCGAACACCCGCATCGGCGGCCTCGACCGACACACCAGCGCCCGACCTGCCGGCGCTCGACGAGCTCCCGTGGCCCCCCGACGAACTGAACCCCGAGACGGTGATCTGCCCCGCCGAGCGCGATGACGCGTCCGTCGCCGTCCGCACCACCCGCCGGAGCGTCGCCGTCGCCGACGCCGGGAGCGTCCGGTTCGTCCTCGAAAACCGGACCGGTGAGACGCTCCGGTTCAATCCACACAACCCCGACGTCTTCCGGTGGGCGGGGGCGGATACGCGCTCGTCGAACGCCGGTCGAGCGGGAACGGCGTCACGACGGTCCCGCCGAACGGAACGCACCGCTGGCGACTCGTCGACCACCCGCAGTTCGACCGCCTCTCGGTCGGGGCGCTCCTGTTCGCCGCCACCATCCCGACCGCGGGCGCGTCGGACGCCGACCGGGTGACGTGTCTCGCGCCGTTCCGCCTCACCGGCGAGCGAGGCTGACGCGGCCTTCGTCCTCACTGACGACGAGTTCGAACCGCGACGAGAGCCACTCTCGCGTCCGCTCGCCGCCGTGGACGAACGCCTCGACGAGGTCCGTGGGTTCGTCGACGTCGGTCGCGAGTCGAAAGGAGTCGACGGTGCCGACCGTCCCGACGGCGGCGGCCGCGTCTCGGTGGTCCAGATAGGAGGTCCCGTGGAAGTCCGTCCGGAACTCGGGCGTGCGGACGACGAGGGCGTTCGTTCCGACACCGCGGCCCGGGACGAGGACGACGTCCTCGTCCGACCGGACGAGACGGGAGAGCGCGTCGGGAGTGGCGAGCGCGAGGTCGGCCATCACCACGACGAGCGACTCGTCCTCGACGGTCGTCTCGGCGACGGCGTCGTCGACGACCGAACCGAGCGAGCGGTCGTCGACGCGGACCGTCGCCGATAGGTCGGAGTCGGCGACAGCGCGTCCGAGCGGCTGGTCGAGGGGAGCCGTCGAGACCACGTCGACGCCCGCCACCGCATCCGTCTCCGACAGCCCGCCGACGGCGTCGAGCACGTCACGGAGCATACGGCGGGCGAACGCGTGGCGTTCGGTCGCGTCGAGGACGGGGTCGAGTCGGGTCTTCGGGCTCGTCGCGTCGAAGGGGATGACGACGCGCATACCGGTCACCCGAGCGGGTCGTGGGTGTCCTGCTGGGAGCGCCAGTAGAGGAACCCGCCCACGAGGAGGGCGACCACGACGAGGCCAGCGACCGCGTACAGCACGAGGGTGAACGTCTGCCGCGACTGCTGGGCGGACTGCGCCTGCGACTGTGCCTCGTTCGCGAGTTCCGTGGCAAGGTCGAAGTTCTCCGACTCGTAGGCGTTCACGGCCTGGTCGAAGGTGTTCTCGGCCTCGCCGGCGTTCGCGCCGTTCTCCCGGGCGGAGTCGATTGCGCTCCCCGCGTCGTCGAGGGCGTTGCGTGCTCGGTCGCTCGCCGACGTGAAGTGGTGCGCCTCCCAGGTGTTGATGGCGTTCGCGCTGCCGCCCTCGCGCGCCTGGGTCAGCGACGCGACCACGAACGTCTGTGCGGGGTCGTACGAGTACGACGCGACGGGGGGGACCGTCCCTGTCACTCGAATGCGGACCTCCGCGGTGCCGTCGGACGCGGAGATCTGCGAGGAGGAGAAGTTCCGTCCGTCGAACTCCTCGCGGCCGACCGTCGCGCCGGTCTGGTCGACGTAGGAGATCGACCACGTCACGTCGCGGAGTTCGGTCTCACCGCGCAGCTGCCACTGTTCGAGGGTCGGATTCTGGTACAGCTCGGTCAGCGTGAGGGTCGCTTCGACCTGCGAGCCGACGGCTGCTTCCTCCGGAACGTTCGCGTTCCCGACGCTGAGCCCGACGACGGGCGCGGCGACCGAACACAGGACTAACAGGGCGAGGAGGAGGCTAGAAAAGCGACTCAAGTTCGTCTTCGTCATCGTTCACCAGACCTTCGAGCTTCGCGTCACTCTCCTCTCGGATTTCGGCAAGATTGTCTTGTGCTTCGATGGCGACCTGCTGAAGCTCCTTGATGCGGGGGACGTTCGTCACGCCCGAGAGGAGGATGACGGCCGCAACCTGCCGCGAGTTGCTGATGGGGTAGTCGCCGCCGCGGACCTCCATCGAGCCGGTCT
>JBEPYA010000352.1:0-2764 GCA_041641615.1 Salinigranum sp. | reverse complement strand
TGTTGTGGTCGGCGCGTGCGAGCGAGTGACCACGGCGACCGCGCGAGGGATGACTGAGCGAGTGAAACGAGCGAACGAACGACTCGAAGCGGCGGGGCCGCTTCGGTCGTGTGGGAACACCGCCCTGGCGACCGTGCTCGTTCCTGTTCGCCCTCGTTCCTTCGAAAACGGCACATAGACATCAGCGCCGGTACAGAGACCGCTGGCGTGAGAGCCGGCAGGACGGTTGTCTCAGGGGGTCTCACCGCTTGTGAGTCCCGCCTCGATAGCCCGAGAACGGATGAGAGCCCCACACGACCCCAAAGCCTACTAGCCCGGCCGTCCTCCATCGGTCGATGCGGACCGAGCACGTCCTCCGTGTCGGAGACAGTCGGGCGTCGGAGGTGGCCGACGAGAGCGTCGACCTCGTCGTCACCTCGCCGCCGTACCCGATGATCGAGATGTGGGACGAGCAGTTCGCCGCGCTCTCGCCCCGGGTGGAAGAAGCGCTCGACGAGGGGCGGGGAGACGACGCCTTCGACGGGATGCACGCGCTCTTGGATGCAGTGTGGGACGAGGTCGAACGCGTCCTCCGGCCGAGCGGCATCGCCTGCGTGAACGTCGGCGACGCCACCCGTTCGCTGGGCAGCGAGTTCCAGTGTTTCCCCAACCACGCGCGGATCACGCGGGCGTTCCGCGAGCGGGGGTTCACGTCGCTCCCCACGGTGCTGTGGCGGAAGCCGACCAACCGGCTGACGAAGTTCATGGGCTCGGGGATGCTCCCGACGAACGCGTACGTCACGCTCGAACACGAGCACGTGCTCGTCTTCCGGAAGGGGCCGCGCAGACGGTTCCCACCGCACGACGACGCCCGGTACGAGAGCGCCTTCTTCTGGGAGGAGCGCAACCGCTGGTTCTCCGACCTCTGGGAACTCGCCGGTGCCTCGCAAGCGCGAGACGGCGACGGACGCGACCGGGCCGGGTCGTTCCCGCTCGCACTTCCCCTTCGGCTCGTCCGGATGTACTCGACGTACGGCGACCGCGTGTACGACCCGTTCGTCGGCACGGGGACGACGACGCTGGCGGCGATGCTCGCCGGCCGCGACTCCCGTGGGACGGAACTCGAAGCCGACTTGGTAGCGGAGCTCGACGCGCGCCTCGACGACCTGCCCGAGCGATCGAAGCAGCGGCTCGACGCACGCCTCGACCGCCACCGCGCGTTCGTCCGTGAGCGGGACGAGCCACTGGAGTACGACGCCGTCCACTACGACTTCCCGGTCGTGACGAAACAGGAACGACACGTCCGCTTCTACGACGTGACCGGCGTCGAGACCACGGAGGGGGAGTCCGAAAAGCGATACGTCGTGTCGTACGGGCCGCGGTGAGTCGACGAGGAACGGGGACGCGGGGAGCCGATGGCCGAAGCGGTCCAACAGGAGCGTGCAGCGACGACCTCTCGGGGAGAGAACCGACAGCAGACGACGGACTGACGCGCGGCGGACGACCGACCGACGCCGTATCCGGACACTTAAGCGGGCGGAGCGTCCTCTTGAAGCAAGAGCGAAATGTCGAACCCACGCCGCCGCGCGTTCGTCGCGGCTCTCGTCGCAGTTCTCGGCGCGACCATCGGTATCGCCGGGGCCGGTCACGCGTACCTCCGCGAGTGGCGACGCGCGATCGCGTGGTTCACGTTCGTCCTCGGCGCCGAGCTCGTGTTGCTCTCGGTGTTCACGGATCCCGCGACCGTCGTCGGGTCGGAGTCGTCGACGCCCATGACCGTCTCGGCGCTCACCTCGGCCGCCTCGGCGCTCCCCTCGACCGTCACCGGGCCGCTCCTCGTGTTGCTCGTGTTGAGCACCGTCGACGCGTACCGCCTCGCGCTCGCGAAGGGCGGCGTAGGCGAGGACGCCGGGCCGTCGTGTCCGTACTGCGGGCAGGAGGTCGACCCCGAACTCGACTTCTGTCAGTGGTGTACCGGCCGGTTCGAGAACGCGCCCGCGGAGACGGAGACGGCCGAACCGCGACCGGCGACCCACGACCGCGGGTCGCGTCAGTAACGGTCGAGTCCGAGCCTACTTTTCGATGATGGACTCCTCGACCGCCTCGCCGAAGTGCCGAGCGGTATCCTCGTAGTACACTAGCACCTCGTCGCCGGCGTCGAGGTCCGTCACGGCCTTCCTGCCCTCGCGGGTGTGGACCTTGATCGTCTCGGCGTTCTGCAAGAGCGTCTCGATCCGGTCCTCCCCCTCCTCGGTTTCGACCCGCGCCTGCACGCGGAACATCGGCCGCTTCTCGATCTTGCAGCGCCCGACGATGGCCTCGCGCGTGTTGCCCTCGCTGTCGACGACCTGCACCTCGTCGCCGCTCTGCAGTTCGGCGAGGTAGCGCGTCCCGCCGTCGGGGGCGCGAACGTACGCGTGGACCGCGCCGGCGTTCACCCGGAAGGGACGGGAGGCGACGTAGGGCGACTCGGCCGTCTCGGCGTGGACGAAGAACAGCCCTCGGGACATGGAACCGACGAGCATCCCCTCGTCGTGCTCCATGAGTGACCCGGTGTCGACGCAGACGCGGTCGGCCATTCCCGTCCGCTCGACCGTCGTCACCTCGGCCCACCGGAGGTCGAGGTGCTCGCGCTCGGCGGCGTCGCGTACCTCACACGTCCGGCGGATCTCGTCGGGGTCGGCAGAGTCCAAGAGGACCGAGTCGGCCCCCTGTTCAAGCGTCTCGAACGCCGTCTTCGCCTCCTCGGCGCTCGTCACGCCGGCGATGAGGTCGGTCTCGTCGC
>JBEPYA010000351.1:0-2766 GCA_041641615.1 Salinigranum sp. | reverse complement strand
TCGCTGCTGATGCGGACGAGGTGACAGAGCGGGTGGCCGGGGAGCGCGACCGGGTTCTCGAGGACGCCGACGATGAGGCCGGTGAAGGGCGCCTCGATCACGTGCTCGTCGTGTTTGAAGTGGTCCGTGATGGTACAGATGGTCTCGCCTTCGTGGACGAGCGGACTGGGCCCCCACTGCATCTCGACGAGCCCCCCGGTCTCCGCGCGGAGCCAGCGTTTCTCCTCTTCGGGACCCATCACCTTCCGCCACGACGGCTCCGACACCACGCCGTCGAAGACGTCGTACGCCGAGAGGACGCTCTCTACACCCTCCAGCGCCTTGTCGATGAGCCCCGACTGGAAGCGGTGGGCCTTCCCCATCTCGACGGTGACCGTCGGCGTTCCGTTACGGGAAGCGACGGCGCGGAGCGAACTCTCCTCGCCCTCCCCCGAGAGGATGACGTTCGCGCCGAACGCCTCCGCGAGTCGCCTGGTCTCGGGGTTCTCGATGTCCGCGCGGACGTGGTACATCGTCGTCCGGTTCCGCGTGGAGGTGTGGAAGTCGAGGCCGAGGTCACACTGGCTCACGAACCGCGAGTACACCCGGTGTGCCATCCGCTCGGCGGTGTTGGAGCGCTCCTTGCCGGGGAAGGAGCGGTTGAGGTCCTGGTCGTAGATGGGAATGTAGCGCTGCTGGGCCTGGTAGGCGGGGACGTTCACGACGTGGAGCAAGACGAGGGTGCCGTTGATCTCCGAAGGCGTGTAGCGGTCGGCGACTTCCTGGAGCACTTTCACGCCGTTGAGTTCGTCGCCGTGAATCGCGGCAGTCAGACAGACGCGCGGGCCGGGTTCGTCGCCGTTGATGATCGTCACCGGGATCTCGACGGGGTCGCCCAGATAGGTCTCGCCCACCTCGTAGCGGAACTGCCGTTTCTCGCCGGGGCGGACCTCCCCGTCGTACCGAAACGACCGGGACGGAGTGGTGGAGTCGTCGTCGGACATCGGTGTTCGACTCGGCGCGACGGTTGTAATTAGCTGTCGGGGTCGAACACTCGACCGCAGCGAGCCTTTTTGCCCGTGGGAGACGAGGTCAGCCCGAGATGCGATGTCCGAACCCGTCGACGCCCGGCTGACGCTGCGGGTCCCGCGCGGCGGTCGGAGAGACCTCCGCGAGGCGGCGCGCGAGCGACTCGCCCGGATCGAGACCGTCGAGCGCGTCGAGACGTTCGACGTCACCGGGGTGCGTCCGGGACTCAACGACCTCCGCGTCGACGCGCGGTCGACCGTCGCCTGCGAGACGGACGCGACGGACCTCGACGCGAGCCTCGCGTCGGCGGTCGGCATCGAAGCGGTCGAGATCCTCGGCGGTGAGCCGGAGCGGTGAGCCGAAGAGACGGTACAGCGCCGAACGCCGCGGTCGATACCGGGAGCGGGGCGGACGAGGACGTGGGCGTCGGAGGTGAAATCGAGGGCGCCGGTGGCGACGAGCGAGCGGAACTCCTCGCGCTCGGACGGTTGAGCTACTACCTCGACGACCTGTTCCGCGTACCGGGGACGAGCTACCGAATCGGACTCGACCCGCTCGTCGGGCTGGTTCCGGGGCTCGGCGACGCCACCACGAGCGCCGCGTCGGCGTACATCGTCGCCCGGGCGGCCGCGATCGGCGTCCCGCGGGCGACGCTCGCACGGATGCTCCTCGTGCTCGTCGTCGACGCGGTGGTCGGGGCGCTTCCGCTGGTCGGTGACGTCTTCGACGCGGTCTGGAAGGCGAACGTGCGGAACGTTCGGCTCGCAGAGGCACGACTCGACGCGCCCGAAGGGGCGAACCTGGACCGTCGGTACGTCCTCGTCGTCACCGCGCTCCTGACGCTGCTTCTCGTCCTCGTGGGGGTCGGTGTCGGCGTCGCGGCGTGGTGGGTGCTGATGCGAGTCGGCGTCGTGTGAGGTCGAACCGGACGACGACGCCCGCGGAACGCGAGACACCGAGCGGGCAACGCAAGACAGTTACTTGCTCCCACACACCTTCGGGTATGAGTATTCTCGACGACGCCCGGGCCCTCCAGGAGGCGGGTCCAATCTGTGACGCCTGCCTCGGTCGGGTCTTCGCCGACCGGAGCTTCGGGCTGACGAACGCCGAGCGGGGGCGGTCGCTCCGCGTCGCCGCAGCCCTCGACGACAACGAGCCGTTCGAGCCGATTTCCGAGGAGTGCTGGGTCTGCGAGGGCGAGTGCGCGCGGTTCGACGCGTGGGCCGAGCGCGCCGCGAGCACCGTGGAAGACGTCGAGTTCGAGACGTACCAGGTCGGAACGCGCACCCCACCGCTGATCGAGGAGAACGAGGTGCTTCTCAGGGAGGAGGCCGGCCTCGACGCCGAGGCCGGCGAACTCTTCAAATCGGAGTTCAACCGCGAGGTCGGCAAACGAGTGGGTCGGCTCACCGAAACGGAGGTCGAGTTCGGCCGGCCCGACGTCCAGTTCCTCCTCGACATCGAGGCCGGAGAGGTCGAGGCGACGGTCAACTCGGCGTTCGTCTACGGGCGCTACCGGAAGCTCGAACGAGACATCCCCCAGACCGAGTGGCCCTGCGGCCGGTGTGATGGCCGGGGCGTCCTCGGCGAGGACCGGGAGTGCCCCCAGTGTGACGGCACGGGTTACCTCTACCAGGCGAGCGTCGAGGGGCTCGTTGCGCCGCCGATTCGGGAAGCGATGGAGGGGAGCGAGGCGACGTTCCACGGAGCCGGGCGCGAGGACGTCGACGCGCGGATGCTCGGCACCGGCCGCCCGTT
>JBEPYA010000350.1:0-2772 GCA_041641615.1 Salinigranum sp. | reverse complement strand
CGAGACCGTCGAGCGCGTTCTCGACGACGTACTCATCGAGCCGACGTTCACCGCCCACCCGACCGAGGCGCGCCGGAAGACGGTGAAGGCGAAGCTCCGCTCCATCGCGCAGGACCTCGAAGTCCTCGACGAGCGACGGATGACCGACAAGGAGGCCGACCAGCTCTGGAAGGAGGTCGACGCCGAGGTGACGAGTCTCTGGCAGACCTCGCAGGTGCGGGACCGACGGCCCGAACCGCAGGACGAGGCGCGGAACGTCCAGTGGTACCTCGAGAACATCCTCTTCGACGTCGTCGGCGAGGTGTACCAGGAGTTCGAGGACGCCCTCCACGAGGAGTACCCCGGTGTCAGTGTCCCGAAACTGTTCGAATTCCGGTCGTGGGCCGGATCGGACCGGGACGGCAACCCGTTCGTCACGCCGGAGGTGACGACCGACACGCTCGAACGCCAGCGCGACGTCGTCATCGGGAAGTACCTCGACGCGCTGAAGCGCCTGTCGGGGGTGCTGAGCCAGGACGGGAGGCGAGTCGACGTCGGCGACGCGCTTCGTGAGTCCATCGAAGCCGACCGGGAACGACTGCCTGTCGTCGGCGAGGAGGTCGAGGCGCGCTACCCCAACGAGCCCTATCGGCAGAAGTTGAAGCTGATGCGCGAACGGCTGCGGCGCATCTCCGACGTCCGCCCGGACGGCTACACCGACCCCGCCGAGCTCCTCGAAGACCTCGACGCCATCCACGAGAGCCTCTGTGCGACCGGTGCCGAACAGGTCGCCGCGACGTACGTCGAACCGCTCCGCCGGCAGGTCGACACGTTCGGCTTCACCCTCGCCAGTCTGGACCTCCGCGACCACCGGGAGAACCACACCGAGGCCGTGAGCGAGGCGCTCGCGGGGGTCGGCGTCGACTACGACGCGATGGACGAGGACGAACGCGTCGAGGTTCTGACCGACGCCGTCCTCCAGGGGGAACGGCTCGTCGACCTCGACGAGCCCGGCGACGTGTCCGACACCGCCGAGCGAGTCCTCCGGCGCTTCTCGAAGCTGGGCGACTGGCAACGCGAGTACGGCGTCGGCGCCATCGACACCTACTGCATCTCGATGACCGAGGAGCCCTCGCACGTCCTCGAGGTGCTGTTCCTCGCCGACCAGGCCGGCGTCGTCTCCCTGCCCGACCACTGCGGGCTCGACATCGTTCCCCTGCTGGAGACCGAGAGCGCGCTCAACGGCGCGCGGCGCATCATGGGTACGCTGTTCGAGAACGAGGCGTACGAACAGGCCCTCTCCGCGAGAAACGACGTCCAGGAGATCATGCTGGGCTACTCCGACTCCAACAAGGAGAACGGCTTTTTGGCCGCGAACTGGGACCTCTACAAGAACCAGCGCCGCCTCGCCAACATCACCGACGACTTCGGCGTGACGATGCGACTATTCCACGGCCGTGGCGGCTCCATCTCCCGTGGGGGAGGCCCGATGAACCGCGCGATGCTCGCGCTGCCAAACGAGACCGTCACCGGCCAGATCAAGTTCACCGAGCAGGGCGAGGCCATCGCCGAGAAGTACGCCAACCCCCGTATCGCCGAGCGCAACCTCGAACAGATGCTGAACGCACAGGTGCGCGCGCGCCGGAACGCCATCCGTCAGCCCGAAGAGGAGGTGCCCGAGGCGTGGGCCGACGCGATGGACACGATGGCGACCGCCGCGCGCGAAGAGTACCGCGACCTGCTGGAGTCGGACGGGTTCGTCTCCTACTTCGAGCAGGCCACGCCCATCACGGTCATCGAGAACCTGAACCTCGGTTCCCGTCCCGCCTCGCGGTCCGGCGAACGGACCGTCGAGGACCTCCGCGCCATCCCGTGGGTGTTCTCGTGGACGCAGTCGCGGTGCATCCTCCCCGGCTGGTACGCCCTAGCGTCCGGCATCGACGCGTACCTCGAAGAGGGTGACGCCGAGACGCTCGAGGAGATGTACGACGAGTGGCCGTTCTTCCGGACGACCCTCGACCGCGCGACCCTCTCGCTGGCGCGGACGGACTTCGAGATCGCCGCGGAGTACGCCGACCTCGCCGATTCGGAGCTCCGGGAGTCGTTCTTCCCGCGTCTCTCCGACGAGTACGAGCGCGCCGTCGACCACGCACTCGCCATCTGTGGCCGTGACTCGCTCATCCAGCGCGAGTGGCTCGAAGAGAGCCTCTCGCGGCGGAACCCCTACGTCGACCCGCTGAACCTGCTCCAGACGCACCTCCTGGCGCAGACACACCGCACCCCCGAGGAGGAACAGACCCTCCGACTCACGGTGAAGGGCATCGCCGCCGGAATGAAGAACACGGGCTGACGCGCCGCGTTCCCGGTTCGAGCCTCACCCGTTCGTCCGACGTGCGCCGGCTGAGCCGTCCGGGTCCGAAAAGTCGGGTCCGAAAACCGAAGTATGAGCGAGACGCCGTGAACCGGACGCTCACGAGGAACACTGCGGAGGGCGTAGTCGATCAGCCGAACCGAACGAAAACAGCGCCGAAGATAGCGTGGTACCGCCGTCAGCGGTTGTGGATGTCGTAGTCGTGTCCGCACTCGGGACAGGTGTGCCGAGCGAGGCGGTACTCCTGTTTCAACCGGCGGCGCACCCCACCAATGCGTCCGTTTTCGGTCGTCGGTGCCTCAATCCCTTGCCCGCAGTACGGGCAAGCCACCATGGCAGTCCCCATATCTACCACGTTGAATCATATTACCATATAATTTTTGATTATTCAGCCTGACTGTCTTTATCCCGGTGACGAATTG
>JBEPYA010000349.1:0-2776 GCA_041641615.1 Salinigranum sp. | reverse complement strand
ACCGATTGCACAGACCACCTACGGTCCGACGAGCGTGTGGGCGGTCATCGTCGCGGTCGGCGTCTGTACCTTCGGAATCCGCCTGTCGTTCATCTACCTGTTCGGCCACGTCGACACCGTCCCGCCGCGAGTGACCCGGGCGCTCCGGTACGTCCCCGCCGCAGTGCTCGCGGCGCTCGTCGTGCCGGCCGTCGTCTCCATCGAGCCCTCGCTGGGGGAGACACTCACCACCGACCGGTTCCTCGCGGGCGTGGTCGCCACCCTCGTCGCCTGGTACACGGAGGACGTCACGGCGACCATCCTCGTCGGTCTGGCGGCGCTGTGGGTGATCCGGTTCGTCGTTCCGGTGTAGGTTCCGGTACAACGGTATCGCCGACGCTGCGCGGAGTGAGAGAGACGGCGAGACACGTCTCGGTGTTCGTGAGGAGGGAGCCGGCGTCGAAGAGGTCGGGGCGAAGGGCTGACCGCGCAACACACGAGTGCGGTGTGGTCTCGCCACCGAAGCGGCCTCGCCGCTTCGAGCCGTTCGTTCACGCGCTTCGCGCGTTCACGGAGATCCCCCCCGCCGACTCACTCCCTCTGGTCGCTCGTCCCTCGCGCGAGTCGCTCGCGTTGCTCACTCCCGCGCGCCGACCGCACCGAACCAGGCCGAACCGAGGAACGTTCCGGCCAGACAGGATGGCCGCTATCGGGTCACCGAACGACTGTCACCGGGACCGACGACCGCCGAACCACTGTCTCGGCGACGCTCCCCAGGAGGACGCGCGAGACGCCATCGCGGCCGTGGCTCCCGACGATGATCTGGTCGACGTCGTGGTCGTCGGCGTACTCGACGATGGAGCGGGCGGGCGCGCCATACACCAGCTCGGTCTCCAGGTCGACGCCGTGCGTCCCGGCCCTGTCGGCGGCCGATTCGAGGACCGCCTCGATCCCTGCCTCGGCGTCCTCGCGCCAGGACTCGGTGTCGGGGAGGATGAGGTCCGCGGAACCCTGGACGTACGCCGTCGGGTCGAGTACCGAGACCGCAACGAGGTCGGCGTCGGCGTGGCGGTCGAGCGCGAAGTCCAGTGCCTTCTCGGAGGGCTCGGAGCCGTCGATGGCGATGAGGATACGTGTCATTACGAACGTGTATTCATCCAGGTGGATAATGAGGACTTCGCCGACTCTCCCGAACTGAGAACGGCGGGTGAGAACCGAGAGACCGTGCCCCGGTCGTCGACCTGTGCGACGAGACAGTCGGTACGCTACGCGCTCGCGCCGGACAGGCCGACGTAGCGGTCGTGTCGTCGCCGACACGTCTCACAGAAGTACTGGCCGATGCCGGCCCGCTGGAGGCCGGCGAGTGCGAGTTCGTCGCCGCAGTCGGGACACCACCGGAGAGGGACGTCGTCGATGTCGTCGGTGACCATGGATGAGCGAACGGCGGGGACGAGCAACTGGTTTCGGCCACGGTGTTCGGTGCCCGTTTCTCGTGATCGAGAACGGTGGGAACGAGAGCGTCGACGGGAGACCGACTCGCCGAGCGGAGAGAGACGCCTCACACGTCGACGCCAGACAGCTCCGAGCCGAGGGCTGCGACGTGGTCGTTGAACGCTGTAACGAACGCCGGCACGTCTCCGGCGAGTTCGCGCACGTCCGAGGCGGCAGGATGTTGGTACTGCGAGAGGAGGTAGACGCCACCATCGCCGCCGACACGGAGGAACGACACCCGGTCGCGTTCGCGTTTGAGTTCCCACCGCGTTCCGTCGATTCGAACCGAAAAGGTCCCGTAGTCGGTTCCCTCGACGTGGTAGAGTTGGCCCGCCATCGCCGCACAGACCTCTCGAATCCGGTCGAGGACACGGTCGCGCTCGGCGACGACCGACTCGGTGGAGGAGACGGACGGAAAGTCGACGTCGACACCGTCGAGAACGCCCGCGAGGCTCTCGACGTACGCGTTGTACGCCGCGACGAACGCCTCGTAATCCCGGAGGGCCTCGGCCAGCGCTTCGGGTTCCGGTGGACCGTGCGCCGAGACGACGTACACTTCCTCCCGCCCGCCGTCGTACCGGAGGTACTGAATCGCGCCGCCCTCGTATTTGACCGTCCACGTCCCCGAGTCGGTGTCGAGCTCACGGGACCCGTAGTCGCCACCTTGCAGCACGGCGAGTTCGCGGGCGATGCGTCCGGCGTGTTCTTGGATCTGGGCGACGAGTTCGTCACGCCGAGCGGCGACGTCGGCCGTCGTGAGGAGCGAGAAGTCGATGCTGTCGGACACTTCCGGACTATGGGACGTGGGGGAAATAACGGCTCCGAAAGCGGGCGCTCGACGGGTCGAGAGCGGCACCGGAACGGCTCCGAGCGAGGTCCACGGCCGGGACGTGTTCGGCCGAGTGACGTGGATTCGAGACCGGATGATGTCGCCCCGACCACAACGCCGACCCGTCTCTGACGTGTAGGCCGAACGGCATGAACGACGACACACCGCCCGCGCTAGAGCGAGCCGAGGTGCCGATCGACGCGGCCGTCGCCGAACGCGTCGCGGAGGACGCCGGTGTCTCCACCGACGACCTCGCCGACGTCCTGACCGTCCTCGACGCGGAACTCCGGGGGCTGCACTCGGAGTTCGAGCGCCAGTACGAGTACGTCACCGTCGAGGGACGGCGTGCGTACGTCGTCGATGAGGGGGCCTGGGCGTCGTTCGTCGACGGGTTCGACTTGGATACTGGCCTCGTTGACGCGGCGAAGCGGGCGCACACCGAGCAGGCGCAGTTGCTGGTGGATTCGGCTGTGAGTG
>JBEPYA010000348.1:0-2754 GCA_041641615.1 Salinigranum sp. | reverse complement strand
GCAGCCGCCGAGTCGAGCGAGCCGTGATCCACTCGGAACGAGTCGGTCGTGCGGTGGTCCCCTAACCTGCCCCTCGGCTCGCGGATGAAAACCGGTATGTCCTCCCTCCCGAACACCCACTCGTGACGTCCCTCCACCGGCTCGCGGTCCTCGTCGCCGGCATCCTCGCTCGCCTCGGCGTCATCGAGGAGTCACGGCTCCGCGAGACGACTGCCCTCGCGTGGCCGCGTATTCTCACGGGGTTCGCCATCATGTCGAAGCGGACCGTCGACCTCGCCGTCGTCGGCCTCGCCCTCGGTCCGACCGCCGTCGCGGGGCTCACGGTCGCGAACGCCTACTGGACCGCCGGCAAGTTCGCGTTCATCGGGCTGGCCGGCGGCACCATCGCGCTCGTCTCACAGAACTACGGCGGCGGTGACTCCCCCCGCGCCGCCCGGGCCGTCGAGGCGAGCCTCCTCGTCGCCGGTGCGACCTCGGTGCCGCTGGTCGGACTCTACGTGCTGGGCGCGCGTCCGCTCGTCGAACTGCTCGGAAACGACACGCGGACGCTCACCTACGGCGCGACGTACCTCGCTATCATCGCGCCCGGGCTCCTGTTCGAGGCGCTCAACCTCGTCGCATCGCGGACGTACGCGGGCGTCGGCGACACCCTGACGCCGATGGTGCTGCGGGCGACAGGCGCGGTCCTCAACATCGTTCTCAGCGCGGGGCTCGTCCTCGGCTTCGGTTACGGTGTCGCGGGGGCCGCTGTCGGAACGACGCTCTCGACCGTCTTCGTCGCCGTCGCCTTCGCGTGGGGGATGACCGGCCGCGCGTACTGGCGGCGCGGCGAGTCGGGCGGTGCCAGCCCGATTCCGGTGCGGTTCGACGCGCTCCCCGACCGCGGCCTCGTCCGACAGCTCGTCTCCATCTCGACACCGCTCGTCGCACGTCGCATCGCCCAGGCGGCGGTCGTCTTTCCCCTGCTGGCGCTCGCGGCCGCGTTCGGCCCGCTCGTCGTCGCCGCCATCGGCGTCGCCCGGCAGGTCCGCGGACTCCTGGACAGCTTCGGGTGGGGCTTCTCCATCGCGAGTTCGACCCTCGTCGGCCAGTCGCTCGGCCGTGGCGACGAGACCACCGCGGCGGCGTACGGCTGGGAGATCACGAAGCTCTCCGCGCTCGTCTACGTCTCGGTCGCCCTCCTCGTCCTCGTCTTCGCCGAGCCTATCGCCCGGGTGTTCGTCGACGGCGAGGGGCTGGCGACGACCACCCGGTTCGTCCGCGTCGCCGCAGTGAGTGTCGTCGCGCTCGGTATCGACGGCTCCGTCACCGGCACCCTGCGAGGGGCCGGCGACACGCGCGTCCCGTTCGTCGCGACGCTCGCCGGACTCTATTTCGTCGCCGTGCCGCTCGCGTGGCTCGGTACCGTGACCGCGTGGGGCGTGCTCGGCCTCATGGCCGCCCTCGTCGCCGAGACGCTCGTCCCGATGGTCGTGAACTACGGCCGGTTCCACGCGGGCACGTGGAAGGCGGTGAGCCGGGAGTACCGACCCGGTCGAAGTGAGCCGGTCGGACATGACTGAGTCGTTTCCTTACGGGCTTGGCGGCGAGAGAGCCCCGTGCTTTAGCGTGGGGCTAAATCGCCGTCATCGTCTACTCTCAAGTACGCCGAATGGTCGGATTCCCTCCGGGCGTTTCTTCGTCGATCCGACACGGCACGTTTTCGCCCATACCGGGACGATCGGACAGTGTCGGAGTCCCCCGACCGAGGCTCGATGGTACCTCCCTCGGGATACGTCGGGACACCGACGTGAAAAATCAAGTACCTCCGAATCCGCCGCCGCACCCGTACCCCACTCGGAAACGAGTGGGACCCAGCGTGGAGGGTCGGAGTGACGGTCCCTTGGCATGGTCCGCACCTCGTCGGTGTGCACACCCCGAACCCCCCAACCGACGGGCTTCGGTCGTGGGAATACTCGCCCTCCCGGGTGGGGAGGGTGTCAATCCTTATCCGTCTCTGCCGCCACCTCCGTACCGTGTCCCTGTGGGGAGTCCACGTCGGCGTCGCCGGTACCGTGACCGTGTTGGTCCTGTTCGCCCTCGCGCCCGGCCACAGATACCGGGGGTTCGTCGTTGCAGCGAGCGCCCTCTGGGCGGTTCTCCCCGACTTCCACCACGCGCTCGTGTGGTTCCCAGCGCTCCAGACGAGCTGGCGGGCGCTCCACGGCTCCGTGCTCGCGAACCTGTTCTGGCTGCACCACGCCATCGACCGCGCGGATCCCGGCGACAGGCTCGTCTATTCGCTGGTCATGTGGGGGCTGTTCCTCGCCGTCGTCGCCAGCACCGAACTCGCCGTTCGTCGCGGTCGCTGACGAGGTGTTCGTGAGGGGGAGGATGTGGGAGAACGAAAGGGGGGCAGTGCCGTGGGGAACGGATGCCCGACCGCCGCTTCGTGAGCCGCCGCGGCGGTCGGCTGCTCACTCGTCGGTCGACTCAGTCGAGAAACTCGACCATACGGTTCTCCCACGCGCGTCGCTCGCGCAACAGTTCCAGCCCCTTGTCTGTGATCTCGTAGTAGTTCGTTCGTCTGTCGAGTTGTCCCTTCGAGACGAGTGAACGGTTTACGAGGGTATCGAGGTTCGGATAGAGTCGGCCGTGGTTGACCTCGCCGACGTCCTCCTCGAAGAGTTCTTTGACGGCCTGGCCGGACGGTCGGTCGAGTGAGGCGATGACGTACAGCAGGTCGCGTTGGAATCCAGTAAGCTCGAACATCCG
>JBEPYA010000347.1:0-2789 GCA_041641615.1 Salinigranum sp. | reverse complement strand
CGGAAGTCCCCGAGCGGGTCGTCGATGGTGATCGAGTACTCCTCGAAGAAGTCCTCGTAGCGCCCGTAGTGCGCTTCGAGTTCGTCGGCGGGGAACTCCATCATCTCGGTCCAGCCGTGGTTGTAGAAGTCGAAGTTGGCCTGGACGTGGGTCACCTCGCGCGCCTCGGCCTCGGTGAAGCCGGCGTCGAGCGCGGCGACGTAGGTGTCGAACGTGCAGTGGAAGAACGCGGCCATGTGGTCCTCCCGTTCCTCGCGGCGGCCCTCGTCGGCCTTCCGACCGAAGACGTCGACGTGGAGGTCGACGAGCTTGTCGCGGGCGATGTCGCCGACGACGGGCGTGGTGAGTGCCTTCTTCGCCGCCCAGTGACGGAGGTTCTGGCGGATCTTCATCTCGTCCGAAGCTTGGAGCGAACTCGGGTAAGGGTTGCGGCCCGGACACACAGCCTCGGACGGACGACCGTCTCCGTCGGCGATCGGCTGCACGAGGCGGTGTGGCCCGGCGCAGCCAGGGATCACCGGGCTCGCACCGTCTGTTCGTCCGACTGCCACCCGTGCCGGCGAACGCTCCCAGGGTACCGACGACGTCGTTGAACGACGAGCGACGGGCGTGACACGTCCGAACGGCGACTGATTCTCGCGGATGATGCGCGGATAGCAATCCACATTAACCCCGAACTACAACGTCCCGGATATGACCCAGTCGTATGTGATCATCGGCGACGGCATCGCGGGTTCGTCCGCGGCCGAGACGCTCCGCGAGGAGGCGCCAGACGCCGATGTCACCGTCATCACAGACGAGGGCGAGGCCCTGTACAACCGGATCCTCATCAAGGAGTTCGCGAAGGGCAAGCTCCCCGAGGCCCCCATCTCCATCCACTCGGACTCGTGGTACGAGGACCGCGACATCGATCTGCGCCTGAATACGGTCGTCACGAACGTCGACCCCGACGCACACACTCTCTCGACCCACGAGGGGGAGGAGATCGAATACGACAAACTCCTCGTCGCCACCGGGGGAACGCCGACACAGTTACCGGTCGAGAACTCCGACGCCGACGGCATCCACCACTTCTGGACGTTCCAGGACGCGCGCGCGATCCGCGAACACGCCGAGAACTCCGACACCGGTGTCGTCGTCGGTGCCGGCCTCCTCGGCATCGACCTCGCCGCCATCTGCGCCGCGCAGGAGATCGACGCGCACTACCTGATGCGCGGCGAGTGCTGGTGGCGCTACGCGCTGTCGCCCGACGGCGCCGAGATCATCCACGACGCCCTCGAAGAGCGGGGCGTCACTCCTGTCTTCGGCTCCGGCGTCGACCGCTTCGAGACCGACGACGACGGACACGTCGTCTCCACCGTGGACCCCAACGGCGACACCTACGACTCGGAGTTCGTCGGCATCGCCATCGGCCTCGACTTCAACGCCGAACTCCTCCAGGACACCGACGTGGAGTGCGACGACGGTATCGTCGTCGACGAGTTCATGCAGACGAACGACCCCGACATCTTCGCCGCCGGCGACATCACGCAGTTCCACGACGTCATCCTCGGCGAGCGCACTCAGAACGGCGCGTGGGGCTCCGCGAAGGAACAGGGCACCATCGCCGCGAAGAACATGGTCGACTACGGCTCCGAGGAGTTCCGCTGGGTCTCTTCGTACTCCATCACGCACTTCGACTTCCCGTTCCTCTCGTTCGGTCATCCGACGCTCGGCGACGACGAGGCCGAGATGAAGTACGAGGACAATACGTGGCGCCGTATCACGTTCAAGGACGGTAAGATCATCGGCGGCGTCCTCGTCGGTGACCTCTCCGCGCAGTCGGCGTACAAGAAACTGATGCGCGAGGAGCGCGTCGTCTCCGACCAGAAGGACGTCCTCCTCGAGAAGCGCGTCGACCTCGACAAGGTCGCCCCGGCACAGCAGTAAGCCGAGCCGCCGGCGACTCCCGCTCGTCGTTCTCGCTCTCGTTTCTGTTCGTCGTTCTCGCTCTCGGCGACCCATCCGTCACCGCCGTGTCGTCCCGCCCTCACCGTCCGACCGTCACCGTCGGGACAATATTTATCACGTGTCGTGTTTTGTGATAACATATGTCACGCTCTGCCGGGCCGACGCTCGACGGGCAGGTCACGCTCGCCCCGACCGCACAGGTGAACGCAAGCGACGAGGTCCGCCACTTCGACCAGCTGACGACGCGCGCGAAACGGGCCGTCATCGCCGCCGCCGACGGCCGTTCGACCGCCGTCTCAGCTCCGTCGCTCGCGTCGGTCGACGTCGTCGTCTTCACCGACTACTACCGCGTCGAGTAACCCTCCGTCCGGAAGCGAAGCCGTTTTTCGCCAGGGGGCGTTTCAGTGGGTATGGACGGCGGTGATTCGGGCGGGACGATGACCCTCGCCTTCGAGTTGGACGCGCTCAAAGCGCTCTCGGATCCGACGGCGGCGTTCTCCGACGCCCGTCAGTGGACCAAGTACGTGGGCGTCGTGAGCGAACAGCCGACGTACGTCGTGACGAACTACACCCGGAAACACCGCATCAGACAGGACTTCTTCTCGGGTCCCCGCGGTGTCCTCGAGAGCCTCGAGAACGTCAAACGGCAGTTCGACACCGACCGGCACGTCTACGTCGGCACCGGGGAGGAAGACCGCGCGGCCGCCGAGGAGACGGGGTGGGAGTACCTCCCCGTCGAGCAGGCCGCCGAGGCCGCCGGCTGGCCGCTCGGCGACGAGGAACCGGAAGAGGATCCGTTCGAGGACGACGGCCGGGACGACTGGCCGTAGGCGCGTCGC
>JBEPYA010000346.1:0-2827 GCA_041641615.1 Salinigranum sp. | reverse complement strand
CGGGAAGCGCCCGAGCGTGCCCCCGCGACGAACGGAGAGTCACCCAGGGGGTCCGACGAGGACGCGCCGGTCGACGACGCAGAGACGACGTCCGTGGCGGCGAACGAACGGGGGGCGGAGGAACGGGAATCGGACGAACGGGAGGCGGGCGAACCGGGAGAGATCGACGGCGACGGTGTCGGCTCCGACGACGTCGACGGCACCGAAGCGGGCGATTCCTGGTCGGTCGGCGGTCGGCGCGAGAGCGGCGTCTTCTCCGCGGAGCGGCAGTGGCAGCAGACGAAGCGCATCCCGGCTCTCGCTCCGGAGGACTCCCTCGAGCGTCACGAGGAGGCGGAGAGGGTCGGCGGGGCCGACGTCGAGGCACACGACCGACACGACGCGGAGCGTGCGGAGGCGGACGGTGTGTCGACGTCGACCGACAGCGACGGTCCGACCGCGGGCGCGTCCGACGAGGACGCGGCGACCGAAACGGCGGTCGGAGCGGGAGAGGGGGCCGACCTGGAGACCCGAGTCGAACAGGTTCGGGCAGAGCGGGACGAACTCGCGTCGGCGGTCGAGTCGCTCGAAGCGGAGGTCACGGAGCTGGAGTCGGACCTCGAATCCGCCACACGCGAGCGCGACCGTCTCAGAGCGCAGGTGGCCGACCTCGAATCGGAGCTGGCGAGCCTCCGCGAGGCGGCCGACCAGGAGCGCGAAAGCGACACCCAGCGGCTGTCGCCCGCGGCGGCGCGGGAGGGGACGAACCTCTTCGTCCGCTACCGGAGCAAGGGGAAGCCGACGCTGAAGAAGGCGCAGGCCGGCGAGGCCAAACAGAACGCGGTGGTCGAGAACCTGCGCCTCGAGTACCACACGACGTTCGACAGCGGCCACGCGACCGTCGACGGCGAGCCGTACGAGACGTTCCTCCACGGGACGACGGAGTGGGGGTTCACGAAGTGGGTCGTCGAGGAACTCCTCTACGAGATCGGTCGGTCGGGACACCGCGTCGATCTCGCGCCGCTGTTCGATGCGATTCCCGAGATCGACCGGGTCGAGTTCGACGGCAGCGTGCCGGTGACGGTCGACGACGAGGAGGGCGGCCAGAGCCACGAGAGCCGGACGTTCGATCTCGTCTTCCGAGACTCGATGGGTGACCCGCTGTTCGTCGTCGACGTCGACACGAACCGGGACGCGACCACGCAGGGGATGGTCGGATCGCTCATCGAGGGGGCGCGGGCGGTCGGGGAGACGAAGGACACTCTCGGCGGCGCGTTCTACGTCACGACGTCCTTCTTCGAGCCGGGGGCGCTCGACGCGGTCGGGGAGGCGACGAAGAGCGGCCTCCTGAGCCGAAGTTCGAAGAAGAGCTTCGTGAAGCTCTCGCGGAAACGGGGCTACCACCTCTGTCTGGTCGAAGCCCGCGACGGCGAGTTCCACCTGACCGTCCCGGAGCTGTGAGCGAGACGGTGGCTCCACTAAACGGACGGCGTGAACATCCAGAGAACCAGTTTCGAACGCGTTAGGACTCGATCTCGGCGGCGTCCTCGATCTTCATCGACTGGAGCTTCTGGACGATGTCGTCGAGTTTCTCGTCGAGTTCGTCGACGAACTCTTCGGTGCGTTCTGTCGTGATGGCACCCTGGCTGGAGGGCTCGATGAGGTTCTCCTCTTCGAGGACACGCAGGGAGTACCGGACCTTGTGGTGCGGATAGCCGGTCTCGTTGGACATCTTGACGATGCCGATGGGTTCGTTGTCGATGACCATCTTCAGCACCTGCAGATGCCGCTCCAACATATCCACTTCCTTCTCGAGTCGATCTATCATGCCATTTGTTAACTTGTCTTTCGAGGTTTTAAACGTTGCCCTCGACCGCGGACGAAAACGGGTCGATTGCATCCACACGGCACACCATGTTAACAGTTCCGACGCGTGGTAACACGTCAGACGGTCGCCGTCTCACCGAACAGGGCGGCCGTCCGAGCGCGTCCGGCCGCCACCCGGTCGCGTGAACGGACCGTAACCGGTTTGACCCATCGAGGTAAAGCCGCCTCTATGACCGTCACGATTGTGGGTTCTCAGCTGGGCGACGAGGGCAAAGGCGCCCTCGTCGACCTGTGGGGTGGCGCAGCGGACGTCGTCGTCAGGTATCAGGGTGGCGACAACGCTGGCCACACTGTCGTCGAGGGGGGCAACGAGTACAAGCTCTCGCTCGTCCCGAGCGGTGCCGTCCGCGGCAAGGTCGGCGTCCTCGGCAACGGCTGCGTCGTCAACCCCCGCACCCTGTTCGACGAGATAGACGCCCTCCGCGAGCGCGGCCTCGACCCGGACGTCCGCGTCGCCGAACGCGCACACGTGATCATGCCGTACCACCGTCGACTGGACGGTATCGAGGAGGAAGTGAAATCCGAGTCGGGCGACGAAGTCGGCACCACTGGGAGGGGAATCGGCCCGACGTACGAGGACAAGGCCGGTCGCCGAGGGGTTCGAATCGGCGACCTGCTCGACCCGGACGTGCTCCGTGACCGCCTCGAGTACGTCGTCCCCCAGAAGCGTGCCCTCGTCGAGGAGGTGTTCGGCCTCGATGCCGGCGAGGAGTTCGACGTGGAGGCGCTCGCCGAGGAGTACCACGAGATCGGCGAGCGTCTCGCCCGAGAGGGGATGACGGTGAACTGTTCGGACTTCCTCTACGAACGCCGAGAGGCCGGTGACGCGGTCATGTTCGAGGGCGCGCAGGGGACCCTCATCGACATCGACCACGGGAGCTATCCGTACGTCACCTCGTCGAACCCGACCGCCGGCGGCGCCGCCACCGGGTCGGGCGTCGGCCCGACCGTCACCGGACGC
>JBEPYA010000345.1:0-2859 GCA_041641615.1 Salinigranum sp. | reverse complement strand
AGTTCCGAGAAATCGCTCTGATGTGTGTCGTCTATAACATCAAGCGGGCTGTGAAACAGTGAATTCCACTGCAGTATGGCGATTCAACACAGCCCGTCACTCACACGAGTGACGGAAGGGCTCCTCGTGTTCGATTAATCTCCACTTAGAGGCGGTCCTTCGGAGGAGTAGGTGTGTGACGGCTCGTTTCGACACCGGAACGGCCCCCGAAGACTATCCGAGCCAGCTCGGCGCTGCAGGGAAACGGCGATCGTCAACACGACGGCCCTGCTCATGGGAGTCGCACACCCGTGAGACGTCCCAAGGAGAGCTGCACCGAGCGACAGTCGTTCGAGACCACCAGCGAACCAGGGACTACTTGCTCCCGGTCTCGGAGTGCGGCTGACGGTTCGCCGCGTAGTACTCCTCTTGGAGTTCGTGGAGAGTCGCGTCGTCCATCGACATCGTCACCGTGGCGGTCCCCTCGTCGAATTTGAACGTCGCCTCGGTCACATCGATCCGGTCGAGGACGAGCGAGAGCGCGGCCCGTAGCTCAGACTCCGCCTGCACCACGTTGAACCCGTCGGACGAGAGCGCGAGGACGAGCGTCTGAACGTCGGTTCGGTAGCCGGCCTCGGACGACGAGACCTGACGGATATCGGTGACTTCGCTGATGAACCCGAGGTCGCAGAGCCCATTAAGCCGGCGGTAGACGGTCGCCGGTGCGACGTCGAACTGCTCGGCGAGGGAACTCGCGGTAACCGTCTCCGAGACTCCCTCCACGAGGATACGCCGCGAGAGTTCGTCTCCAAGCGTATCGAAGACCTCAGTTAACTCCCCCGTATCTGTGGTTTTCCGCACCTCCCCATTCTTGGAGGACATACAGTTTGCACCCTCTCATCGTGTGATGAAAAAAGCTCCGATGGCTACCGCCGCTCCTCACGATTAATCAGCGCAGTGCTGCCGGCTCGCCCGGGCGGTCGGACGCGCGGCGGCTCAGCCGTGCACGCGCGCCAGTCCGTAGTGCCACAGCGACGGCAGCGCATCGATGGTCTCGACGGTGGCGAAGGTCACGGCAATGAGACCTCCGAGGAGACCGACTGGTGGTAGCAGCGAGAACCCGGCTGTCGACAGGAACGCGAGCAGACAGAGCGACCAGCAGAGGCCGAGTCTGAGCTTCCGGTCGACCGTCAGCTCCGGCGGGGACGCGGAGTCGTCCTGGTCCGTGGGCGATTCGTTCCCGTCGGAGCCGTCGGCTCCGTCGATGTAGGTGAACAGCTGGTCGGCCTCCGGTCGGAGCGTCACCCCACCGCTTCGTTTATCGAAGTTTATTACTCTGGCGTCATCCATCTTCGGGAGATGACACTGGTAGAGACCGATATAGACGCGTTTCCGCTCGTCCGACGAGAGCAGTCGGCGTTCGACCCCGTTCTCCTTGGCCGCGATGAACTCGGCGAGGTCACTCAGGGTCGATTCGCCGTCGTTCTCGCGTAGATAGCACAGGATGTCGCGTCGACGTCGGTTCTTCAACATCCCGAACTGGGTATCCTTCGAGATGGGCTCTCTCGTGGAGGTGTCGGTCGCGTCTTCTTCGTCGCTCGTTGCGTCCTTGACGGACGACAACGCGGCTTGATTTGTCTCACTCATCGGTTGAGGCTTCGTTGCGGGCAACTAGTCCAGATGCGGCACATCATTACTCCTCTCCGTCTACCGGAAAGAGAGACACTATGAAATAATTCATCTTTATTTGCTTGAGCTGAAAACAAGTGCGGCCACGTTTTAATTTCCATGTAAATATAGTTCAATAATAAATACAGTATCTAAAAAGATAGTGTATTTAACCGATGTAGTGGCCACTGGACGAGCTGTCGACGAGAGAGGGAGCGTCGAGCGAACGGGGAAAATCAGCGCGTGAGAGGCGGATGGGGCGGAAACTGGTCTAACACGCCCGGCGGCGGATCAGATGAGATCGTCGAGCGAGAGGTACGAACCGTCGTCTTCGAGTTCCCTCATCGACTGCGTGTGAGCGAACACGACGCCGAAGAGCCCGGTGAGGACGAACACCGAGACCAGCCGCCAGGTTGCGACGCCGTTCAGCAGCCATGCAGCCCCGCCCGCGAGGACCCCCCCGACGAGAAGGGCCGCGTAGTACCGGTTCCACCTCGGTGGGCGGAGTTGCTCCGCGGAGACGATGGCGTCGCGCGCACGCGGTGTCAACGAGATGATCCGCTCCTCGTCGTCGTACTCGACGAGCCCGAACTCGGTGAGCTTCGGGAGGTGGGTCTGGTACAGCGAGATGTACATGCTCTGTGTCACCTCGTCGTCGAGTTCGTCGGGGGGCAGTCCCGTCTCGCAAGAGGCGACCTCCGAGACGAGGTCCGAGAAGTCGAAGTCGCTGTCGGACTGATACAAAACGTAGAGGACGGAGCGACGCCGGCTGTTGCTCAGGAGCGTAAACACCTCGTCACGCCCCCTTCCGTCGCGCAGCGCCTCGATATCGAGATACTGTGTGCCCGACATTATCGGCCTCGTGGATACGATACTCGTGTCCACACGTCCGGGGCCCTTTGTTACGGATGTATTAGCCCCGCTCATCCGGGTTATATTCTAATTTTCTGATGATAGTATAGATATATGCTACGTTTTTCGCGTGGAGGCGCGGGGCGGAGGTCGGGGCTACTCCGCTACACAGCCCCCATGTCGCGATCTTAATGACCCCTTGTCACGCCTCGAATGGACGAGGAATCCGTTCGAGAACCTCCCGCGCTAAATATCAATTATTTGCGTAGTTCGGAAGTTAACAAAGAGGGTCCCCCTTGTTAGGTAAGCCAGCGGATGTTCGAGCTTACTGGATTCCAACGCGACCTGCTGTACGTCATC
>JBEPYA010000344.1:550-2933 GCA_041641615.1 Salinigranum sp. | reverse complement strand
CCCATGTCGACGACGACGCCACCCGCCGGCGGTGCGAGTCGGTCGGCGGCGCGCTCGCGGAGGCTCTGGACGCCCGGGGCGCGGCGGGCGATGGTGTCGTACAGTCGGGCCCACCGGGAGTAGAACGCCTGCGTGGTGGCGACACCCCCGTCGGACCGGCGCGTCACAGCAGGCTCCGGACGCAGTCGGCGACCGTGGGGGCGTCCGGTCCGAGGAGGTACGTGATGGGCTCGATACCGTACCCGCCGGTCTGATAGAGGACGAACACGTCGGTGAGGTCCGACGCGTCGGCGAGTGCCGTCCGGACACCCTCGACCTCGTCGTCGCCCTCGGGCGAGAACTCCAGACACGTGTAGCCGGCGTCCGCGAGTGCGTCGACGACCGCAGGGTCGTAGCGAACGTTGACCGCCGCGCGCGCAGGCGTGTGCTCGCGAGCAGCCAGCAGGACCGAGGCGACGTACTCGCTCACGCCGAACTCGGGGTCGCCCGGCACCGTCGCCTGGCCTTTCACGTCGAAGATGCGCCCCGGAACCGCCGCGACGTCTTCGAGGCCCCGAGCGTCGGGGAGACACTCGACGAGGTTCGAGCCCACGTTCGGAATCATCGTCGAAAAGCCCGAGGCGTTCGTGAGCGTCCGGACCCCGCTTCGAACGGACGACCGGACGCGCTCTGTGGTCCGGACGGCGCTGTCTGGGTCGTGGATGCGGGCGTGGTCGACGTCCGCGAGCGCCGGCATCGCCTCTTCGTGGAGTTCTGCGAGGAGGTCGCCGTGTTCGAGACGACGGACGAGCACCTCGCTCTCGACGAGCGCCTGCACCGGCGTCATATCGCCGCTGGCGAGTCCCTCACCGACCCGTTCGACCAGCGACTGCACGCGTTCGTCGGCCACAACCCGATCGTTGCGGGCGACTTCGCCGTGGGCGTACTTCGAGACGGCGCTCTGGCTGATGCCCAGCGTGGACGCCACCTCGCTCTGGGTGAGCCCCCTCGCTCGAAGGTCCTCGGCGAGCATCGAGCGGTACGTCGGGAGGAACTCCTCGACGACGACTTCCTCGATGAATTTCATCGGTCGGCAAACTCCGGATCCTCGCCGATGCGCGACGCCTGCGGCCCGCGCTGGTCCTGGTACTTCGAACCTCGCTCGGTGCCGTACGGGCGCGTCGCGGGTGAGGTCAACTCCGTGAAGGTCAGCTGTGAGATGCGCATATCCGGTGTGAGGGCGACAGGAGCGCTCCCGAGGTTCGAGAGCTCGAGCGTGATCTGTCCCTTGTAGCCGGGGTCACAGAGTCCGGCCGTCGCGTGGACGACGATTGCGAGCCGACCGAGTGACGAGCGGCCCTCGACGTGTGCGACGAGGTCCGGCGGGATCTCGACGCGCTCTTTCGTCGTTCCGAGCACGAAGTCTCCCGGGTGGAGGATGAACTCCTCGCCCTCCGCAACGTGGGTCTCTCGCACGTACTTCGACACCTCGTCCTCCCGGTTGGGATGGATACAGGGGATGTTCGTCCGCTGGAACTCCAGGAATTCCGAGCCGAGGCGGAGGTCGATGCTCGATGGTTGAACCTGCATGTCGATATCGTCGAGCGGTTCGACGACGAGGTCTCCCTCACGCAGTCGCGCGAGGAGGTCCGTGTCGGAGAGAATCATACAGGGATTCCAGTTGCCGGTGGATTTAGTTGTTAGTGTCGAGCCTCGTCACCTCGCATAGCAGGAGACTTCACCCCCGACCGAGGAAGAGGGGGTATGAAGCAAGCCATCGCCGCGCGGACCGACCTCGGAATGGGGCGGGGGAAACTCGCCGCACAGGTCGCGCACGCGTCGCTGTCGGCGTACGAGGACGCCTCCGCCTCGGCGCGGAAGGCGTGGAAAGGGTCGGGACAGAAGAAGATCGTCCTCAAGGTGTCGGGCGAACAGGCCGTGTTCGACGTGGCCTCCGAAGCAGAACGGCTCGGCATCCCCAACGCCGTCATCCGCGATGCCGGCCACACCGAGTTGGAGCCCGGGACGGTCACGGCAGTCGCCGTCGGTCCCGCCGAGGACGACGAGGTCGACCGCGTGACCGGCGACCTCTCCCTGTACTGATGCGCGAGGGCCACCCGCGGGAGCGAACGGTCGGCATGGAGTGGTACGCGAGCGACGCCGAGGGAATCGGCGGCCGGCTCAGGACGCGGCCGGAGGACTTCCGCGTCGAGGAGGTCGAAACCATCGAGGCCGCACCCGCCGAGAGCGACACCGGCGACTACGCTCATCTGCTGGTTCGGGCGACCCTCCACGGCTGGGACACGAACGACTTCGCCGCTCGCCTCTCGGACGCGCTCGGAATGAGCCGCGAGCGCGTCTCGTGGGCCGGGACGAAGGACAAACACGCCGTGACGACCCAGTT
>JBEPYA010000344.1:0-540 GCA_041641615.1 Salinigranum sp. | reverse complement strand
AATACGTGCGCCGGGCGTTTGCTGCGGTGCTCCGACACGAGGGGTTTCGCATCGTCGAAGCCGAAAATGGCCTCGACGGGCTCCAGCGGCTCCGAAGCGCGGTGCCCGACGTCGTGCTGTGTGACCTCCGTATGCCGGGGCTCGACGGGCTCGAGGTGCTGGCGACGATCACCGAGGAGCTGCCCGACATAAACAACGCCGACGTCGAAGTGGTCGGTCGCCTCGGACGGGCGCTCCAGTTCGGTGACCTCGCGGGCAACGACTTCTCCATCAGGGTGCGCGACCTGAACTGCCAGACGGCGACGGCCAGCGACCGCGTCGCGGACGTGACCGACGCGCTCGCGACACTCGCGGGTGAGGGAGACGACGGCGGCGACGGCGACAACGGCGTAAGGGTCGGGGTCCCAAACTACTTCGGCCACCAGCGGTTCGGGTCGCGTCGTCCCGTTACCCATCGTGTCGGCCTCCACGTCGTCAGAGGGGAGTGGCGCGAGGCCGTCCTCGCCTACTGTGGCGACCCCGCGGAGACCGAACCCGAAG
>JBEPYA010000343.1:0-2935 GCA_041641615.1 Salinigranum sp. | reverse complement strand
GGCGGCGTCGCCACCGGCCTCGGCTCCGTCGCGTACTACACCGGCCTGCAGTCCGGCTCCGTGAGCGTCGTCTCGACGGTCACGGCGCTGTACTTCGTCGTCGCCGTCCTGCTCGGCGTCGTGCTGCTTGAGGAGTCGTTCACAGTGACGAAGGCGCTCGGCGTCGCGCTCGCTATCGGGGCGGTCGTTCTGCTCGCGCAGTGACGTCCGCGCTCGCAGTGAAGACTCACGTCGGGGGGCGGGTGTCGTCGCGGTGGAGCGTGTCCGACAGCGCCGCGAACACGGGTTCGCCGCGTTCGATGTCGGCGAGTTCTTCTACGACTCTCCGGTCGAGCCCTGATGCCAAGAGGGCGTAGGCCGCCCCCGCCGAGACCGTGCGGACGCGCCAGCGAACGAACGGGGAGAGGCGTGGCCAGTCCGCGAGCGAGACGGCGTTCTCCCACGCGAACGCGCGTGCCGCACGGAGGCCGACGAGCGTCGCCTCCTCGTCGAACCGTCCCAGGAGGCCGTCCGCCGCTTCGAGCCCCGCAGCGGCGTACACCTCCACGAGCGTCGTCTGCACCACGTCCGCGAGCGCTTTCAACACCCTGTTGACCGCGAGGTGGTCGGCGTGGCGCCGGTCGCGCTCTTCACCCCTACCGACGCCGACGTCGTCGAGCGCGAACGTCAGGTCGTTGACGATGTGCGCGTTGATGCCGAGGAGGGCGTCCTGGATGACGAGCGTCTCCCCACCCAGCGACGCCCCGAACGCGACGCGCCACGCGGGGGCGACCCGCTCGTCCCGCTCGAACGCGACGAGCGCCTCCCGGTAGCGCTCGGCGAACGCGACGAGGTATCGCCGCACCCACGCGGGGTCGTCGAACGTGCTCTCTTCGATACCGGCCCGGACGCGCCCGGTCATCGAGACGTACACCGTGAGGAACACGGCTCGCCTGTCGCGACGGTCTCTGAAGTGGGTCTCCGTCGCCGCGAGGCGGTCGTGGACGTCGTCGACGCTCGAAAACGGCTCCGCGAGGAGCGCCAGCAGGTCGGGATCCGGCCGGGTCGGCGGTCCCGCGAGGTCGACGCGCAACCGTCCCAAATATCGGTCGACGACGGCACGGAGCTCGTCGGCGAGGCTCGGACCCGTCTCCCGGTCTCTCGCCGTCGTCGTTCCCATCTGCCTCTCGCTCCGTTCAGAACGCCTGCAGGTCTTCGAGCACGGCGACCGCGTCGCCGCTCTCGATGACGTCACGGGCACGTTCGAGACCCGCGTCCAGCGAGTCGACGTCGTCGCGGGCGTAGATGCGGAACGCGGCGTTCAGCGCGATCGCGTCGGCGAAGTCGCCCTCGCGCTCCCCCGCGATGACCTCTCTGGTGATGGCCGCAGACTCCCCGGCGACGTCGTCGGAGTCGACGCCGAGGTCGTCGTACTCGAAGTCCATGCCGTACTCGGCGGTCTCGATCTCGTAGTCGGTGAACTCGCCGTCTCTCCACTCCGCGACTTTCGTGTAGCCGGGGCGGATGTCGTCGTACCCCTCCATCCCCTGGAACATGATGACGCGCGAGATGTCGTGCGAGTGGGACCGCTCGAACGTCTCGACGACCTTCTTCGCGAAGGCGAGGTGGTAGAAGGAGCCGAGGTGGACGTCGGCCTCGGCGGGGTTCGCGAGGGTCTCGATCGTGTTCAGGAACGTCCGCACGCCCATCTGGTCGCGGCGGTCGCAGAGCTCGTGGATGGCGGGGTTGAACGCCGGCTGGTAGTAGAACCCGAAGCCGGTCTCGTCGACCATGTCCGCAGACTCCCCCGGCGAGAGTTCGGTTCTGACGTCCAGCGCGTCGAGGACGTGCTTGTACGCGTCCTGCTTCTGCGTGGGGACGCGGTCTCCCGAGTGGACCACGACGGGCGTGCCGGCCGCGGCGGCGACGAGCCCCGCGCCGACGCCCAAGATTGCGGTCTCACCCTTGCCGTCGTAGTTCGCGCCGCAATCGACCGGGTCCGCCCGTGGCGCGGCGTACTCGACGTGCTCGCACATGACGTCCGTGTACGCCGCCAGCTCCTCGGCGTTGTTGTGTTTCCAGCGGTTCGCCAGCCAGAACGCGCCGAGCGTCGTCGGGTCCGGCTCGCCCGCGAGGATGCGCCGCATCGCCTCGGTCGCCTGCTCGCGGCTCATGTCCTCGGCGGATTTGACGCCCGTGCCGACGACTTCGGTCATCAGACGCTTGAGGGGCCACGCGCCGAACTCGCGTTCGTGTTCCGGGGCTTGTGCCATATGCGCGCGTTCGGTCGCGTGCGGCAAAAGGAGTTCGTCTCCGTCAACGTCGTCTCCACCGAAGAGTCGGTCTCCGACCAGAGCCGGGGCGACTGCCGTTTCGCCTCAGCCGACGGTCCTGACTCGCTCGCCGACGCGCGCGACGGCAAGTGGTGGTTCGATCTCGACGGACTGTGTCACGGTTCCGTCCGTGACGGGCTCTCGGAACGACGCGGCCGGTGTCGCGGGTTCGGGTGTCGTCGTGTTGTTGAGCGCGTCCGTCTCATTAGCGGTGTCGGTGTCGGTCTCGTCGGTTTCGCTCTCCGTCTCGGTGTCGGTGTCGGTGTCGGTCTCCTCCTCGTCAGCCGACGCGGGGTCGTGTTCCCCGCTGATGAGGAACTCGACGAGGTAGGCGACGAACCGCTCGTTGTCACCGACGTTGAACCGGTCCGAGCGGAGGAACGAGCTGTCGCCGAGGAGGATCACGTTGTCGTTCTCCTTGTGGATCGCGACCGCGTAGCGGTCCGGGGCATCGAGGCCCGATTCGTGGGTGTTCCGGGCCGTCCGCAGGAGGACCGTCCCGCCGCGCGAGTGAATCGGTGCGGCGGTGTACATCGTCACGCTGTCGAGTTCGAGGCCCGATTCGGGCGTCGGCGACGCGACGACGTGCTTGTAGTTCCCGCCGTTCGTCTCGAGGTTGTAGA
>JBEPYA010000342.1:0-2976 GCA_041641615.1 Salinigranum sp. | reverse complement strand
GCTTCACCCTTCTAAAGCAGCGATATCGACAGATTAGATCGCTATTCAACACAGCAGTTTCAAGTACAGCGGGCAAAACAGTTTGTGAGTTGTCCGGTGACAGCCGCGTCGGCGAACCTCCCGGAGACGACGCGCGCGAGCCCGAGCGGGCGGGGCGGTTCCGCGGCCGGATGCGTGTCGTGGCTGTCACGCGGACAATCAGAAATATTTACACGATGTCGTGGCCCATCGGCAGAGCGGGACGAGTCGCGGTCGACGACTACCCCCCACCCCCCGACGTCGTCGGAACGCGCAGGGCGTCTCTCCCCCCTCGCGCTCGCGTCTCTCCCCTTTTCCTGTCGACAGCCACGCGGCAGCCACGCATCCGTCGCACACGCCGGCCGCCACGACACGCGCCGGCGACGCGACGTCGCGTCACGTCGGAGTCAGCGCATCCCCGGCGGCGGCCCGTCGTCCTTCTCTTCGACGTCGACGTCGAGCCCCATCTCCTCGCGCATCTCGCGGAGTTGGTCGATCTGTCGCTTGTAGTAGTACGCACCGCCGAAACCGATGAGCATCGAGACGGCGGCGATGGCGCCGAAGATCGGAATGTCGCGCTGGAGGTAGTACTGGACGGTGACGCCGCGAGAGGTCACCTCCTCCCACCGGATGTGCGTCTGCCCGTCGACGACTTCCCGGGTGGACCCACGGGGCGAGACGGTCCCGAAGACGGGGAGGTCGACCCGGCGGTTCGGCGGGAGCACCACCTCGTAGGAGCCCTCGACGAACACCGGGAGGCTGAACCGCTTGGGGGTCGCCCCGGCGGTGAAGGCTAGCTGTCCCCCGTCGGCCCCCTCGGGGAAGGTGACCGTCACCACCTCTCGGGTCCGGTCGACGCCACCCCCGCGAGCCTCCAGTTCGGAGCCGGTGAGGACTGTTCCGTTCGGGTAGCGATAGCGCACGGCGCGGACGTTCAGGGGGTTGCGGCCGCCGAAGCCGTCGCGTCTGAACAGCTCGATGTTCTCCCCCGAGACGTTGTAGACCGCCCGGAACGACGAGTCGGTCTGGATGGCGATGTGGACGTCGCGCTCGGAGTCCCACGCGTACGGCTCGGCGGGTTCCTGGTCGAGCTGGTCCGAGGAGATGGCACCGGGACCGAAACAGCCGGCGGTGAGAGAGAGGAGAGCGAGGCCAGCGAGCGCGAGGAGGTGGCGGCGGTTCATCGGGTCTTCCCCTTCTTAGGGGATGACACACTTCAATTCCGCGGGAAGGTGCTGACCGATACTGGCGAGGAGCCCGGGTGGGTCGGTTCCCTCCGCGCAGACGATGCTCTGTTCGAGGAGGCCGAGCCGTTCGACCGTCACGATGTCCGCCGCGTGTCCCGCGCGGTTGACTGTGGCGCGCGCCTCCCCGCGCGTCGTGGAGTTGACGTTGACGCGGCCCTGTCCGCGCGACCAGTCGAAGAGGCGGTCACGCTCGGCGTCGGACAGTCGGGACGGCTCGCCGTAGACGAACTCCAGGGGGAGGTGCTGGACGAGGCCGAAGCGGTCGCGGATCTGCGACGCCGACCCCCGACCGAGGCCGAGTTCCGCCGTCGGGATTCGCACTCGGGTTCCGGCGTCGAGGACGAAGCCGTCTTCGTCCCACGATTCGAGGGTTCCGGTGTAGGTCTCACCGTCGGCGAGACGGCCGTCCGACGGGACCTCGCCCCACCGCTCGCGGAGGAGGTTGCGCGCGACCGCCTCGTCCGCCCCCTCGACGGTCACTGAGACGAAGTCGTCGTCGCGGACGCCGACAGTCCACTCGACGTCGAGCTCCCCGAGGTCGTCACGGAGCATCGCGTCCATCCCGTCGAGCGCACGCGACCGGGCGTCGCCCGCGACGTAACACTTCGTTGCGAGGACGACCATCAGCCGGTGACGTCCACGTTGAGTTCGTCCCGCAGCTCCTCGATGCGGCGGTTCATCGCCTCGACGAGGCGGCCGTTCTCCATCGATTCGAGGGGGGACCCACACTCGGGACACTCGAACCCGAAGTCCATCGCCTCGCCGAACTCGAAGCGGAGCGAGCAGACTTCACAGAGGTAGAACTCGTGGGTTCGCTCGTACTCCTCCCTGTCTTCGAGGGCGTCGAGGAGGCGATACATCTCCTCTTCGAGGTTCTCCGGGATGTTCTCGTACTTGAACGTCCAGAGGTAGGTGAGCCACCCCGAGTCTTCGTCGCGGACGCGACGGTAGGAGGCGAGGTCGTTCTCGTAGAGGATGAACAGCGCGCGACGCACGTCGTTGAGTTCGAGCCCCAGTTCTTCCGACAGTTCCTCGTCCGTCACCTCCCCGTCCGGCGGTGCAGCGGCGACCGGCATCCCCGTGGGCCCCACCAGCTCGTGGAGGTACTTCTGGATGACCGGGTCGTTCAGCAGCTCCTCAAAAGCCATTGGACTCACATCCGCCGTTCAGTCGTTTCAAAGTTCCGGATGCGCGGTGAGCGGTCGGAGGGGCGAGGTCGCGGGTCGGGGGACCGCTGGACTCACTGGCTCCCGTTCGGTTCAGCCACGGGAACGGCCACGGAGGCCGCGACAGCGCGCCCTCGACGGTGCGTTGCCTGGTTCGTCCATCGGCGTCCCGGTGGCCGGTCGTACTCACGGTCGGGAGAGAATATCCGGTCCTCGTGGGGGCGACCGCTCCCGAGAATCGTATACCCGCATACGCTTTACCTCGTGTCCGAACGCCTCACTCCTCGACCGTCTCGGACGCCGCGTCGACGACTCGCTTGCCTGTCGCCCTCGGAATCACCCGCTTCTCGGCGTCGTCCCACTCCCGGCTCAGCTCCCGCCCCTCGAACAGTCGGTCGAGGAACACCGCCAGGCCGGCCACCTCCGAGTGCGGCTGGTTCGTCACGGCCACGTTCCAGTCGGCGGCGTCGTACACCTCGAACGGGACCTTCTGGGAGCCGACGACGACGAGGAGCGGTTCGTCTCCCTCGACAGTCGAGTCGCGG
>JBEPYA010000341.1:0-3000 GCA_041641615.1 Salinigranum sp. | reverse complement strand
GACCACCTGCTCACCCTCGCTGTCGAACGCGGTGAGGAGGGGCCGTGACGACCGATAGGCGCAGTGTTCGCTCCAGAGGTTCTCGAAGAGCGCGGCCTCGGCTCCCGTGGGTTCCCGGCCGAGTTCGCGCTCGACGATAGCGCGGTCCGAATCGCGAAGGCTCATTCACTTCCCTGTCTATCCCGTCCCCATTAATGCGTTTCCCTATCCACGTTCGTGGATAGTACGGGCGTCGCGGTCGTCCGCCCACCGTGGACATCGACGGGGACCGCTCGCCCGCCGCACTCCCTCGAGCGACGAGGAGCTATGTCACTCGCCTCCGTCGCTCGAGCATGGCCATCGACACCAGCGCGCAACTGTACGACTCGGAGGCGACGGGGTGGCAGCGCGGCCTCTACGACGACATTCAGACGACGTTCCGCGCGCCCGTCGTCAACTGGATCTTCCGGACGCTCACCGCGAACGAACCCGCCTTCACCCGGTACCTCTGGGCGCAACTCAAGCCCGTGTTCGAGACGCGGCTGTGCGGCGAGGCCTGCGTCGCGTACCGCGCGGCGCTCCGTGAGCCGTTCGACGACCTCCCGCGGTACCAGGCCCGAGAGTTGGCACTCGACCCGTGGGCCTGGCGCGAACTCCGCGGTCAGCTCCGGACGTTCGACACGGTCGCGCCCCGCCTCGCCATCATGTTCGAGTTCGCCTACCGATCGCTGCACGACGAACCGGTCGGCGCCGACCCGCGGACGGACGAGGCAGCGACCGCGCCCCTCCCGGACTGGCTGGAGGGAAATCGCGGACTGGCACCGACCATGGGGGCGTTCGACGACTTCGACCCGCGTGTCGAGGAGACGGTCCGGAGCGTCCAGGCGTTCCACGGCTTCGACGAGGGGTTGCCCTCGATCTACCGCTGCCTGGTGCAGTGGCCCGACGCCTTCGCGCGGGTGTGGACCGACCTCGAACCGCACCTCGACTCGTCGGCGTTCGAGACGGCGTGCGACGCGGCGCGGAAGGTGACCGTGGACCTCGTCGAGTCGACACCGTACGTTCCACAGCTTTCGCCCGACGCCCTCGCGAGCGCGGGCTTCGAAACCGATGCCGTCAGCGCGGTCCGCGGCCTCTTCGACGACTTCGCCCGCGGGCCGGTCGAGACGGTCCTCCCGGCCGTCGTACTCGTCGCCCCGACAGTCGGCGCGGGGTTCTCCGGCCCCTGACGGCCGGACTCGTCAGTCCTGCTCACACCCGCCGGGCCAGGTCGAGTGCCGAGTCGAGCTCTATCGGCCCCTCCGCGGCGAGTACGGTGAGCAGGCGTTCGACGCGCTCTTCGCTCGGCTCTCGCCCGGCGCGTTCGAGCAGCCGGCGTGCGCCGCCGCGGCCGGTGTTCGCCCCGAACACGAGCGTCCGACTCCCGCCGAACTGCGCCGGGTCGTACGGCTCCATCGAACTCGGCTCTTCGAGCATCGCGGCGACGTGGATGGGCGACTCGTGTTCGTGGACCGCGTCACCGAGGACGGCTTTTCGGGGGTCGACCGACTCGTCCAGGGCGTCGAGGACGTCGCGGCACGCCGGGAGCAGTCGCCGGGTGTCGAGTCCGAACCTCTCCCTGCCGTCGAACGTCTCCGCGACGACCAGTTCTTCGAGCGCCGTGTTGCCCGCTCGCTCCCCGAGCGAGGCGACGGAGACGTCCGCCCGGCCCACGCCGCGGTCGGCGGCGACGAGCGCGTTGGCCGTCGCACAGCCGAGGTCGTCGTGGAGGTGGACGCCCACCCGCGAGAGGTCGACCGTCTCACCCACCGCATCGAGGAACGTCCGCACCGAACGCGGCGTGGCGGTACCGACCGTGTCCGCGAGGCTCACGAACCGGACGTCGTCGAACCGCTCGACCGCCTCGGCGACGACGTCGGACGGCGTGCGGAACGCGTCGACGAACGTCAGCGTGGGCGTCGCCCCGCCCTCGTGGACCGCATCGACGGCGGCCCGCATCGCGGTCAGCATCTCGTCGCGCGTCTTCCCGACCGTGTGTTCGAGATGCAGGTCCGAGAGCGGTCCGAACACCTCGACGACGTCGGCATCGGCGTCGAGCGCCGCCTCGACGTCTCGGGGAACGGCGCGGGCGATGGAGACGATGGCCGCGTCGCACTCGGCGGCGGCGCGTTCGATCGCGGTCGCGTCGGGGTCGCCCGCGGCCGCGAAGCCGACCTGGACGTACTCGAGGCCGAGGCGGTCCAGCGCTTGCGACGCCTCGGTGCGCGCTTCGACCCCGTACGACCGGCCGGGCATCTGTCCACCCTCCCGAACGGTCACGTCCTGTAAGTGCATCCGGTCCACGTACGACCACCCGGGTGAAACGGTTTGTCCCGCGGGCATCGACGGTCCTGTCGGTGTCCCGACGTCGAATCTCGCGAGCGATACGGTCCTGAATACGACATTGCGTCGTGACGCGCTCGCGCGGCATGAGTGCGGTAATCGACACGTTCTATCGGTTCGTGCGGACTCCGTCCGCCCCGACCTGTCGACTGGTCGTCGCTCGACGAACTGCTGAGCTCGTACCTGCTCGTCAACAGCGACCGGTACCTCACGGGCGGCATCGGCGTCGCCACGCACGACCTGCCGGCGGTCCTCACGAACCTCGACGAGACGACGTTCGAGGTGTGTGGGTACCCGGAGACGAACAAGGGGAAGTTCCTGCTCGTCGCCATCTCGCGGTACATCGAGACGCGCGCGCTCCGCGCTCACACCGGGACGCTCACGGGCGACTTTCCAGGACCTCTCGCGCATCGACGACGAGGTGGGTACCCGACATGTCTATCACGCTCTCGCCGAGACCGGCCTCGACGTCCACGTCTACGGCTACCGGGGGGAGATTCCGGACGGCTCGGCGTCAGCGTTCACGTCGGCGACCACGACGGCTACCGACGGACGTGGTGTGTCGGCTACACCCCGCCCGAGGAGGCACGCGGACACGGCGCGCTCGTCGCCGGCGAGGACGACGACAACGAGTGGATG
>JBEPYA010000340.1:0-3084 GCA_041641615.1 Salinigranum sp. | reverse complement strand
GTCTCGCGCTCGCGGGGACGACGAGGTTGATCCCGTCGACGTCGCAGTCGAGCGCGAGGTCGACGTCCGTCTGGATGCCGCGGCAGAACGACGTGACGGTCGCGTCGAGGTCGAGCGACGTCACCTTCCGAATGGTCTCGCGCTCGCCCGTGCCAGTGCAGGCGCTGCCGGCCTCGATGTACTGGACCTCGGCGCGGTCGAGCGCGCGGGCGATGTCCGCCTTCTCGCTCGGCGTCAGCGAGATGCCGGGCGCCTGCTCGCCGTCGCGCAGCGTGGTGTCGAGCAGCTGTACTGTCGTGTCGGAGACGAGGGAGCCGTCGCTACCCTCGAAGAGGTCAGTGTCTGTCAAAATGGGGTCCTGTCGGTCAGTCTCGCCGGGGAATTTCACAGCCAGCCGCCTCGCGGCGACTTCCTCTATCCTCCGTCGGGGTGTGTTCCGACATTGTACCGAGAGGATACGCGTCCCTCGTTATAAATCGGCCGGTTTGGGAGCGGTTCACCGGTTCGCCTGGCGTCACACCGGTGTCATACTGGTTCGCCCGGCGTCACACCGGCTCGCCGTCCGTCGATGTGAACCCGCTTCACTCGCCGACGACGCGCACCCGGTCGCCGACGTCGACCCCCTCGGCGGCACCCGCCGGCAACTCCACCACGCAGTCCGCGCGCTCCCACCCGAGGCCGGTCCACGCGCCCAGTCGCTTGACCTTCGTCACCTCCTCGTCGCGGAGCCACACCGCGTCGATTGGGAACGGGACACAGACCATGTGGAGGCTCCGTTTCCCCACGTCGTCGAACGGGAAGACGAGCGCGTACTCGTCGGGGATCGAGCGGCGGAACATCAGCCCACGCGCCTGCGCCAGCCTCGATTCGGCGACCTCGACCCGCGAGGCGAGCGTTCGGGTCGCGCCGTCGTGTTCGTGTACGAGTCGCACGTTCGGGCCTCGCGCGGGAGCAAAAAAAGCCCTCCCGTCGGTCTCGGGTTCGTCCTCGTCTCCGTTCTCGTTTGCGTCCTCGCTCCCTCTTCTCTTTCCGTCCCTTCCTTTCCCTCCTGGTTCTCACGGCGTGGGACCGCGTTCGACGCTTTATGAGCCATGCGACACTACCTCACACTGTCATGCCACACGACCCGTACGACACCCCGGACGTCCGCACGTTCGAGTGTCTCGACTGCGGCAGGCGCATCGACGCCGAGACGCAGCCCGTGCGCTGTGAGGTGTGCGGCGGCGACGTGCGCGACATCAGCGTCCCGCGCGAACAGTGACGGAGGCGTATCGGGCTTCGCTGTGCTCCGGCCCGCCGGCGCGAGTAGCCGGTGGGACCGGACGGCGGGACGGGGACAGCTACGGGTGCGTCGAGGTACATGCTCGCCGAGAACCCATGCAGGACGAGTAGTGGGTGCGTGAAATCCGGAACGAGTGACCCCACCACACACCGATGCAGTGAGACCACGCCACCACGCTGCTGCGGTTGGCGCGCGCGAACGAAAGCGAACGCAGTGAGTTGAGTGGTTCGCGCGAGGGCTTCACGAGGGAGGCCGAGTGGAGGCCCGAAGCGAGTTTGTCACTCCAGTGAGCGAGGGAGGGTCACACCGCATTCGTGCACCGTCCGCTGTGCTCGCTCAACCGAGCAGTCGCGCCGGCGAACCCGTCTCCAGCCACCGAAACACACGTTCTCGACCGTCCCCGTCCGCCGAATTCGCCCACAGCTTCAACTCCGTGCGCGTTCTCTCACGTCCATGGAGCGCACGCCCGAGGGAACGCCCGTCGGCGTCGACGACCCCTACGAGGTCGCCGGCCCGTGCGACCACCTGACGAGCGACGGTCGCTGTCGGTACGCACTGGAGCGTGCGGGCCACGACCCCGAGTTCGCCGAAGAGCGCCGCCGAGCGGGCTACGAGTGCGTCGTCGCCGACGACGGCGTCGAGTGGCGCGACTGCCCTCACTACCGCTCGACAGCCCGCGAGAGCGCCTGCCAGCGGTGCGGGCTCGAAGAGGTCCGCCTCGCTCACGAGTCGGCTCGACCGCTCCTCGAGACGCACCACCTCTCCTATCACGACCGGGGGACGAGCCACGAGATCACCGTGACGCTCTGCCGGTGGTGTCACGCGAAGGTTCACAACTCCTTCGCCCGCATCGACGACGATGCCTCCCCGACCACGGAGGCGCTCGCCGCCCGCGAGGAACGCCGGAGCAAGGAGCAGGCCGAACTCGGCTTCTCCTCCGCCCGCGAGCGCGCCGAGTCTTCGGGCGATGGGACCGACCGCTGACCCGCGGCGTCTCGCGAGGGCTGTTGTCAGTCAGTCCCGACAGCCGCCGCAGGGGGCGGCGATCGGTACAGGGTGATACAGGCCTTACGGCGCCTTTTTCATCGGCCCGCTTCGACGCCTTCACATGGACTCGACGGCGGCTCCGGAGAGTGCGGACGCCGGAGCCGGAGTCGTCGACGAGGTCGACGCCGGCGCCCACGCGCTCGATCCGTCTCTCCGCCGCCGGTGGGCGGTCGTCGCCTTCGCGTTTGCGGCGCTCGTCGGCCTGCTCATCCAGACCCGTGGCGCGCTGCTCCCCAGCTTCCAGACGACGTTCGGCGTCACGGAGAGTCAGTTAGGCCTGCTCGCGCCGCTGGCCTCGGCGGCCTCCTTTCTCGTCGTCCTCGTCGTGGGACTCCGCGCGGGTGACGTCGCTCTCGAACGGGCGATCACGCTCGGACTGGCCGGCGTCTCCCTCTCCCTCCTGCTGGTGTGGTGGGTGCCGACGTTCGCGCTCCTCGTCGTGGCCATCGTGGGCGCGACGGCGGCCGCGGGCGTCGTCCGCGCGCTCGACCGTCCGGTGCTGAGCCACCTCTACCCGTCTGCGCGCCCCCGCGTGTTCAGCCTCTACGAGATGTCGTGGGCCGTCGGCGCGACGACCGGCCCCCTCCTCGCGACCGCCGCCATCGCGGTCGGCGACTGGCGGCTCACCGACCTCGTCGCCGCGGCGTGTTTCGGCGTCCTCGCGGTCGCCGTCTCCCGCCTGGATCTCCCACCCTCTGTCGAGCGCGAGCGCTCGTTCGCGCTCTCGGGTCTCCCGGACCTGCTCTCACACTCGA
>JBEPYA010000339.1:0-3093 GCA_041641615.1 Salinigranum sp. | reverse complement strand
GCGGTGCGGGTGGGGTAGCTTCAAGTGACACGATGGCGGAGAAGGGATAATGTCCCTCCTCGGCCTCGAGCGCGCGCGGCTCGGGTGGTGGTTGCTCGGAGTCGCGCTCGCGGCCGCAGTCGTCTTCGTGATTCACGCGTTCATCGGCACCTTCGTCTTCGGGCTCTTCCTCTACTACGCGACCCGGCCCATCTACCGTCGGCTCCGCCGGCGCATCCGTCCCGCGAGTCTCGCCGCCGCAGTCTCGCTGTTCGCCCTCGCGCTTCCGGCGATCCTCTTGGTCCTGTACGCGCTCGCCATCGTGGTCCAGCAGGCCATCGGCTACACCAACAGCGGGGTGCTCGACCTCTCACAGTACCCCGTCGACCAGGAGCTGCTGGACGCCATCGCCGATCCGGAGCGACTCCTCGAACTCGACCCCTCGTCGTACCTTACCGCAGGGGTCATCGACCAGCTCACGCGGTCGCTCTCCTCGGCGTTCGACACGATCGCGTTCTTCGGGATCGGCGCGGTCCACCTGTTCGTCATGATCGCACTGGCGTTCTACCTGCTCCGCGACGACCGCCGGCTGACCAACTGGGCGCTCTCGACGCTCGGCGACGAGCGGGGGGTCGTCCTCGCGTACGGCGCGGCGGTCGACCACGACCTGAAAGCCATCTTCTTCGGGAACATCCTCAACGCCGTCCTCACGGGGACCATCGGGGTCATCGCGTACACCCTGCTCAACGTGTTCTCCCCGGCGCCGGGAGTGGCGGTCCCCGCGGCGGCGCTCGTCGGACTCCTCGCAGGCGTCGCCAGCATCATCCCCGTCGTGGGGATGAAGCTCGTCTACGTCCCCGTCGCGCTCTACATGGCCGTCGTCACGTTCTTCATCGACCCGCAGCTGCTGTGGTTCGTCCTGGTGTTCGTCGGCGTCTCGTTCGTCGTCGTGGACACCATCCCCGACCTCGTCCTCCGGCCGTACGTCTCGGGGCGGAGCCTCCACGTCGGGAGCGTGATGATCGCGTACACGTTCGGACCGCTCCTGTTCGGCTGGTACGGCATCTTCCTCATGCCGATGCTCCTGGTCCTCGTCTTCCACTTCGCCCGCATCGTCCTGCCGGAGCTGGTACAGGGGCGGGACATCCTCCCGTTCGCCGTCGACCCTGGGGTCGAGGTGACGTTCGGAGAGTCGACCGCAGTCGGGCGTGAGAGCCCGACGGCCTCGACGGTGACCGAAACCCCGAACGACACGGGCGGCGCTGCGGACGCCGAACGCATGCGTGAGAACGGAGACGAACACGGCGGGTCAGACGGACCGGACGAACGTGAGGGGTGAGGGAGAACGTGACCGGCTCACTCGTCGAACGACTCGTCGACGTACTGTCCTTCCCAGTCTTTCCGGGCACGGATCTCCCGGCGCCCACGACGTGTCAGCGTGTAAAAGTTCGTCCGCCTGTCTCGTTGACCCTTCTCGACGAGTCCCTTCTCGACCAGCGTGTCGAGATTCGGATAGAGTCGTCCGTGATGGATTTCCTTCTCGTAGTAGTCCTCGAGTTCCTCCTTGATGGCGAGGCCGTGGGGCTCGTCCAGCCCGGCGATCACGTAAAGGAGGTCCCGCTGGAATCCTGTCAGGTCGTACATTATTATCTTCGATATCATGGTTGGAGTGCGAGACGAATAAGTGTATCGAACTTCTGGTATATCACGGACAGATTGACATCGCGCGTTCGTCGGCGTCCCGAGGACCCGACGCGGCGCGAACCGCAGGCGGTCCCAGGGACGACCAATGTCCGATGAATGAATGGTTTCGGTCACCGGAGGACACTTCACGTGTCGACGCGTCTCCATCGACATGGAAGAGACCCTGTTCAAGTCGGAGTCGTCCCAGTCGCGCGCCGACATCGCAGCGTACCTCCGAACCATCGCGGACCGCCTCGACGCCGACGGGGAGGTCACGCTCTCGGCGGGTGAGCAGTCACAGACGCTCGCGGTCCCGGCACAGCCCGTGTTCGAGGTGAAGGTCGAGCGCGAGACCTCGTCGAGCGGTTCCGCCGAGTTGAACCTCGAACTGGAACTCGAGTGGGACGAAGGTGCGAGCGACGCGGACCCGTCACTCGACGTATCGTAGTAGCGAAAAGGTAGCAAGCCACGCGAAAATCGCGTGATGCTTGCCGCCCTGAATTGGTCCCCGCTGACGCTTCGGCCCTCCAAAGCGAAGCGTCACTACCACCTAACGACGTCTTTTACTTAAACGTTCCGAAGACTGACTAACCGTCGCACGCGTGACCGCACCGACAGCACGTGAGGGGACCGATCACTCACCGTCCCGACCGCCCCGCGTCACATGTGCTCCTCTTCGAGGACCCACCCGAGCGCGCGGCGGTAGTAGGTGAACATCTCGCGGACGCCCTCGTGTCGCATCTCCTCGGCGTCGAGCTGTTCGCTGAGAAAGTCGTACTGCTCTCTGATTTCCGCTTCGGAGCGCATGCGCCCCCTTCGAACGCCACCGCCTTCACGGCTCCGCAACACCGCTCCGCCGCGTTTTTTTCCGCTCCTTCCGTACGAGGCGGCATGAGAGTCAGAGGCCGACGGGAGTGCCGCAACTGCGGCCACCAGTGGTCGTACTACGAGACGGGGGCGGTCGACTGTCCCGCCTGCGGGAGTCTCCGGAGCGTCGGCGTCGACGACCGGACCCGACACACCGACACGCCGACGTCGCTCGACCTCTCGCCCCACCGTCGCACCGTCGACGCCGACGGCCTCGCCGACGCCGCTGACGACCTCAAGCGCGACCTCCGGGGCTACCGGACGAAGCGGGGGTTCATCCGGGGCGGCGACCTCCTCCCGCTCGATACGACCTACCTCGCGGCGACCGAACTGCTCTACGCGGTCGACGTGCTCGTGCGTGCCGGTGAACGGACCGACGACGAGGAACTCTACCTCCTCTCGCTCCTCCGGGGTGCCGACGTCGGCGAGCGGCCCGACGTCGAGACCGTCCCGACGTCGATGCGGGCGGCGCGCGGCCTCGCGCTCGCGGAGGCCGTCGACGAGTACCGCCGCGAGGTGCTGTCGTGGCTCGACGACAACCCCACCCCGGAGGCACGACAGGTC
>JBEPYA010000338.1:0-3106 GCA_041641615.1 Salinigranum sp. | reverse complement strand
TGTGGATCACGATGGACTGAGACGGTCGACCGTCCTCGCGCGGAGACGGTCGACCCTCTGAGGTGCCGAGTTCGGTCACCGACGCACGGCCGACGGTACGCGGACGGTTCGACGCCGGTTCACCGACGTGCCCCCGTCTTTCCGGTCTACGGTAACCGGTAGGTCGGGCCCTCGGGCGAGTCTCCGACCTCGATTCCCAACGCTTCGAGTTCGTCGCGGAGGGCGTCCGCGCGGTCGTAGTTACCCACCTCGCGCTCCTCCTCGCGCACCTCCAACACGAGTTCGACGAGGTCCGCCGCGACCCCGACGTCGCTTTCTTCGCTCGCCCCGAGCCGCAGGCCGAACACGTCTCCGCCGAGGTCTTCTAATGTTTCGACGGCCGCCTTCAGCCCCCGGTAGTCGTACTCGTCGCCCGCGAGGTGGTTGTTCACGACCCGGGTGAGTTCCAGCAGCGCCGCCATCGCCTCGCGGACGTTGAAGTCGTCGTTCATCGCCGCGCGGAACCGCCTCCCGCAGTCGTCGACCGCCTCCCGGAGCGCGCCGTCCTCGACTTTCGTCCGCGCGTCGACGCTATCGCAGGCGGCGACCGCGTCCTCGTACGTGCGTTCGAGACGCTCCCAGCGCTCCTCGGCTTCGCGCATGGCCGCCTCCGAGAACGTCTGCTTCGTCCCGTACTGCGTTCCCAGGTAGAACGTCCGGAGGACGTTCACGCCCCAGCGGTCCAGCGCGTCGGCGACGTAGAAGTAGTTCCCGAGCGACGACGACATCTTCTCGCCCTCGGTTTCCAGCAAGCCGGTGTGGAGCCAGTACTTCGCGAACTGCTCTCCCGTGGCGGCTTCGGACTGGGCGATTTCGTTCTCGTGGTGCGGGAAGACGAGGTCGTGCCCGCCGATGTGGATGTCGATGGTCGAGTCGAGGTGCGTCATCGACATCGCCGAGCACTCGATGTGCCAGCCGGGCCGCCCCTCGCTCCACGGCGACTCCCACGTCTGTCCCTGCTCACCGTCGAGGGGTGGGAGGTCTCCATCGCGGTGTTCGGCGACTTCGTCCCCAGTGACGCCGCCGGCTTTCCAGAGCGCGAAGTCCGCCGGGTGGCGCTTCTCGCCCTCCTCTTCGACGCCCTGTGCCTCCAGTTCGTCGACCCGCTGGTTCGAGAGTTTGCCGTAGTCGTCGAAGGTGGTGACGTCGAAGTACACCGAACCGTTCGCCTCGTAGGCGTACCCCCTCTCGACGAGCGTCTCGACGAGGTCGATAATCTCGGGGACGTGTTCTGAGACGCGGGGGTACACCGCCGCTCGTCTGAGGTTGAGCCCGCGCATGTCGTCGATGACCTGTGCAGTGAAGCCCTGCGCCACCTCCGACTCGGAGTCGCCGAGGTCGTCCTCGCCCACTCTGGCGACGATCTTCTCGTTGACGTCGGTGAAGTTCTCGACGTGTTTGACCGAGAAGCCCTCGTGTTCGAGCCAGCGGTGGATGACGTCCGCGTGGGTCCACACGCGGGCGTGGCCGAGGTGGGCGTCGTCCGAGACCGTCAGCCCACAGACGTACAGGAGGACCTCGTCGCCAACTGGTTCGAACGGTTCCTGTGCCCCTGTGAGGGTGTTGGTCACGGACAGGTCGGACATCGGACGGGGATTGACGCGCGGCTTTTTGAACTCGTCGGAACGCGCCTGACGACGAAGTGTAGTGGCTGTGTACCGCGGCGAGTCCGTGCCGTTCGCGCCTCCGATCGACACGTCCGCACTCACGGCGAATAGAAACGAACGGTTCTGTTGAAATACTCATCCTCTGATAGTTTCTTGAGGCCGTGCTGAATACCGGGCACGTATCTCGCAAAGTCGAGCCGAACGAACTGGTCCGTGGGTTCACGCGCGTCGGTAGCATCAAACTTCGCCACAGGCCATTAGTGTGCTCGCGAATAACGGTCAGTTGAATGGGCGATTCTCGGCTGAGCCGACGCGAGGCATCCGACCTAGTGGCGGCTGAGTCGGAGGGATCTCTCGGTTTACGGGTTGACGTCGGCGTGCTCATCGCCCACGCGCCCGAGACCGACCCCGACCGGCTCCGAACGTTCGCCACGCGGGCGGCCGAGGACGCCGTCGACGAGCTAGCATCGGCCACGGACGTCACCTGGCGGTTCTATCTCGAGGAATCTGCAAGGCTCGCGGACCACGACCGGCGCAGGCCGTCGGAGTTCCTCGACCGCGCCACTCACCGGATGGTCCAGGGACCGTACGACATGGTCGTCGTCGTGACAGATGTCCCTCTCGTCTCGAAGAGAGAACGGTTCGTCCCGGGACTGGCGTCACCGCTTGCGCGCGTCGCCGTCGTCTCGAGCCGGCACCTCCGAAGCGGACCCCGTGACCAGCCCCGGCGCTCGCTCGACCACGAGGCAGTCCGCTGGAACGCGGCGACGCTACTGGTCCACCTCGTCGGACACATGCTGGGCGCCCGTCACCGCGACGCCGACAGCGGCGTCATGGAACAGTTTCGGTTCCGTTCCAAGCGGCGGTCCGTCCCGTCTATTGACGCCGACGTCGAGACGCGACTCCGACGAATCGCCGAGGAGATCCCCGCGGCAGAGACCCGCCCGCGAGGGGCGTTGGCCCGGCTCGCCTTCCACGTGCGAAGCGCCGTGAAGAACTCTGGACGAGTCCTACAGGCACTCGTCAACAGCCGGGCACCTCTGTTGCCGCTCTCGTTGCCGAAGCTGTCGACGGCGGCGGTGGCGCCGACGCTCGTGATCGTGTTCAGCGCCGAGTCCTGGGACGTCGGCTTCCACATGGGGAACACGACCGCTGGACTGTTCGCCGCCGTAAGCGTTCTCTCTGCCGCGGTCTACCTCCTGTTCGCTCAGAACCTCACCTTCCCGCGAGAGCGCCACCGGATCGTCACTGAACACACGGCTCTAGTCAACGTCACGGTCTTCCTCGTTCTCGTCCTTGCGATGCTCGGTCTGTTCGTACTCGTGTGGGCGATTATCCTCGTCATCGAGCTGGCCGTCTTCCCGCCGAACCTGATGTCCAACTGGCCGAGCCTCGAAGAACCGACGGTGGGACTGGTCGATCTCGTCCGGACGGGGGCATTCATCAGCACGATCGGTGTC
>JBEPYA010000337.1:0-3120 GCA_041641615.1 Salinigranum sp. | reverse complement strand
GACCGAGCCGCACCTCGAACTCGGCGGCAAGAGCCAGCTTGTCGTCTACGACGACGGCGACCTCGACGTCGCCGTCGAAGAGACGATCAAGGGTATCTTCGCGACGAACACCGGGCAGGTCTGTTCGGCCTCCTCGCGCGTCGTCGTCCAGGAGGACGTGAGCGACGAATACGTCGAGAAGCTCGTCGACGCCGTCGAGGACCTTTCCATCGGCCCGGGAATCGACGACCACGACGTCGGGCCGCTCGCCTCGGCGTCGCACATGGAGAAGGTCGCGAACTACTTCGACATCGGTCGCGAGGAAGTGGGTGAGCCGGTGACCGGCGGGAACGTGCTGGACCGCGACGGTTACTACGTCGAACCGACGGTGTTCGCCGACGTCCCACAGGACGCCCGACTCTGCCAGGAGGAGGTCTTCGGGCCGGTGCTGACCGTGAGTACGTTCGCGGACGAGGCCGAGGCCATCCAGCGGGCCAACGACGTCGACTACGGGCTCGTCGCGGGCGTCATCACGACCGACATGGGGAGGGCCCACCGGTTCGCCCGGGACGTCGACGCCGGCCAGATCTACGTCAACGAGTGGTTCGCCGGCGGCAACGAGACCCCCTTCGGCGGCTTCAAAGACAGCGGCGTCGGCCGCGAGAACGGGACCCAAGCGATCCACAACTACACGCAGATCAAGAACGTCTGTCTCGACATCTCGAACTGATTGGGCCGCGAAGCGGTTATTTTCGCCGCGGATAGTCCCAGCATATTCCGAACGTTTAATAGCAATAGATTTGAAGAACAACGTGTATGTTAGAGAATGGCGAGCTGGTTGTAGACGCAGTGTCACACTGCTTCAACCACGCAGACGATAATCACCTCCATCCGCACGCGCAGCGGTGGGACGACGAGACGTACGAACTCGGCGAACAGCTGATGCCCGACGAATACGTGTTCCCGGAAGAGATATTCTACCGGAACCACACGCCAGAGGAGCTCGAACGGCTGCTCTTCCTCGAGAGCCAGATCGACTACTCGGTCTACCACTCGCTCCCGCTCGACGACTACTTCAAGGACGGCTACGTCTCCCGGGAGAAAGGGTTCGAGCTGCGCGACCGCAACCCCAACCGCATGGGGATGATCGTCGACATCAACCCGCTCGAGGACGACGCCGTCGAGCAGGTCGAGTACTACGCGAAGAAGAAGGACGTCGACGGCATCAAGCTGTACCCGTCGCGGTACCAGAACGGCCGTGACCTCTCGATGCAGCTGAACGAGGACACTGTCCGGCCGGTACTGGAGAAGGCCGCCGACCTCGACGTCGGCACCGTCGGCATCCACAAGTTCATCCCGTTCGCGACAGCGCCGGTGAAGTACTTCCGTATCGACGACGTCGAGGAAGCGGCGCTCGCGTTCCCCGAACTCAACTTCGAGGTCATCCACGCCGGCTTCTCGTTCCTCGAGGAGACCGTCTTCGCGATGGCCAGTCACGACAACGTCTACGCGAACATCGAGAACACGGCCCACATGGCCTGCAGTCGGCCCAAGAAGTTCGCCCGCAGCCTCGGCGAGATGCTGTACTGGGCCGGCCCCGACCGCGTCGTGTTCTCCAGTGGCGCGACGGCGCTGCACCCGCAGCCGCCGATCGACGCCATCTGGGACTTCGAGATGCCCGAGGACCTCCGTGCCGGCGAGGACTACCCCGAGGTCACCCAGGAAGACAAGGAGAAGATCCTGGGCAAGAACAAGCTCCGCCTGATGGGCAAGGACCCGGAACAGGTCAAGAAGGACATCAAGGGCGACAAGTGGGACCAGAAGATCCAGGAGCTCAAAGAGCAGGGCGAGTACCCCGCGCCGCCGTGGTCGACCTACGAGGAACCGACCGACGAGGCCTCGAAAGAGCGGGTGAAGTACGTATGAGCGCCGAGCCCGCCGACCACGTCCTCCCGACCACGGAGTTCCAGAACGAAGTCAAGGCCGAGGTCAAGGACAAACTCGAAGCGGTGCTCGACCCCTGTAGTTGCATGAGCGAGCATCCCATCAGCATCGTCGACCTCGGGCTCGTCGACGACATCGAGTGGGACGAGGCCTCGGAGACGGTCACCGTCCACCTCCTGCTGACCTCCCAGCGGTGCACCTACTTCCTCGACATCGACGACGAGATCTGCGAGCGGGTCGGCGAGCTGCCCGAGGTCTCCGAGGTCGAGGTCCACCAGGTGACAAGCGGCGAGATCTGGACCGCCGACCGGATGTCCGAGGACGAACGCACGGCTCGGCGGGAGCGCTTCGAGCGCCGCGTCGAGGAGGCCGACATCACGCCCTACGCAGAACGCTCCGAGTGACACGCATGCCACGACGGATACTGGTTCCAGTCGACGGGTCGCCACAGGCCCGCGAAGCCGTCCGCCATGCGAGTGCCGTCCACGAGGGCGACGACCTCGTCTTGCTGCACGTCATCGAGTACAGCGAGTCTCTCACCGACCTCGAACGCGGCGGGCTTACCCACGACGAGGGCTGGTACGCGAAGGCACGCGAAGACGCAGAGGACCTCTTCGAGCGGCTCACCGAGGGGATCGACCACGACGGCGACATCGAGACGGATATCGTCGACGGGTCGCCCACCGGCTCGATCATCGACTACCTCGAGGAGCACGACTTCGACCAGGTCGTCATCGGGAGCCACGGGCGTACCGGGGCGACCCGCATCCTCATCGGCAGCGTCTCCGAGTCTGTCGCGCGTCGCTCACAGGTTCCGGTGACCATCGTGCACTGATGGGCCCACCGTCCCAGACCCCAGCTACTCCCCGCCCGAACTGGCGTCGACCGGACGCTACGGGCGCTCATTCTCCGTTTCTGAAGCTCCGAAAATACTGAATAGCAGTGACGCCGCCCGGACTGACTACCGCGCGTCGTCGATCGCGTCGAGCGCGCCGGGATTCTCGACGCTCGAGAGATCGCCGATGTCCTCGCCGGTGTGGCGGGCCTGGATCGCGCGACGGACGATCTTCCCGGACTGCGTGACCGGGAACTCGTCGACGAAGCGCACCTCGCGCGGGCGGAACGGCTTGCCCAGCTCCTCGCCGACCAGTGCCCGCACCTCGTCGCGCAGGTCGTCCGATTCGTCGACGCCGTCCT
>JBEPYA010000336.1:0-3162 GCA_041641615.1 Salinigranum sp. | reverse complement strand
GTTCACGTCCATCATCAACGAGCTCTTTCGGCGGGAACGCGAGCGCGCCGAGGGGCTGAAGAACTCGGTGTACTGCCTGTACGTCTCCCCCCTGAAGTCGCTCGCGAACGACATCCACCGCAACCTCACCGAACCGTTGGAGGGGATCACCGAGCGACTCGAACGGCGGGGAGAGTCGTGCGACATCCGCCACGCCATCCGCCACGGCGACACCGATTCTTCGACCCGGCAGAAGATGCTGGACGTGACGCCGCACATCCTCAACACCACGCCCGAAACCCTCGCTATTCTCCTCAACTCCCCGAAGTTCAAGGAGAAACTCCGGACGGTGGAGTACGTCGTCGTCGACGAGGTCCACTCGCTGGCAGAGAACAAGCGGGGGACGCACCTCTCGGTGTCGCTCGAACGCTTAGAGAACCTCGCCCACGGGTCGCCGACGCGCATCGGCTGTTCGGCCACGGTGGAACCGCTCTCGACGATGGCCGACTTCCTCGTCGGCTGTGAGGGTGACGAGCCGCGGGCGTGTAAGATCGTCGACACGCGGTTCGTCCGCGACTTCGACCTCGAACTGGAGTGTCCGACCGACGACCTCATCAACACCCCCTCTACTCGGGTCCACGACCGCTTCTACGACCGCCTCCACGAACTCGTCTCGGGACACACGAACACGCTGGTGTTCACGAACACCCGGTCGGGCGCGGAGCGGGTGTTGCACAATCTCCGCGAGGAGTACGGCTACGACGAGTCGAACTCGGGCTGTCACCACGGCTCGCTGTCGAAGGAACGCCGGCAGGCCGTGGAGGAGCAGCTGAAGAGCGGCCAACTGGACGTCGTCACCACCTCGACTTCGCTCGAACTCGGCATCGACATGCCTCACGTCGACCTCGTCGTGCAGGTCGGGTCACCGAAGTCGGTGGCGAGCCTGCTCCAGCGCGTGGGGCGGGCGGGACATCGGCTCGGCCAGGTCGTCGAGGGACGCGTCATCGCCCTCGACCGGGACGAACTCGTGGAGTGCGCCGTCATGCTGAAGAAGGCGACCGAGGGGTTCGTCGACCGCGTCTTCATCCCCGAGAACGCACAGGACGTGGCCGCACAGCACGTGTACGGCATGGCCATCAACGGCGTGACGCGCGAGGCGGACGTGAAAGAGACGATCCGGCGGGCCTATCCCTACCGGGACTTCTCCGACGAGGAGTGGGAGCGACTCATGAGCTACCTCACGGCGGACTACGAGGGGCTCGAAGGGAAGAACGTCTACGCGAAGGTGTGGCGCGACACGAACGACCCACCCGACGGCGAGCACCACTACGAGGAGTTCCCCGTCGGCGAACGGCTCGTCGGCAAGCGGGGGCGGATGGCGCGCGTCATCTACATGACCAACATCGGGACGATTCCCGACTCCTTCTCGTGTGACGTCGTCACCCGAGGGGGAAACGAGTGGGTCGGGAGCTTGGACGAGAACTACCTCGACACGCTCGAAAAAGGCGACGTGTTCGTCCTCGGCGGCTCGAACTACGAGTACCGCTACCGTCGGGGGTCGAAGGTGTACGTCGACCCGACCTCGAAGCGACCCACCGTCCCCTCGTGGTTCTCCGAACGCCTTCCGCTGTCGTACGACCTGGGGAGGGAGATCGCGTCGTTCCAAGGCGAGTTGGTCGAGCGGCTCGAACACGGCGGCCGGCCCGCCGTCCGCGAGTGGCTTCGGACCTTTCCGCTCGACGAGAACTCCGTGCGTGCGATCGCCCGGATGTTCGACGAGCAGGTCCGATACGCGGGTGTCGACTCGGTCTCGACCGAGACGCGGCTCAGTGTCGAGGAGGTGAAAGACCGGGGCGAGTACCGCCGGCACTACCACGTTCACTCCCTCCTGGGCCGGCGGTTCAACGACGGGCTCTCCCGACTCGTCGCGTACCACTGCTCGCGGCGGGCGAACGCCAACGTGCAGGTCACCGTCGCGGACAACGGCTTCACCGTGTCGATGCCGCTCAACCGGAAGGTCGACGTCGCGGGCCTCATCGGAAGTCTCGACCCCGACGAAGTCGAGGCGGACCTGCGGGCGGCACTCGACGGGACGGACCTCCTCAAGCGGTACTTCCGCATCAACGCGACGCGCTCTCTGATGATCCTCAAGCGGTACAAGGGGTACGAGAAGAGCGCGGCCCAACAGCAGGTGTCGAGCGAGATGCTGCTGTCGTTCGCCCAGGACCTAGAGTCGTTCGCGGTGATGGAGGAGACCTACCGGGAGATCCTCCAGGACAAACTGAACCTCGACGGCATCGTCGCCTTTCTGGAGTCGGTCCAGCGTGACGAGGTGTCCGTCGCGGTCCGGGAGGCGGAGACACCATCTCCCCGGGCGTTCGGGCTGGCGACGCTCATGGCGAGCGACGTCGTGCTCGCCGAGGACGAGAGCCAGGTGCTCCGGGAGTTCCACGAGCGGGTCCTGAACGCGATCGAAGGGGCAGAGGGGAGCGAGGGAGGCGACACGGTCGACGTGGGACGGGAACGCGAGTAGGCTAGTCGAGGAGCAGCTTCAGCGCGATGAAGACGACGATCCCGATGAAGATGGCGACGCCGTACCGGTAGAAGAGACTCCCGCCAAGGCTCGCAGCGGTGATACCCGCAATCGAGCCCGCGATGGCACCCATCACGCCGCGCCGGACCTGTTGATTCTCCTGCCAGGTTGATCGCAGTCCCATGTCACCGACGTACGGCGGTGTCAGGTATCAACGTCCCGGTGACTGTCGAGAGCTACGTGAACGTCCACTCTCTGGGACCTTCCGTTCAGAGTTGTCGAGCGCGATGTATTATCCCAAAGCGTTATGTGACCCTCCGAGATACATCTCTCTTGACGAACGACACCTCTAGGGATGGAGGATACTCGAATCATGTCACTTAGCCGCCGGTATCGGCAACTCGCAGCTCTCATCGAGAAGCTCGAATCACACGGGCTCGACGTACAGCAGGCCGAGCCGCTCGGGACCTGCGAGAGTGACCAGTCGTCGGACGGCGGGTTCGTCGTCCAGTTGTGCGTCGAACTCCCAGCCGACGCTACCGCCGACCTTTTCGACGTCGGCCGTTCCGAACCCGTCGGGACGCCGCGACAGCTCGTCGCCGGGCCGGTCGGCGTCAAGCCGGCCACGTCCGCCTCGGGCATCCGACTCG
>JBEPYA010000335.1:0-3175 GCA_041641615.1 Salinigranum sp. | reverse complement strand
GAGGTGTTCAGCTGGTCGTACGAGACGTTCGAGGAGTCGGAGCTCCCCGATCCGGACCTCGACCGACCGGACTACGACCTCGTCCGCTACTACCGGAAGGGGAACCAGTGGCTCGACGAGGCCGATGCGGACAGGGCCGAGGCAGCCGAGGCCGAGATCGAGGCCATCATGCAGGGGCTCGAAGCCGGTGACGACGAGACGTTCGAGCGAGTCGGGAGGGTCGTCGACCAGGTGCTGTCGGGGATGCGCCAGTCGCTCGAACGCCTGCCCGCCGAGTTCGACGCCTTCGTCAAGGAGACGGAGTTCATCCGCGACGGGAGCGCCGACGACGTCGTCACTCGGCTGAAGGAGAGCGGGGAGGCCGTCTACGAGGAGGACGCCTGGCAACTGGACCTCTCCGACTACGGAATCGAGAAACAGCTCGTCTTCCTTCGATCGGACGGAACGACCCTCTACACGACACGCGACCTCGCTCACCACGAGTGGAAGTTCGACAACTTCGACCGGGCCGTGACCGTGCTGGGGGAGGACCACAAACTCCAGGCCCAGCAGTTGCGAGCGGCGCTGGGCGTCCTCGGCAACGACACCTCGAAGCTCCAGTCGACCTTCTACTCGTGGGTGAACCTCCCCGAGGGCGGGATGTCCACGAGGGAGGGAACCGGGGTCGACCTCGACGACCTGCTCGACGAGGCCATCGCCCGGGCGCGCAGCGAAGTCGAGTCCAGACTCGACACCCGCGGCCGCGACGACGACCTGTCGGAGGAGGACATCGACCGCATCGCCCACCAGGTCGGCATCGGTGCCGTCCGCTACGACATCGTCTCGAAACAGCCCACCAAGAGCATCACGTTCGAGTGGGAGCGCGCGCTCGACTTCGAGGCCCAGTCCGCGCCGTACATCCAGTACGTCCACGCGCGCTGCTGCGGCATCCTCGACGAGGCCGAACTGAGCGAAACGGTCGACGCGTCGGTTCTCTCGACATCCGAAGAGCGTGACCTCCTGCGGGTCATCGCGCGCTTCCCGGCGCAGGTCGAAGAGGCCGCAGCAGACCTCGAACCGCACGTCGTCGCGACCTACGCACGGGAGTTCGCCGAGACGTTCAACGCGTTCTACCGCGAATGTCCGGTGCTCGCCGCGGAGGACGAGGAGGTGCGGACGGCCCGCCTCGCGCTCGTCCGCGCGTCGCGACACACCGTCGCGAACGCCCTCGACGTCCTCGGCGTCGAGGCGCCGACGTCGATGTGAGGAGGGAGCCGCCGAGCGACACGACGACGTCACTCACGCCGAGCGAGACAGACGGCTCGGGAGGGGCGAGTGAACCGGAGGAAGGCGTGGTCGACCGTCAGGCCGCGACGGGGACCGGTGCGAGGACGCCGGCGATGAGCGACCCGCCGACGCCGAGGACCGTCGCCGCCCCCAGGCCGAGCGCGAGGAGCAGGAACAGCACGAGCCACCAGAACGGAACGGAGTCTGAGTCTGCCATACGAACCCTCTTCGGAGCGAGCTAAAAGAAGCTCTCGTTATCTCTCTCGCTCCTCCCGACGACCGTCAGCCGAAGAACCGCCGGAACAACCCCCTCTTCTCGTCGGGCGACTCCTCGTCGCTGGCATCAGCGTCGTTGGCATCAGCACTGTCGGCCTCAGCGCCGTCGCTGGCATCCGTGTCAGAGTCGCCAGCGGCATCGGTATCGGCGTTTGCCGCGTCGTCAGCGTCGTTCTCCAGGGTGTCGTCCGAGTCGTCCCCGTCACCGTCAGCATCGTCGTCCGTGGCCTCGTGTCCGTCCGCGGCGTCTTCCTGGTCCTCGGCGTCCGGGATGTCGGGTGACTCGTCCGAGGAAAAGGTGACGCCGCGGTCGTCCGTCGGTGCCGAGTCGAACGTCACGTCGGTGTCCGCGTCGGGTTCGGCTTCGGCGACCACGTCGGTCACCGAACGGTCGTCGACCGCGTCGCTCTCGCCGTCCTCGTCGGTAGCTACCGCGTCCGTCGTCGCGGGCCCGCCGGCACCCGCCTCCGCGTCCGCGAGCGCCGACGCGATACCGCCGCCACCGCCCCGCTGCTCGGCCTCGGTCTCCTCGTCCGACTCGACGTCCGTCTCCGGGTCCGCACCCTCGTCCCGCTCCACGGGGTCGGACGGTGACGCGGTGTCGTCCGTGTCGGCGTCGGCGTCGGTGTCGTTGCCGAGGTCGGTTCCGGTGTCCGCGGCCGCCTCGCTGACGGCCTCTTCGAGGAGCGCGGAGACGTCGTCGGTCTCCTCGGGGCCGGCGTCGGCGGGAGCGTCGAGGCTCTCGTCGTCCTCGAACAGCGAGGAGACGTCGAGGTCGTCCACGTCGGTGGCGCTGTCCTCGATGAGCGACGAGACGTCGATGTCGTCCACGCCGAGCGGCTCCTCGTCGTCCTCGTCGACAGCGACCGCGTTGGCGTCCTCGACAGCGACCGCGTTTGCGTCCTCGACAGCGACCTCGTCCGCCTCCCCGACAACGGACGCGTCTTCCGTCTCCTCGCCCTCGCTCTCGTCCGTCCCGTCGACGTCGTTCCCGCCGTCGGCATCGGGCACGTCGGCGGTGTGTTCCTCGGTCCAGCCTCCGGCGTCGCTCTCCCCCGGCTCCACCCCGTCTTCGACCTCGTCGCCACCGTCGTCGGTCTCCTTCGCGTCCGCGCCCGCAGGCTCGGTCCCGCGGGTCTCGACGGCGACGGCCGTCTCGTCGAACGCGTCGTCCATCGTGTCGGCGGTGACGGCGTCGGCCAGCGCTCGGTAGGCGGCGGCCGCCGGGCCGTTCGGGTCGGGAGTCACCGGGGAGTCCTCGTCCGCCTCGGTCCCGACCGAGGGGTCTTCGGGAACGACCGCCAGGAGGTCGGCGTCGACCGTCTCCGCGGCCGCCTCGACGTCGTCGCGCGTCCCGTCGACGCGGGTCAGGACCAGCCCAGCGACGGGGACGTCGACGCGTGCGGCGAGCTGGTTCGTCTTCTCCGTGTCGCCGAGGGCGTCGGCCGAGGGCGTCGACACCAGGAGGACGGCGTCGGCGAGGCCGAGCGGGAAGAGGGTGTCGTGGCTCAGCCCCGCGCCGGTGTCGACGAGGACGACGTCGTAGTCCGCGAGGGCGTCGAGGACCCGTTCGAGGCGGCGGGGGTCGGCCCGCGCGTACGCGTCGAGCGCGGGAGAACCGGGGACGATGGCC
>JBEPYA010000334.1:0-3199 GCA_041641615.1 Salinigranum sp. | reverse complement strand
CCGAGAAACGCTCGCAGATGCACCGCCTCCGAAAGTGGCAGGAACGGATTCGAACCAAGGACGCGGGCGAGCGCAACCTCCAGTTCGCGCTGAGCGAGATCGACCGGATGGCCTCCGCGTTGGGCGTTCCACGCTCGGTACGCGAGGTCGCCTCCGTCATCTATCGGCGCGCGCTCAACGAGGACCTCATTCGCGGACGAAGTATCGAGGGCGTCGCCACCAGCGCCCTGTACGCGGCGTGCCGACAGGAGGGCATTCCCCGGTCCCTCGACGAGGTCGCCGAGGTGTCGCGGGTCCCCCAGAAGGAGATCGGTCGGACCTACCGGTACATCTCGCAGGAACTCGGCCTCGAACTCAAGCCGGTCGACCCCAAGCAGTTCGTGCCGCGCTTCGCGAGCGCGTTGAATCTGTCGGAGGAAGTGCAGGCGAAGGCCACGGAAATAATCGACGTCTCCGCGGAGCAGGGCCTGCTCTCGGGGAAATCCCCGACAGGGTTCGCGGCGGCGGCCATCTACGCGGCCTCCCTGCTCTGTAACGAGAAGAAGACCCAGCGCGAGGTCGCCGACGTCGCGCAGGTCACCGAGGTCACGATTCGGAACCGGTATCAGGAACAGATCGAAGCGATGGGCTTCCGCTGACCCTCATACCGCTGACCCTCATACCCGGGACTGCCTGACGAACACCACGACTTCTCGGTTCCACAGCGCGAGTCGGTAGCTGCTCGCTTCGTACCCCGCGAGTTCGGTGCGGAGCGTCTCACGTTCCTCGGGACTCGTGACGACGACGGCCGGCGGCTCCGCGGGGAGCGGCGCACCAGAGGGGAGACTCGCCGACGACGCGCCCTCGCGCGCGACGTACCACGGGAGTGGGAGGCGCGCACCCCACGATTCTGGGACCGGCGGACCGTCGGCCTCGCTCCAGTTGTGGGTGTGGAACCGGTCGCCGTAGTACAGCACCTCTCCCGACAGATTGGCCGCGAACGGGTCGAGGTCGTCGGCGGGCTGGGCGTACCCCGCGAGAGAGCCCTCGGGCGACGGCGGTCCGTAGACGTCGTCGGCGAGGACGGCACCGACGCCCGCGACGCCCGCGCTGGCGACGAGGAGCGCGCTGGCCACGACGGCCGCGTCCTCTCGCGCGACGGCAGCCTGCACGACATCGACGCCCCGGGCGAGCCCGACGGCGGCGGGGACGGCGAGCGGGACGACGACGTGGACGACCGTCCAGGGCCCGTCGACCTCGGCGACGGTCGGGAACAGGAGCACGCCGGTCCCGGCCCACGCGGCGAAGAACGTGACGACCGGACGGTTCGACCCCGCGTAGCGCTCGTGGAGGAGGCCGACGAGTCCACCGAGGAGCGTCACCGGGGCCGTCGTCGAGAGCGTCCGCCCGAGGGAGACGACGAACGGGAGCAGCGCGTGGCCCGCGCCGGCGTCGGAGCGGGAGACGACGCGGACGGCGACGAACCGACCGGGTGCTTCGACGAGGACGGACTCCAGTACCTCGGGGAGCGAGAGGGGGTTCCAGAGACTCACGCTCCCGCCGCGCGGGGCGAAGAGGAAGACCACTGCGGCGGCGCCGACGAGGAACAGACGGGCGAGGAGCGTCGACCGAGCACGGAGTCGCGCCGGAACCGAGACGCGCGCGTCGAGCGGGACCCGGCGCGCGTCGAGGACGACGCTCCCCGCTACGACGACGCAGACGACGGTAGCGACGACGAACCCCGAGGCGGCGAGCGCAGCGGCCACGGCGAGAGTGGTGGCGTACGCGAACCGCCGCCGCGTCACACCGGTCGTATCGGCCGCACGCACGCCGAGGGCGCAGGTCACGAACGCCGCGGCGGCCAGCAACAAGTCGCCGCGGAGGACGCGCCCGTAGTAGACGAGCGGTGGCGACAGCGCGAGGACGGCCGCGAGCAGTGCGGTTTCGCGGTCCGAGAGGCGCGCCCGCAGGCCGAGCGCAGACAGGGGGAGGAGACCGCCGACGAGCGCGACGGGGAGGCGCGCGCTCGGGTCGCTCGGGCCGAACAGCGCGAGCGAGGCGCGAGCGAGGTGGTACGGGAGCGGGCCGCCGGCGACCGGGCGGTACTCGAACGCGCCCGTCCGGGCGAAGTGCAGCGCCCAGACGCCGACCCGAGCCTCGTCCCAGTGGAAGGGTCGCTCGCCGAGCGCGACGAGGCGGAGGGCGAGACCCAGAAACGAGCACGCGACGACGGCAGCGGCGAGGCGGGAGTCGACGCGCGACATGGCTCTCGGTGCCGACGCGGGCGGCAGAAACGTTTCGATTCCGGTTGCGTCGCCCTCGGTCTCACCCGTCGGGAGCGGGCACCACAGATAAGTCCAGACGCGTTGATACGTCTCGTATGTACGACGCCATCCTCGTTCCGACCGACGGTAGCGATGCGGGCGACCGGGCGGTCGAACACGCCATCGAACTCGCGACGGCGTTCGACGCGACCGTCCACGCGCTGTACGTCATCGACGCCGCCCTGTACTCGTCGCTCGAGGCCGGCGTCGACGCGGTCATCACGGCGTTGGAGTCGGAGGGCCAGGCGGCGGTCGACGACGTCGCCGACCGGTGTGGGGCCGCAGGAATCGACGTGCAGACGGCGGTCGTCGTCGGGACCGTCCACCGGAGCATCCGAAGCTACGTCGACGAGAACGACGTCGACCTCGTGGTGATGGGCACCCACGGACGGAAGGGTATCGAGCGCTTCCTCCTCGGGAGCGTGACCGAACGGACCGTCCGCACCTCGCCGGTCCCCGTGCTCACGGTTCGCGCGGCCGACGACGAGGACGAGAACGGTCGCGAGTCCGCCGCCGAGGTAGCAAGCGAGCGAGACTGACGCGGGCTCTCTCGGCTCGGGACCGACACGAGTGTATAAAGAGTTTTGCGCCGGTCACACGAAGCCGGCGGTATGACCGAGTACACCGTCGAGTTCGTCGGGACCGGTGAGACCATCACCGTCTCCGACACACAGACCATCCTCCGCGCCTGTATCGACGCCGGCATCGCACAGGAGTACTCCTGCCGGGTCGGCATGTGTCTCGCCTGTTCGGCCGAGATTCTCGAAGGCGAGGTGACACAGCCGGCGGCGCACGCGCTCACCGACGAGGAGAAGGAGTCGTACGCACTCACCTGTATGGCACGGCCCCAGTCCGACCTGAAACTCGACCGTGGGTCGTACCCGCCGAGCATCGAG
>JBEPYA010000333.1:0-3256 GCA_041641615.1 Salinigranum sp. | reverse complement strand
CGAGCCCATCGCTCGCGTCAGCGAGTCGCTCCGGAAACTCGACTCCGACCGCGACCAGCGCGGTGTACAGGTGATACCGCACGAGGTCGTTCTCGTCGTCGAGATGGTCCACGAGGCTCGACACCTGATGCCGAAGTCGACGCGGATTCCCGAGCGCGACGTATTCGAGCGCCTTCGCCAGTTTCTCTTTGACCTCCGGCTCGTCGAACGAGAGGCCGATGCGGAGGTCGGCGAGGAGTTCGGGAGAGGCGACCGTTTCGGGGTGTTCGAGAGCGACGTACCCGAGCCCCTCGGCCGCGCGGGCGCGAACGTAGTAGAACTCTTCTTCGTCTGCGAGTCGGTCCGACAGCGACGGGACGAGCGGGACGACGGCCTCGGGGTGGACCTCTGCGACGCGGACGAGCAGTTTGGCGGCTGTCAGCCGAACGGACCGTTCCTCGTCCACGAGAAACGGTTCGAGAGCCGGGAGAACCGAGGTGAGCAACGCGGTGCGGTCCTCGGCGACCGGTCGGAGCGACCGCAGCAGCGCCTTCCGGTCCTCTGCTGGAGCGGTTTCCATCCGACCGAGCCGTTCGATGGCCTCGTCCTGAACGTTTCGTTCCAGCAGGTTGACGACACCGTTAGCCGGTGGGGGGTGAGTCGAATCGTCCATGAGTGTGACCGCTTGAGGACCGTATCGTACAATAGTGTGAAAAATATCCCCCCACGACGCGGACGAAAGCCCTCGAACCGACCGAACGTTTCGACCGGATCGACGACGGCTGTCGTGAACGGGGCTCGCCTCTCGTGGTGGTGGCGTCCCTCCTCGCCACGGGACCTGTCCGGGTGTTACACGACCGGAGACCGTTAAACACGGTGGTCGCAGGGCGAAGACTGACGTGAAAGACTGCCTCTCGAAGGAGAAAGAACGTCAGGGAGGTATCCCGGAGTGAGCGTCGAACGTGGGCTGTGTCGTGGAACGTCGGATTCACGCCCGCCGTGAACGGCGGGACTTCCTCCTCGAGTCAGGTAGATCAGCCCTCGACTCACCGAGAGACGTGTCGGAATCGTCGTCCGGCACGAGTCGAGGGACGAACGGCGAGCCGAGTACGGGTAGCCGCCCGTAGCGAACTCTGACCCTCAAATCGCAGTGGGGACCGCTCGGTCGTGCCGTCGCCGGTAGCGCGAGACGACGGTCCGGTCGGCCTCGGCACTGTCGACCGTCTTGTCGACGGCGTAGGCGGTGTAGGTACAAGCGTCGCGGGTGAATTCGACGACCGAGTAGCCCCACTCGTGGGTATCGAAGAACTCCATCTGCGGGTTCATCGCCGGAACCGCTCGTCGGACGAGCGGTCGGGTGAGTCTCGCCAGCACGCCCGACTCGATGCCGAGTGACTCGGCGATGTTGACACTCGTCACCGCGGGGGTCATGAACTCCGTCCCGACAGCCTCCCCGCGGGTTCCGTCGAGGCGCTGCGTCCCGACGACGTAACTGTGGAGGTCACCGCTCAGCGTCACCACGGCCGGTTCGGAATCGCCGAGGAGTTCGAACACCCGCCGACGCTCAGCGCCGAAGCCGTCCCACGTCGAACTCGCCTTCGGGTACACTGCCAGTGGCCCGACGCCGATCCGGAACGGAATCGTGAGGACGGCGCTCGCCCACCCGAACCATCGCGTGTCGGCGGCACGCGTCTGCCGCTCGAACCACTCGCGTTGCTCCGCGCCGAGCATCGACCGGTCGGAGTCGTCGTCGTTGCCCAGCCCGAGTGTCACGCCGAACACCGACAGCGCGCGTGGCGGGGGCCCATCGCGATACAGTCGGTGGTCCGTGACGACCAACTGCAGCAGGTCGCCGAACCGGAGCGAGCGATACAGACGGAACGCGTCGTGGATGTGCGGTTCGGTCGGTTCGTAGCGGACGCGCGCGGGGAGGTACTCGTACCACGCCTGGATGCCGGCCTCGGTGATCCGTGTCGCGACTGTCGGGTCGTCACCGTCCGGGTGGTCGGGGAGCACCGGTGCGTCCCGTTCGTCGTCCCAGTAGCGGTCGTTCGCGACGCCGTGGTCGTCCCAGCCGAGGATCAGGGTGTGCGATTCGAGCGCGCGCTGGAGGAGTTCGTCGGACCGATACGTCCGGTGGAGCGCGCGGAAGTCCGCGAGCGTCGAGGCGAGGTCGTTGCCGCTCGGAACTGATGGGTTGCGGTCGGGAAGCCGGGCGCTCCCTCGGCCCTTGAATAGGTCGGCCGTCGACTCGTAGATGAAGTCCCCGAGGTGAAGCAGGAAGTCGACGTCCTCGTCGGCGACGTGCGCCAGTGCCCCGTAGTAGCCGTTCTCGTAATCCTGACACGCCAGCACGGCGGACCGGACCGACTCGGGGCTCGACCCAGGCGCGGGAAGCGTCCGACAGCGACCCGGTCGGGAGGTAACGCCGTCGTGGTGGAAGCGGTACCAGTACGACGAGTCCGGTTCGAGAGCGCCGTCGACGTCGACGCGGACGGTGAGATCGGCCGCGTCCGCGAGGTGCTCGTCGGGAAGGTACCCGTCGACAACGGTGTCGGTGAACGCCTCGTCGCGCGCGACGACGACCCGGACGGGTTCGCCCGTGACGTACCGCTCGGGGTCGAGCCGTGTCCAGAGGACGACGCCAGTCGGGGTCGGTCCGCCGCTGGCGACCGACTGGGGGAAGACGCTGGCGGCCGCCTCTCCGTCGGTGCTCTCGTGCTCACCGGGGGGCTGCTCAGCCGTCGGCTCGACGAGCGACGCCGGCCGCACGTCGGGAGTCGCGTCGCTGCTCGTCGATTCGTCCGTCGCCGGCGACGCATCGCCTCGCGGGGAACCAGCCGTCATTGTCAGTCGTTCGAGCGAGAGCGAGTTGAACGTGTGGGGTCGGGTGGTGACCGGCCGCTGTCGATCGTCGGTGACCGTCGTCGGCGACCGTCGTCGAATGTGACGACAGGCCGGTGAGCCGCGCCGAGACGAGAGCACGCACGGGATGCGATCGTCGCCGCTGGCACGACTGGAGCGCGTGGGTGTGCTGCACCCAACTGGTCTCGTTAGCTCGTAGAACGTGCGCCGAAGACCGTTACTCTGAGAACCGCGGAGGTCAACAGTAGTACGAAACCGCTCAGAAACAGCGTGAGTGCTATCGCGTCTGCTCTGTTGAATAGATGCTGAGTCATGGTTACAGCGGCTCACACAGTGATTCTACGTTGATGATGGCGAACATCAGGACGAGTTCACGGAACTGTCGATACCAGCCAAGCGCTCGCACGGCATC
>JBEPYA010000332.1:0-3256 GCA_041641615.1 Salinigranum sp. | reverse complement strand
AACTCCGCCTGCCGAAGCGCGATTCGGCTCCCCAACGAACCATCCCGATTTCGGACAAGGACACGTAGTCGGGTGGGGTGGTCACGCTGGTCAATCTCCGCGCCTACTGGCGCTTCTTCGTCGTCCTCTACCAGTTCTTCCCGCTCATCGTCGCGTACGCCCGCGACAAGCGTCGGTTCCTGCTGTTCGGCGGGTCGCGGCAGGTCGACGCCGACACGCAGCTCCGCCGGGCGAACGTCCTCCTAGACTCGCTGCTCAAGCTGGGGCCGACGTTCATCAAGCTCGGACAGCTACTGTCGACCCGTCCGGACGTCCTCCCGCCGGCGTACGTCGACGTGCTCTCACGGCTTCAGGACGACGTTCCACCCGCCGACTGGGACGCAGCCGAGGTAGTGCTCGAATCGGAGGTCGGCCCTGTCGACGAGGTGTACGACGAGTTCGACCGCGACCCCATCAGTGGGGCGTCGCTCGGACAGGTGTACACCGCCACCTACGACGGCGAGGAGGTCGCGGTCAAGGTCCGCCGACCGGGCATCGAGGAGCTCGTCGAAGCGGACCTGCGGGTGATCCGCTGGTCGCTCCCGCTCGTCCAGCGGTTCATCGGTGAGGGACGGGCGTTCTCGCTGGAGAACCTGGCCGACGAGTTCGCGAAGACCATCCGCCAGGAGATGGACTACACCCGCGAGGGACGGGTGCTCTCGACCATCCGCGAGAACTTCGCCGGCGACGACGACATCAGGATTCCCGCACTCGTCGACGAGGTCTCCGGCCCGCGCGTGCTCACCATGGAGTACCTGCCGGGCGTGAAGATAAACGACCTGCGCACGCTCGACGAGCGGGGAATCGACCGGACGGAACTCGCCGAGCGTCTCCAGCGCATCTACCTCCAGATGATCATCGACGACGGCGACTTCCACGCCGACCCGCACCCGGGGAATCTCGCTGTCGACGACGACGGCGCCATCATCTTCTACGACTTCGGCATGAGCGGGCAGGTCGACCCGTTCATCCAGGAGAAGATCGTCGACTTCTACATCGCCGTCGCGAACCAGGACATCGACGGCATCCTCGACACGCTCATCGAGATGGGAACGCTCTCGCCCGAGGCGGATAGACAGGTGATGGGCGACGTGATGGAACTGGCCATCGCCGACGCCCGTGGCGAGGACATCGAACAGTACCGCGTCCAGCAGATCATCGAGCAGGTCGAGTCGACCATCTACGAGTTCCCGCTCCGACTCCCGCGCAACCTCGCTTTGGTGCTCCGGGTCGCGACCGTCGTCGAGGGGGTCTGCGTCACGCTCGACCCCGACTTCGACTTCATCGCCGTCGCGACCGACTACCTCACCGAGCAGGGCTACCGCGAGGAGACGCTCAAACGCTTCGCGACCGAAGCGGGAGAGCAGGTCCAGGCGACGACGCAGTCGCTCTTCCGGGTGCCGCCGAAGCTCGAACGGGTCCTCGACCAGGTCGAGCGCGACGACCTCACGGTGAACGTCCGCATCGAGGACAAGAACGACGTCCTCTCGAAGCTCGCCCGACGCATCGTCTACGGCGTCCTCCTGGCGGTGGGCGTGCTCTCGACGGCAATCCTCTACGCCTTCGACGGCATCCAACCCGCGGCCGTCGCCGCGGTCGTCACGCTTCCCATCGTGTTCCTGCTCTACCGGTCGTTCAAGCGGAAGAAGGGACTGAAGGCCCGCCCGCAGTTCACCCGACAGAACCTCCGACAACGACGGGGTGACTGAACACCGACGGGAGAGCCGATTCGCTTTTGACCGCTGGCCTCGACCGTCTCTCGATGAGACTCTCCGTCCTCGGCTACGCGTTCGACCTCGACGAGACGCTCGTCGACGCCACGCCCCAGGAACTCCGAGACGCGGTCGCGGCGTACGAGCACGGGGACAGTCGTGACCTCGCGCTCTCCGTCGCGTATCCGGACGACTTCACCGGCGAGGTGATGCGAGCGATGGCGACGATCCCGTACGGGGAGACGCGGACCTACGGCGACCTCGCGTCGGCGCTCGACACGAGTGCAGTCGCCGTCGGCGGCGCCTGCGGACGTAATCCGCTCCCGCTCGTGGTCCCGTGTCACCGGGTGGTCGGCGCGTCGTCGCTCGGCGGGTTCTCCGCACACGGCGGCGTCGAGGCCAAACGCGCACTGCTCGCCCACGAGCGAGGACAGCCGGTTCAACAGACGCTCGGCTGACGGTCGATATCACTTCCGATATCCACGGCAGCGAGTATTATGTACTCACGGATACGTACGTGAGCTAATGGCTCGCTGGCACGCGGTCGTCGCCGGCCTCCTCGTGGCGTTCGCGATGGAGGCGATCATCTGGGTCATCTCCGGCCGGCTGTCGCTCATCGGTGGACTCGTCGGGAGCGGCGTCGCCGGCTACGTCGCCAGCGAGGAGGTGACCGACGGCGCGTGGCACGGCCTCCTGACCGCACTCTCGTGGGGTATCGTCTTGATTCCCGTCGGTGTCCTCGTGACCCTCACGCGGAGCAGCGGCCTGCCGTTCCCCATTGAGTTCGTCCTGCCGTACACGCGGACGCCCGGCGACGTGACGACGGCCGTCCTGCTCTTGGTGACGCTCCCGAACGTGCTCACCGGGGCCCTCGGGAGTCTCGTCCGGGTCAGTCACGGGCGCGCGGCGTGGATGCCCGAGGACTGGGCGTGAGTCGGTGTGGAGCCGATGGTTCTGTGACGGGAGAGCGGACAGGTGGTGCCCGAGGAACGCAGGGGGAGAAGCGCAGAGCGGCGGCACCACGCGTCCGCGGGGCGCCCTGCGTCGGTTCTCAGTACATACCCGCGGTGGGCCGCGGCTTCGTACAAGAAGGCTCGGGACGGGTTGGTCACGTAGGCGGGAGTAGTTGGGGAGGTCGATGTCGGTCCGTGCGATACCGAGAGAGTTGAATCGAGGACGACAACCTCGCGGTGCACGGGCGCGGTGGACCGCAGCCTCACCCACCAGAGCACCGGAGGTGTTCTGAGCCTGCACTCGTTTCACTCGTGCAAACACCGAAGCGGCCCTGCCGCTTCGAGCCGTTCGTTCGTTGCACTCACGAAGACCCCCCCACCCGGTCGTTCGCGCCCGGAGGCGTTCGCAGACCACCTGAGCGACTTCGTCGCTCCGAGCCTTCACTCGGTTCCCTCGTGAAGACCTCGCGCGCCGGCCGCGTTAAGACGTGTAAACCTGACGCGGAGCGGTGCGGACTCGGGACACGCTCGTGCGTTCTCCGCGCTGTTCCA
>JBEPYA010000331.1:0-3286 GCA_041641615.1 Salinigranum sp. | reverse complement strand
GGTCCGACCGGAACCGCTCGGCGCTCATCCGCAAGCCGGCCGCCCGCGTCCCGGCGGCCAGCCGCATCGAGGCACGGTTCCCCGACCCGTCGTGTAACCCCTACCTCGCCTCCGCCGCGCTCATCCACGCCGGCCTCGACGGCATCGAACAGGGACTCGAGTGCTCCGACCCGGTCCGCGAGAACATCTACGAGTTCGACGAGGAGAAACGCGAGGAGTACGGCATCGAGACGCTCCCCGGCAGCCTCGACGAGGCCGTCGACGCGCTCGAAGCCGACGAGGTCGTCCAGAGCGCTCTCGGCGAACACGTGTCCGAGAAGTTCATCGAGGCCAAGCGGCAGGAGGCCATGGAGTACAAGATAGAAGTCAGTCAGTGGGAACTCGACCGCTACCTCGAGAAGTTCTGAGCGGTCGTCGCCCGACGCAGCCACGCGACGAACGCCCGGCGGTCGACGAGCAGCGAGTAGAGAACGAACGTCAGCAGGAGGAATCCGACGAACGCGTCGAGACTCGCGTGGATCACCGTTCCCGCCCGTGCTCTCGCGTAGTTCGTCACCCGTTCGACGGCCTGCCGAGCGAGCGGTTCGATCGGGACGGAGTACCCCGTGTACCGTTCGAGAGCGCGGTGTACCTGCTGGAACTCGCCGGCGGCGAAGATGCCATCGAGGAGGGCTGTCCCCCGCTCGATCAGCACGTTGACTCCGAACGCGAGCGGGGCGACCACGGTCAGCACGACCGCGGTCACGAGGAGACCGGCGGAGAGCCGAGGGTCGATCCGACGTTCGAGCCGGCGCTGGGCGGGGACGAGCGCGACCGCGAGAAAGCCCGTCGCGAGGAGCCACGAGAGCAGCGGCTTGACCAGCAGCCACGACACCGCCACGAGGGCGGCGAGAAGTACCCACGCGAACACCGTCCGAGCGCTGATGTCGTGCGTTTTCATCGGTTCGCCCGACGGAGGACGTTCGGCTCCTCGCCGACGGTAGCGACTTCCTCGCGGTTCATGGGTACGAAATGACCGCTGCACCCGAAGTAACGCCGGCCTGCAGTGGAAAGCCCTTCGTTCGGCCTGCGTCCCCTGTCAGTCGATGTCCGGCGTCAGTCGTCGACTTCGGCAGCTTCGGTCCCGAGTCGCTCCGCGAGATACACTGCGATCGGTACGTCCTCCTTCTCGACGAATCGGGCGACCTCTTCCCCATCACGCTCGACGACGACCGTCGGGATGAGTTCGATACCGTACTCTTCGACCCGCGGCCCGACCTTCGAGCCGTCCGCCTCTTTCTCGACAGGGTAGTGCTCGACGCGCTCCTCCGCGACGCCCGCGGCCGCCAGCGCGGCACCGAAGTCGGGCAGTCGCGCCCGGCAGTCCTTGCACCAGTCGCCACCCCACACGTTGAACGTGAGGCCGTCCCGTGAGAGAGCCTCGACGACTTCGGGGTAGGAGTCGGCGTCCCACGCCGGGTTCGGCCGCATCGTCTCGAGTCGCTGAGTCTCGGTCATCGTCCCCGATTGGAAACGAGAGGATATATACTGCCTGCTGTCCGGCCGCCGTCGATTCCGGTCGTCCGGATGCGTGGGCGTTTATCGTCGCCTGACCTGTCGGTTCCCCTCCTCGCCGGTGATGGCGACGTCGAACGGCTGAGTCATCGTCGCGACCGTCTGTTCGTCGTGCGCACCGGGGTCGATAGTCGCGACGAGAACCGCCTGCTCCCGGTCGACCCGTCCACTGAGGACGTGGACGAACCGGAACGCGGCGTCGAGCGTGGTGTGCTGTAAGAGCGCGGTCAGCGAGTCCAGTTCGACCAGAACCGGACCGTCGACGTCCTCGAATACCCTGGTGAGCGCCACGCCGTACTCGGTGAGGCTGTCGGGTCCGCCGACCTCGTAGACGCGGTCGCTGTCGACTCCGTCGGGGACGTTCGGCGCGACGAAGCGGGTCTCGGAGTCGGCCTCGAACCCCGGCGGGAGGCGTCCGAACCGCACGTCGACTGTGACGACGTGGTCGTCCCCGAGGCGAGCGGTGAGGTCGAGGGCTGGTCGGGAGGCGAAGGCGGGTCCGCAAACGAGTACCGACGACTCTTCGGCGTGGAGGGCGATCGGCCCCTCCGTCGACTCGGTCATGTTGTGAGGGGGGAACGTGAGCCGGATATAAAAGTACGCGCCGATTACGCCACCCTCCTCGGTTCGTCACCGGTTTATTACCGGGCCCATAACCGGAGGTATGGACCGGAGCATCCTCGACACCGTCGGCTCCCCACTCGTGGTAGTCTCCTCGCCCGAAGGGACGACGGTGGCGGCGAAGGTCGAGTCGAAGAACCCCGGCGGGTCGGCGAAGGACCGCCCGGCGCTGGCGATGATCGAGGCGGCCGAGGACGCCGGCGAGATCGAACCCGGCGATTCCCTCGTCGAACCGACGAGCGGCAACACGGGCATCGGCCTCGCCGTCGTCGCCGCGGCGAAGGGGTACGACCTCACGGTCGTCATGCCGTCGTCGAAGTCGCCCGAGCGCCGCGGCATCATGAAGGCGTACGGCGCGACCATCGAACTGGTCGACGGCGACATCTCGACGGCGAAAGACCGCGCGGACGAGCTCGAAGCCGAAGGGATGCACCAGCTTCGCCAGTTCGAGAACTCCGCCAACCCCGAGGCGCACTACCGGACGACGGGCCCGGAGATACTCGAACAGGTCGACGGGAGGGAGGTCGACGCGCTCGTCGCCGGCGTCGGCACCGGCGGCACCATCACGGGGACGGGCCGCAGACTCCGCGAGGAGTTCCCCGAGATGGAGATCATCGCCGTCGAACCCGCCGACAACGCTGTTCTCTCCGGCGACGAGCCCGGCATCGACGACTTCCAGGGGATGGGCCCGGGGTTCGTCTCGCCGAACCTCGACGTCGACCTCCTCGACGGCGTCGAGACTGTCACCATCGACGAGGCCGAAGCCGAGTGTCGACGCCTCGCTCAGGAGGAGGGCATCCTCGTCGGACAGTCCAGCGGCGCGTCGAATCTCGCCGCGAAGTGGACCGCCGAGCGCCTTCTGGAGGAGGGCGTCGACGACCCGCTTGTGATCACCGTCTACTGGGACAGCGGCGAGCGGTACATGTCGACCGGGATGTTCGACGAGGAGTGAACTGGGAGGTGTGGGGACGTGTCCGTCTGTCTGTCTGTTCTGCGGCCTCGGTAGAGATGAAGGTCTGGCACGGGAGGTGCGGCGAGCGTACCAGTGATTGCAGGTAAAAGTCGTCGATGCGGTATCGGTTGGAGTAGAGACGGCCGCACGACACACGGG
>JBEPYA010000330.1:0-3296 GCA_041641615.1 Salinigranum sp. | reverse complement strand
TCCCGCTGTTGGACAGCGAGGGGTTGACCACGAGATAGACATCGTACGTGTACGAGTCGTCCGCGGAGAACTCGACGTCCGCGAGCACCGCGTCCCGCTCCGGGTGAACGGTGTACTCGGCGGTCATCGTCCAGTCACGGTCGCCCGCCGTTTCGGTGACGGTGTGCTCGAAGAGGAGGGCGTCGGTCGCAGTCGGGGCGACGGACCGTTCGAGGCTGTCGTCGTCGCGGCGTGAACTGTCGAACGTCCGCTTCGCGTACACCGACTCCTCGCCGATGTCCACGACGACCAGATCGACGGTTCGGACGTTGACGAGGTCGATACGGGGGAACCTGAGCTGAGTGAGCGCTCCCTCGGTGAGCGTGAACCATGCCCGCGAGGGGTCGTCGCTACGGTGGTCGGCGACGGTTCCGACGCCGTACTGCTCGCCGGTGGTCCAGTAGGCGGTGTCGCCACCAGAGACGGAGGCGCCGAGCGCGGGGGTCGTGCCGGCAGCCGTGGCGACGGCCCCGGTGCCGAGGAGTTTCAGGACGGTCCGTCGGGACAACCGAGTATCTTCCGACATCCCGTCAGATTTCAGTGTGGTTACATATTATTCTTTCTTCATCGATAGTGAATAGTTCAGCGGCGCGGTCGCCGCTGGTTCGTCTCGCGACGGAACTGCGCCGACCAGCGCCGGAGCCAGAAGAGCAAGACGCCGCCGAGGACGAGCCCGCCGACGACGGCGGCACCGATCTGGAGGGGCGTGGCACCGGCCTGTATCGCGACCAGGCCGCCCGAGAGGCCGACGAGGACGACGAAGCCGACCTGGATCCGGGTGTTCGCGATCCGTCGTTCGTCGTCAGTGATGCTGGGCCCGACCATTATGCGGAGTCCGTCGCGGGCTGGTGAGGGGCGGAGACGTGCATGGTGGCGAACACCCACTCGCGGGCGTCGCCGTCGCCACGGGGTTCGAGCACGCCGCTCCACCGTGTCTCGTACGCGTGTGACGTGTCCCCCTGCGTGTCGTGCCACGCGAGGTCGACCCGGTCGGTGAACCATCCCGGTTCGTCTCCTCGGGGCGCTTCGACGCGGAGGTCCTGGCTCTCGACGGTCCACGCCTCCGTCGTCCGGGTCTGTTCGCGGAGGGCTTCGGCGATGGCGTCGAACCCCACGGTCCGCGAGAACACACCCACCTTGACGACGTCCGGTCGCTCCGCGAAGTACGCTTCCAGCGGCTCCCCACGGCGGAGTGCCTCGTAGTAGTCGAGGACGGTCTCCCGAGCGCTCATACGCGTCGGAAGGGAGCGGAGGGATTTGAAACCGAGGGAGGGTCGGTCAGGCGAACCCGCGGCCGATGTCGTCGTCGTCGATGAGGTCTTCGAGTTCGGCTTCGAGCAGCTCCTCGCTCTCTTCGAACGTCGACGAGAGGTCGTCGAGGCGGTCGGGACGACCGGAGAACTCGTACTCCATCGGGCCGAACGCCGGGCTCTCGATGGCCTCCATGAGGTCCTCGAAGAAGTCTTCGGGCGACGTCGGCGCCTCGCTGTGGACCCGGAGCGTCTCTTCGAGTCGGGTGCTCATCGTCTTCGCGTGCTCTTCGTCCTCCGGCGGTCGTTGGACGGCGAACCGGCCCTGGTCGTCGTCCGAGGGCAAGAGCGGGTCGATGTCGCCGTCGACCTTCCGCGCGACCTGCGCGCCGACACCCTTCAGCTCGTAGGGGTTCTTCGCGTACGTCTTGAGGTGGTAGACGCCCCTCCTGGGGTGGCCGAAGTAGAGGTCCTCGCCCACGCCCTCGCGCCGCTTCCCGGCGACCGCGCGCCAGCCCGAAGGGGCGGTCGACTCCGACGAGACCTCGGCGAGGATGTCTTTCCAATCACGAACACGCATGCGTGGGTGTAGCGATAGCACACACCTTAGCGTGTCGGTCGCGGCTCACAGCATCAACGCCGAGAACGGCGGGGGGAGATTCATATCGGACGCCGAGAACGTGTCCCCATGCCAGACATCTCGATCACGGACGACCAGCGCGAGCGCCTCGAACGCGTTCGGGCCCACCTCGCCGAGGACGTCGCGTACGGTCACGTCAGACCGCGTGACGCCCTCGAATACCTGCTCGACCGCTTCGAGGCGGAGTCGGGTTCGGACGCGACCGTCGACCCGCCGGCGGCCGCACCCGCGTCGTCGGACGACGACCGGGACAACGAGGGTTCCGACGCCGAGTACGAGGTCAGAAACGGCGCGACGCCGGCGAGCGCGGGCGCGACGGACGACAGTTCCGACGACGGCGACGCCGAGAACGACGATACGGCGGACGCCGCAGCGACTCCGTCGACGGGGAAGGCGGAACAAACGAGCGACGCGCGACTGAACTCGGTGATGAGTCTGCTCGACGACCACGACGACGTGTGGCGTGAAGCCAGCGGCGGCGAGGAGAAGTACGAGGTCGACCTGCCCGACGGCGGCACGGAGCGCGCACGCACGAAGGACGACGTCCGGGCGGTCCTGTTCAAACACTACCGGTGAACCCCGTGAGAGCCAGCACGACGAACCGAGGTTCGGGGTGAGCGAGGATGTCGTCCGAGAGCAACGCGCGGGACGAAGCCGTCGCCGAGGAACACGGCTTCGTATGGGATACCGTGGTCGACGCGGACGGTCCCCGTTCGAACGACGCCGACGACCCCGTCTCGTCCGCGACAGATGGCGACGAGGGCGACTTCGAGTGGTGCGAGCCCGTGGTCGAGGCCGACTCGAACGTGGACACGGACACAGACGCGGACGCGGAGTTCAGCCTCGATCCGTCGCTCACGACGGAGACGCGGCTCGACGGCACGGACGACGAGGCCATCGCGCTCCTCGCCGCCCTCCGGCGCGATCCGACGTACGGTCGGTGGCGACGGGTGAGGACGGATCTCGGCGGGGAGGCGGGCGAGAACGGGTAGCCGTCAGCGGCGGACGAGATACAGTCCGAGTCCGGCGGCGACGACGGCGATGCCGGCGAGGACAACGAACAGTTCGGCGGGTGCGGCGTACGTGAGGACGACGCCCGCGACGGTCCCGCCGAGCGCGCCGACGCCGAACACGCCGAGGTAGGTGTAGCCGTACGAGAGCCCCCGGGCGTTCGCTGGGGTGTACTCCGCGACGGTCGCCTGGTAGAACGGCTGGACGAAGAAGAGGAAGAAGCCGATGACCGCGCCGAGGACGACGAGCGGGGCGATACCCACTGACGCGACGGGGAGGAACGCGAGCGCGAGGAGCGCGAGCGCCCCGAAGCCGACGACGATGCCTTTCTCGACTTCGATTCGGTCCGAGAGCTT
>JBEPYA010000329.1:2964-3299 GCA_041641615.1 Salinigranum sp. | reverse complement strand
CTGGCTCCCCTCTGTTGATTCCGTCGGCTCCCCTCTGTTGATTCCGCCGGCTTCCCCCTGTTGATTCCGTCGGCCTCCCCTGGCTCCGTAGACGCCCATCCATCGAGCTACGACTCCCGTGAGCCGCGAGAACACGGTACGTGAGCCGTGTGAGCACTCTCGTGGTCGTGCAATCGAGACGTCACTAACGACAAGGACTTTAGTTCGAGACGTACATCTCAGAGCTGTATGCCGGGATTGCTCTCTGACCTGCTTGGATGGGCCGTCATCCTCCTCTTCACTACGGGCGCGCTCCTCGTCGACCGCGACCGCGACCAGGCGCGCCTGGTGACGAC
>JBEPYA010000329.1:0-2954 GCA_041641615.1 Salinigranum sp. | reverse complement strand
CGTCCCCTGGTTTGCCTTCAGCCACAAGAGTTACGTCGAGGGGTTCCTCTCGCTCGCGGCCGTCCCCGCCTGTCTGTACGCTGGCTACTTGGTCTACTCGGGCCGCGACACGCTGTTCGTGCTCTCGCGGGCCGTCGCCGCCATGGGTCTCGTCTACCTGCCGTTCGAGACCATTCCTGCCATCGCTGTCGCCGGGCTGTCGCTCCCCGCGCCGCGGCAGGTCCTCATCGAGACGGTCGCCGCCCAGACCGGCTTCCTCACCAACCTTCTGGGCTACTCGCCGACGCTCATCCCGGGACCGGAAGGGTACATGAACACCTACCGCTACGTCGAGCCGAACGGCCACCGGCTGGAGTACACGGTCGTCCTCGCGTGTACGGGCCTCGGAAGCATGGCCATCTTCGCCGGCCTCATCGCCGCCGTCCGGGCGCCCCTGGACAGGAAGCTCCGCGCGTTCGCGATCTCGATCCCCATCATCTACGCGCTCAACCTCGCCCGGGTGACGTTCATCGGCATCGTCTTCGGCAACCAGTACATGCAGTGGTTCGTCGACGAGGTGCTGTTCCTCTTCGGCTCCTCCGACCCGTATCGCGTGTCCTTCTTCCTCTCGGACCGCGTCATCTCACAGGTCGGTGCCGTCTTCGCGCTCGTCGCGGTCATCTACCTCGTGGTCCGAGAGCTCCCCGAGCTGCTCACCGTCATCGAGGACGTCCTGTACATGGTGACCGGCGACGAGTACGACCTCGCCCGGCAGCTGGACCTCCCGCGGATGCCCGACGGCGGCGAGGAGATGGAGTAGTCCCTGCGCGTTCTCTCGGGTTACGGTCGTGGACGGGGACGCCTCGCCGTGTTCGACGCCTGCCACACCTCCCGACTACGCCAGCGATTCTTCGACCGCGTCTTCCGGTGCCCCACAGAGCGTCCGGAGCGCGTCGGCTTCGAGGTGGTGGAGCGTCCCCGGGACGACGAGCAGGTGCAGCGGTCCGCCGAACTCCCGCTCGGCGAGCGCGGAGAGGCGGTCGGCGACGACGGTCGGAGCCGGGCTGCCCGCGCGGGCGACCACGACCCCGAGGGTGTCTTCCCACTCCGCCAGTAACCCCGACGCGACGTCGCCCGTCATGAACTCGTTCTCTTCGCTCTCTTTTCCTGGCACCTCCCCCACCTTGATGTCGAGGTAGACGAGCGTGTGCAGGCCGCGCTCGCGGTTGGCTTCGATGGACTCGACCACGGACGGTGGCACGCCCTCCCCGCCGTGAGCGTACGGAAACGGGAGCGTGACGGCCTTGCCGAAGCGGTAGTTCTGTAGGCCGGTGAGGCCCGACGCCGCGGACTGGGCGGTCACGCCGTGGATCACGCGGGTGTCGATGCCGCGCTCCGCCGCGCGCATCCGCAGGTCGACGTGCGTCGTCGAGATCATCGTGTCGCCCGCGGTGAGGAAGACGACGTCTTCCTCACGGGCCGCGTCGAGCATGTCGTCGGGATGCTGTTCGACCCCCGCGCGGTCGCGGACCTCGATCTCCTGACCGTGGTACGCTTCGAGTTCCTCCACCGTGGTGCCGACGAGCCGGCTGGTGTAGAACTCCGCGTAGGCGCGGTCGGCGCGCCGGAGCGCCTCCCTCCCCTCGACGGTGACCGAGCGCTCGTCGTAGAGGCCGAGACCAACGAACGTGAGCATACTCTCCCCTGGCGAGTAGGGCAGTTAAGCGGTGTGGAGTGGTGACGACGGCCCTTCGTCACCGTGTTCGCGTTCGGCTCTCGGTCCGGATCAGGTCATGTCGGTCGCGGCTCGGTACGAGAGGTAGGAGGTGATGTCCATCGTCGAGACCATACCGATGACTGCCCCATCTTCGTCGACGACCGGGAGGTGGTGGACGCCCCTGCCAATCATCTTCGCGGCCGCGTCGCGAGCGCCGTTGCTCGCGTTCAGCGTGTAGAAGTCCTCGGTCATGTACTCCCCGACGGTCGTCTCCGTCGCCGGGTTGCCGTCCGAGACGGCCCGTGCGAGGTCGGTCGTCGTGAACATCCCCACCGGTTGGTCCGTGTCGTCCACGACGACCAGCGACCCGATTCCCTCCTTGACCAGCGTCTCCGCTGCCCCCGTGATGGTCGTCTCGGCGGTGACCGTGCGGATGTTCGTCGACATCAGCTCTGTGACCGGAGCACCTTCGTCCATACCGCCACGAACGAGTGAGAGCCGCTAATACCTGTCGGGTGGTCTATATTTATTCGCGACCGAGTTGTCTTTGAGCCGTCGTGACTCATGGGCGGTCGACGCGCCGCGTGACTGGCGTCTCCGTCTCACGGATCGGCCCCGGAGAGTCCGATGAGCCGGAGCCGAAACGTGAGCAGACCCGGGGTAGACCCTTCACTCCTCGTGTGCGCGCTGGTAGACGTCGTCGTACAGGACGAGGCTCACGAACTCGCCCGGGAGCGCGGCGACGCCGTGGTGACAGTCGTCGCTCACGACGGGGTCCCCCGTGGCGCGGTCCGCGGGTGCTGCTGCCCAGTGAGCCGGGCTCGCACCGGAACCGCAGGCGGTCCCCGCCGAGGGGGCAGTGTCTCGTCGAGACCTCGACGATCTCGCCCGAGTACGTGAACCGCCGACTCGAACGGCCGGGCGTTCCGTCGGCGGTCCGGCCGCCCGACACGGTGATCGGGTAGTCCTCGACGTCGTCCGTGCCGACCGCCGCAGCCGGCACCGAGACGGAGACGTGCGTCTCCCGCTCGTGGACGTCCCCCTCGCCGCGAGCGAGGTCGAGGTCGATGTTCGGTTCGTCGTTCGGCGTGATGAGCGTGAGACGGTCGATGTTCATGAGCGGGTGGAGGTGGTTGGCGTCGGGTTGCGCCGGTGTGGGCTCGGCGTCCAGTTCTCGTGGCGTATCATAGACGTATGTTAACGTAAATCACGGATAAGGTGGTGGTTAGAACAAATATTACGACGTAAGTACATCAAT
>JBEPYA010000328.1:0-3301 GCA_041641615.1 Salinigranum sp. | reverse complement strand
TCAGCGTCTGAGGGTTCCCCTCACGAGCCCTATACTACGTGACGACACCTCACGCGCTCTCGACCACGGAGCGGAGCGTCACGAGTGCGAACGTGAGCGGAGTCCGCGATTCGGCCGCTCGGAGAAACCGTCGACGGAGGCTCGCGTCCCCTTCCTCGCGCTCCGGGCGTCCGAACCGCTCCAGCCGGTATCGAAAGTAACATGTGTACGATAGCCGATCAGAACAAAACGAACCTGAAAACTCATGCAATGGTGTCCCGAGCTCGGCACGCTGCCGCGCGAGGCTCGGCTACGGTTCGTGTGAATCTCGCCTGGACGGTCGTCTCTCACAGATGTCCCCTTCCACCGACGTGACTGGCACGCCCGCGTACTGGGTCGCCGTCATGTGTCTCATCGTGGCCGGTCTGGTCGCCGCGTGGACAGCCTCACTGTTCGTCTTCTCGTCCGCCCCGTTCGAGCGTTTCGAGCAACTGGTTGCCCTCGCGCTGCTCGTGATGGGAATCGGGACCGGGATGTTTCTGATGTACCGCCGTGGGCTCGACACCCGGCGGCTGCGCGCCGTTACGGGCGTGTCTATCGGCGTCGGCGGGTACGGGACGGTCGTCTCCGGGCTCGCCGTGGTCGGTCACGTCCCCGTCGGCCTCGACCACCTCGACTGGGGCTTCGTCATCCTCGTCGGCACACTCGGTGGAATGCTCATCGGCATCCCGGTCGGGCATGGATACGTCAGGCTCGAAGCGGCGAACCATCGGGCCAGGCGGCAGATCGAGGAGATGGTCGACCTGAACCGCCAGGCTGCGACCCTCCAGCGCGTCATCCGACACGACCTCCGGACGCACACGAACGTCATCACGGGCTACCTCGCCATCGTGGCCGAACGCGCCGACGACGAGCAGCGCCAGGCGCTCGACGCTGCACTGCGGCACGCCGCGCGGCTCGAAGCCATCTCGGAGAAGTCGCGACGACTCCGGCGCGTCTGGGACGCACACCGCCGCCAACAGCCACGTGCGCTGGACGCCGTCCTCGACGAGGCACTGACGCCCGTGGCGGAGGAGTTCCCGGAGGCGAACGTCGAGATCCAACCGCCGCCGCCGTGTACGGTTCTCTGTCACCCGCTCGCTCACTGGGCCATCGAGGAGGCGGTGACGAACGCGCTCGTCCACAACGACCCCGACGAAACGGCGGTCACGATCGGGTTCGTCGAGCGCGAGAGGAGCGTCCACGTCGAGGTCCGAGACGACGGCCGTGGCATCGCGTCGGGGGAGGTCGCGCCGCTCCGGAACGGTGAGGAGACGCCGCTCGAACACACGTCGGGCCTCGGGCTCCAGCTCATCGACTGGACCGTCAGGGAGGGTGGTGGGACGGTCGACGTCGATATCGGTACGGACGGCACGGTCGTCTCGCTCGGCTTCCTCCGTCCCGACGCCGCGTCCGAGGTTTCGGGGTAGACGAGCCCTCCAGCCGTTCGGGTACGCGGTCGGTGTCGGAAGCGTTACGGACGACGACCGCTCGACGCGTGGCCGAAGCCACTCGGGTGCCTCCTCAGCTACGGGTTCGTGCCGAACGCATCCGTGTCGTAGCCCCGCCGTCGCGCGTCGCTCGACCACGGTGACGGCTTCGACTACCCCTCACCTCGACTGCTATTCGGCCGTACCTGCCCGTACACCGCGGTCTCCCCGACGAGCGCACAGGGCCCGGACGTCGTCTCCTCGGATACCCCGCAAAGCGACGCCCGGCGCGCCGTCACCGTATCGAAGACGGCGCGCACGAGGTGGGGGCCGGCCCGGACGTCGGTCCGACCCGGCGTCGATATCGACGCCCTCGAGAGCACTCGGTGAGACCGGACGTCGGTCTCGGCAGTTCGTCACCGGTCGGAGACAGACGGGCCAGTAACCCCGCTGCCACCGGCTGACGCGGATGTTGCCGAGAGTACATTAGCGCTCACCCCTTACCGCCTCCCGTGTCAGACCACGACGTCTCCGCCGAACGACCCGACAGCCTTGTCCACGCCGCCGGGTGGGACCACATCACCCTCGTCGGGAGCAACGCCGACGACACGGTCGCCTTCTACCGCGACGTCCTCGGCCTCCCGCTAGTCGTCCGTCAGCCCAACCTCGACCGTGAGGAGGTCGAGCATCTCTTCTTCGACGCCGGAGACGGCCGCCTGGTCACGTTCTTCGTCGACGACTCACGCGAGTCGGTCGACCACCAAGAGCCCGGCATCGGTGCCGTCCACCACCTCGCGTTCCGCATCGAACCGGCAGAACTCCCCGCTATCCGCGACCGACTGGAGGAGGCCGGCCACCGCGTGAGAGAGTACGACCGCGGGGCCTTCCACTCGCTGTACACCCGCGACCACAACGGCCTCGTCATCGAACTCGCCGCGGACAAGTACGCGATCCCCGACGACCGGCGGGCCGAGGTGCTCGCCCGGGCACAGGCTGCTCGCGTCGCCGCCGGTGCCGACTACATCGACTCCGAGCATCTCGAAGCCGCGCTCGCTGATCTCGACCTGCCGGTCGAACCGAACGACCTGCCGGACGCCCCCACCGGCCGCGACTTCTGACCCGTTCTGATCTCACCTACCGGTTTTCGGCCCTCGTTCTGGCTCCGCTTCCGACAGTCGCGCTGGCCCCCGCGTGAGACTGTCGAGTGATAGCTTCGATAAACGAGTGAAAAGTTTCTATCAGTTCAAAAACATTGATGTTTCGATACGACAATGGCTCGGTACAGGAGCCGTCCACCACCGCTCCGCTGGCCTCGTTGGCCCTCCAAAGGGTGGACTCCTGTTCGAGGTGCCCCGCTCTGTCTTCCCTCGGTTTCTCCGAACGACGCTCACGAAGAACTTTGGTCTCGTTTAAACTCTCGACTCGGGTTTAGCACCTCACGTCCGTTCGTCGCAGAGAGGTGGGCGCTGCAGGATTGTGGACGACGCCGTCGGCTCGCGTTCGCTCGCCGCCGTCTAGTTCAAATCCTTCGGCTCAGATGGGGCTCGTCACGTTCGTTCCTCGCAGAATCATGGACGCTGCAGGATTTGAACCGAGAAAAGACGATCTACTCGCTTCGCTCGCAGCTGCGTCTTTTCGGGTTCAAACCTTTCCGGCACAGTCGTCATTGCTCACTGTCGTTCGCAAGACGAGTGGGCGCTGCAGGCACTCTTCACACCGCATAACACTCTAGTATCAAACGGGCGGTCAGTCCGGAATTCAGTCCTCTAACTGGGGTTTGCTGGAACACCCATGGACGACCTCGAACCAATCACGCCCGACGAAGCACTCGAACTGTCCATCAACCACCGACG
>JBEPYA010000327.1:0-3338 GCA_041641615.1 Salinigranum sp. | reverse complement strand
CATACCGCTCGCCGACGCTCGTCCGTTCGCTCTGCAGTTTCCCCGCTACCGTGAGCGAGCACAGGGAGACCCCGGCGCTCGTGAGGAGGGTTCGTCGGGTCCACATATTCGGGCGAGTGCGACCGGAGCATATGACCCTTTTTCCCTGGCTATCACGTCTGAACCCGGTGTGCGGGCGGACCGCCGCTGATACTTGACGGTTCTCCCCCGGCTCTCAGTGTTGAGTCGGACGGCAGAGAGCCGGACCCGTCGACTTTTCACCCCGCGGCTCCCCCCTCACAGTATGGATACCGACGAGGTCGAGCGGCTCATCGAATCGGGAATAGAGGGCGCAGAGGCCACCGTGACGACGCCCCGGAACCCAGACCAGGAGTTCGAGGACGCGCACTTCGCGGCGGTCGTCGTCTCGCCCGCGTTCGCGGGGAAGTCGCTCGTCCAGCAGCACCAGATGGTGTACGACGCCCTCGAAGGACACATGACGACCGACATCCACGCCATGGAGATGAAGACGTACACGCCCGAGGAGTACGAGGAGTACGCCGGCGAGGAGTAGCGGGAGCGACTCCCGTCGAGCGTCCGCGGCGCTCGCTGATGCAGCCCGTTCACGGAGGACTCGTCCCCTCGGACCGGCGTCCGTCGGATGACGACACGGTTTTCCGCCGGCACGGAGAAGCGGCCACGTGCATCGATTCGCCGACCGACGCAGACCCGTTCGAGGGGACTGATGCTCGCCGAGTCGTTCCGGTACCCGCTTCGGGACGGGGACGCCCGCGACGCCATGGCGGTCTGTACGGGGCTCGTGTTGGTCACGATGCTGTTGCTCCGCGTGGCGCGCGCGCTGTGGCCCGACTTGCTGGCGCTCGCTCCCGCCCTGGTTGCCCTCTGTCCAACGATACTCTTCGCCGGCTACCTCGGCCGGGTCGTCGACGCGGCCGGGCAGTCGACGGCCCCGTTCTCCTGGTCGACGCGGACCCTCCGTCTCGGCGTCCGGGTGGTCGTCGTCACCGCCGTCTACCTCCTCCCGGCCGCCGTCGCGCTCGCGCTCACCGCCTTCGTCCTCCTCGGTGGCGGCGGGATGTTGCTGACCCTGGCACCGACCGTCGCGCTCCTCGTCACCGTCGCGGCCGTCTACGTCCTCCCCGCCGCCGTGGCGGCCGCCGGGCGCAACGGGCTTCGCTCGGGGTTCGCCCGCTCGTCACTCGGCGGCCTCGCCAGCGGGTCGTACTTCTTCGCCTGGACGGTCGCGACGTCGCTCGTCGTCAGCGCCTGGAGCCTCCTCACGGCCGTACAGTCTGCGACGGCCGCCGCGGTGGCGCTCTCCGTCGTCTTCACGTACGTACACGTGGTCGGAGCGCGGTTGATCGGCGAGGGACTCGAACGGAGCCGGTGGGAACCGGCGGAGCCATCGTCGTCGAGGTGAGCGAACCGTACCGGTACACGGGAACGGACTCGCCCCCTGGCTACAAGAGGACAGATGATATATGTCCACTGTCATGAACCCGAGCCGCGTCGACTCCATCGTCGACCTCGCCTACGGGCTGTTGATTGCCGCCTCCGTCGGGAGCATCCTCGTCGTCGGGACCAACATCGGACTGGCGTTCGGGTTCGGTGTGCTGGTGGCGTTCATCCTCCACGTCGTCTGGAAGATGGCTCGATTCGACCCCGACTGGATGACGTCGTCCGTCCAGGAGACCGTCGAAGAGACCGTCGAGAAAACCGTCGACCGGTCCGTCGAGGAGAAGGTCGGGGAGACGGTCAGCACCTCGGTCGAGGCGGCGGTGAATCGGTCCGTCGAGGAGACGGTCGAGAAGACGGTCGGAGAACAAGTCGAGGAGACGGTCGAGAAGACGGTCGGAGAACAAGTCGAGAAGACGGTCGACGAGAAGGTCGGAGAGACGGTCGAGGCGGCGGTGGATCGGTCTGTCGAAGAGACTGTGGAGAAGACGGTCGGAGAGACTGTGGAGAAGACAGTCGACGAGAAGGTCGGAGAGACGGTCGAGGAGGCAGTGGACCGGTCCGTCAAGAAGACCGTCGACGAGTCGGTCGACGAGGCCGTCGCTCGGCAGTTGGACCGGACTTCGGCTTCCGAACCCACGGAGGACGGGGACGATGTGGAAGACGAGGACGACGGGGACGACGAGCACGACGAGAGCTGACCCGGCCGGGGAGTCTCACTGGCGCTCTCCCGACGTGAGGCTCTCTCTCTCTCTACCGACCGGGCCGCGCAGGGAGACGCCGTACGGCGGCCGAACATCGGGGGAACATCTTTAAACTACACTGACACGACGTGTGTATGGTCAGTGCGCTGTTGATTATCGGAGCACTCGTGGCAGCGTTCGTCGCGTTCAACATCGGCGGGTCCACCACGGGTCCAGCGTTCGGTCCCGCCGTGGGCGCTGACGCGGTCTCGAAGACGACCGCCGCGGCGTTGATGACGGTGTTTTTCTTCGTCGGAGCGTGGACCATCGGTCGACGCGTCGTCACCACGCTCGGCAGTGACCTCGTCTCCGACCCCGGCGTGTTCACGTTGGAGACGAGCATCGTCGTCCTCTTCTTCATCGGTCTGGCGCTGTTCGTCGGCAACGTCTTCGGGGTACCCGCATCGACATCGATGACCGCCGTAGGTGCGATTGCGGGGCTCGGCTTCGCCAACGACGCGCTCGACTGGGCCGTGATGGGAGGGATCGTCACCTGGTGGATCGTCGCCCCCGTGATCGGCTTCTGGGTGTCCCTGGTGATCGGCCGGTACTTCTATCCGCGGCTCAACCGGCTGATCGCGATGGAGCGGAGCGACGGTCCGCTCGTCGAACTCGACCGCTCCCACGTCGTCCCGATACCGAGGGCCAGCGCGACGACGAACCGGCGCGAGCTGGCCGGCGTGACGACCGTCATCCTGATCGGCTGTCTGATGGCGTTCTCGTCGGGAACCTCCAACATCGCGAACGCCATCGCTCCCCTGGTCGGGAGCGGCGCGGTCGAGATGAACCCCGCCATCGCCCTCGGCGGGGTCGCCGTGGGCGTCGGGACGTTCACCATCGCCCGTCGTACCCTCGAGACGATGGGGAGCGACATCACCGAACTCCCGCTCACGGCGGCCATTGTCGTCGCGTCGGTGAGCGCCTCGCTCGTGGTGTTCCTCTCTACCATCGGTATCCCCGCGAGCTTCGTCGTCATCGCGACCGTCTCGATCATCGGACTCGGCTGGGGCCGGGCGACCCGTCCGATCGCCGTCCCCGACGTCGTCCGCGGCGAGGAGACGCCGGACGTGAACGTGACCGTCGGCGCGTTGGCCGTCGACGAGGCCGGCACGGACCCGCCGGCAATCGGCGAGGAAGACC
>JBEPYA010000326.1:0-3353 GCA_041641615.1 Salinigranum sp. | reverse complement strand
GCGAGCGCGATGCGCTCGATGCCCTCGGTGCCGACCCACGCGTCGGGCGCTCGCTCGCGCGCCGCGCGGAGCCGCGGGGCGACCGCACGCGTCCGCTCGTCGTCGGTGAGGTACGCGCCGTGGCCCGCGACGAGCACTCGCTCGACGGTCTCGGGGACCGACGCCCAGCGCGAGTCGTCGCCGAGCGGGTCGAAGCCGTCGGCGCGGACGGGAATCGTGAGTCTGACCGTCTTCTCGGCGGCGAGACGGGCGAGGACCTCTGAGTCGGGGAGCGACTCGCGGCCCTCGTAGTCGATGGCGACCGTCGACAGCGGCACGTCGAGCGCGCGGCGGACGTCGCACTCGGCGGGCTTCAGCGCCAGCGCGTCGAGGCCTGTCTCGGCGACGGCGCGCTCACCGGTCAACATCGCGAGACACTCCCTCGAGTTCCATCGGAAGGACAGTCACCGTCGTCGCGGAACGCGATCCATCGTCTGTGCGACCATGGGGTGAGTATCGAGGTTCGAGACAAAACGCTGTCGTTCTTCGTCGGACGGCACCGGGTGTTCCGCGTCGTCCGACACAGTGACCCACCGGCCACGCACGGTGAGCGAAACCCCCCGAATTAACGGGGCGTGAAGCCGTTTTCGAGGGTTTCGATACAGCTACCCGCCCGTTTCTCGGTTCGTGAGAGGCACAGTCTGGTTATACCCTCTCTATCGGAGTAGGGGGAAGTGGAGAACGATCATGACTACCAACAGAGTCGAGTGGTTTGGCAAGCCCATCGAATTCACCTACTCGGAATCGCTCACCGGATACGTAACGGTCCTCCTGCGGCTCATCACCGGCTACTGGTTCCTCAACGCCGGCGTGAGCAAGTACGCCGTCGTCTCGGGCGAGGCGTTCAACGCGGCCGGCTGGCTCGCGAACGGCACGGCTGGGAGCCCCATCCACGGCTTCTTCCTCTTCGCCGCGGAGACGCCGTGGCTGCTCGCCTTCACGAACGTTGCCATCCCGGTCGGCCAGACGCTCATCGGGCTCGGGCTCATCCTGGGCGTCCTCACCCGCTTCGCCGCCTTCTGGGGCGCGTTCCTGATGGTGTTCTTCTACCTGGGGAACGCCGACTGGGCGCACGGCTACGTCAACGGTGACCTGTTCGGCTTCCTGATGTTCGTGGTCGTCGGCACCCTCGCCGCGGGCCGCATCCTCGGCCTCGACCGCCTGCTCGAAGCGACCGCAGTGGTGAAAGAGCGCCCCGCGCTGAAGTACCTGCTCGGGTGACCGTCACCCGCTCTCTGCTCTCCGTCTCCGGTATCCTTCCCGCCGCTCCGTTTCCATCCGTCCCCCTTGTTCTCTGCCGTCTCCCGACACTCCGAGATCGACTGGCCTGTCCGGCGGAGACGGGCCTCATTCCTCCGCGTCCTCCTCGCCGCTCCGTTCGATGAGGACGAGTCGGTTCCCGTAGAGGTCGTACGCGACCGCCTGCACCCCCCACGGGACCGACTCCGGCGGCGTGTGGAACTCGACGCCGCGGTCCCTGAGCGTCTCGTACGTCGCCCGGCAGTCGTCGACGGGGAAGGCCAGCTCGGCGCTCTCGCCGATCATCGACCGCCGCCGGACCACCTCCTCGCCCTCGAACCAGTCCGGCGACTGGAGGACGATCTCGACGCCACCTTCTGGTGGTGCGACGGTCACCCAGCGGTTGTCCTCGCCCATCGGTTCGTCCGCCCGCTTCTCGAACCCCAGCTTGTCGGTGTAGAACGTCGCGGCGTCGGTCTGGTTCGCCACGACGAGAGTCACCTGCGACAACGGCCCGATCATGTCATCTCGGTAGCGGATGCCTCCCCTTCAGCCCACACCTTGCATGTGGAGGCGGTATCACGAGTCTCGTCCGATCCGAACGACGGATATATCGGCCGGTACAGCCGTCCGCTCGTCGGGTTTGCCGTGGCCGCCGGCATTGTAATCGCGGTCGCGGTGGTGTCGTCGCGGTCGCCGAATTCGCCGAATCCGCCGAAGCCGACGAGCCGAACGCGACCGGCGTCGAGTCAGAGGACGGGCTCGCCCGGGCGAACGTCGGGACGTGTCGAGGCGGGGAGCGTCAGACCGGCAGGTCGGCGTCGGGGTCGACCACACGGTCGACCTCGGGCGGCATCCGCCAGTCCGTCGTCAGTTCGAGCAACTGGACGAGCATTCGGCCCGTGGCACCCCAGACGGTGTAGCCGTCGACGTGGAAGAAGTGGATACGGATGTCGCCGTAGTACGGGTGGTCGCGCTGTTCGGACTCGTAGTTCGCGCGGTCGGTGAGGGCCGCGACCGAGAGGACGGCGATCTCGGCGACCTCCCGCTCGTCGGGCGTGTACTCGCGGTCGGGAACCCGTGCGACGAACGGTCGGACCGAGTAGTCGGTGACCGTCTCGATGTCGTCGAGCCGGCCGAACAGTTCGGTCTCCTCGGGTCGGAGGCCGATCTCCTCGTGGGCCTCTCGAAGCGCGGTCGCCTCCAGCGACTCGTCGCTCGGTTCGCGCCCCCCGCCGGGAAAACTCATCTGTCCGGCGTGTTCGCCGAGGTGGTCCGCGCGTTTGGTGAAGAGGAGGTGCTCCTCACCGTCGCGGTCGACGACGGGCGCGACGACCGCCGCCTGCCGCGACATCCCCTCGAGCGAAGCGGGTGTGTGCCGACCGACGCCGGAGAGGTCCATACTCGACACAGCGGGCCGAAGGTCTTAATCCTGTATGCCCGGGGCAACGCTTGGTCGGTCCGCCCCCTGCGTGCCTGCGTCGCTGATTCCTGTACACCGGCGTGGCGGTCCACTACGCGTCCGACTCCTCGTCGTCCTCCTCGTTCGACGCCGCCAGCGCGTCTTCGAGCCGCTCGCGCACCTCACCCACGTCGACAGGGGCCCACGCCTCTAGGTCGTAGGTCACGTCGAACAGGTGTTGGATGCGCGCCTCGTCCTCGGCGACGACCGCACGGGCGGCGTCACCGCGAAGCCGCGTCTCGACCGCGCGCGCCAGCGACTCCCGCGAGACCACGCGCGTCTCGAACGCGAGGATGTGCGGGAGGTCCTCGGCCTCGTTGGGGAGGGCGGGGAAGGCGACGGGACCGACGGTGAGAAGCGGGTCGGGCTCGGCGTCCGCGTCGTCCGCGGCCGTTCCCTCGGCGTCGTCACCACCCCGCGGGTCGCCGGGCGCGCACTCCACGAGGTAGTACCGCTCGACCGCCCACTCGACGGCGCGCTCGGTCGCCCGTTCGACCCGTTTTTCGTCCACGTCGCCGCGCTGTCGGTACGCGAGTTCGACGAGCGCGGCAGTCACCTCCTCGGCGGAGAGGGCACCGAACAGGTCGACGACGCCCGCGAGTTCGTCGGCGTC
>JBEPYA010000325.1:0-3482 GCA_041641615.1 Salinigranum sp. | reverse complement strand
CCACCGCAGCCCGGTCGACCGGGGCCGCCGGTGTAGCGTCCCCGAGGTCGTGGAGCGTCGTGATGCGCTCTTGGACGTACTCCATCACCCGAATCAGGGAACCGAGCGGCAAAAGTCCCGCGACCGCGAGGCCCGACGGTCAGTCGCACTCGCTCTCCACGTCGGTGAGGCGACCCACACCGACCCGGTGACGGGTCGATCCGGGGAGTCGACCGAGGGCCCAGAGCGTGCCGAGGACGGCGACGATGCCGACGAGACAGAGCGCGAATCCGGCGAACACCGTGTCGTAGGCGATGCCGCGCTCGACGAGCGTCCCGACCGTACCGGAGCCGCCGGCCTGCGAGAGCATCATCCCGGCCGAGTAGGCGGCGTAGGCGCTTCCGCGCGTCTCGTCGGGCATGGTGTCGAGTAGGAACGTGTCCATCGCCGGGAAGAGGCTGTGGATGACGTAGCCGATGACGGCCGTGACGACGAACAGCCCGACGAGCCCCGTCGTCGTCGTGAGGGCGAACACGGAGGCGGCGAACGTGGCGATGACGCCGAGGATGTACGGAACGTGGGGGAGACGGTCGGCGAGCCGACCCGAGACGAGGAAGGCGGGGACGCCCGCGGCGAACACCACGGTGAGCGTGTTCTTCGCCATCGCGGGCGAGAGGCCCTTCGTCCGCATGTACAGCTCGTAGAAGTTGAACAGCCCCTGCCAGACGAAGCCCGTCGTCCCGAGGAGGAGGATACCGACGGCGATGAGCTTCCACTCGCGTCTGATGCCCGCGAGGAGGTCGCGGTCGCCGGCACCCGCGTCCGGGAGGTCCGTCCGCCGCGCGGTCACGAACAGGGCGATGGTGGCGACGAACGCTCCGACGCCGATGCAGACGAACGCGAGGCGCCACGAGTACCAGAGGACGAGCGTCACGAGCGGCGCGGCGACGACTGCGGCGACCTGCGAGGCCATGCCGTGGACGCCCATCGCTCGGCCGACCCGTCGGGGGTAGAGTTCGCTCACCAGCGGGTTGGCGGCGACGAAGTAGACGCCCGACGAGAGGCCCATCAGGAGCGCGCCGAACGCGAGGGTGACGACGGTGTCGGCCGTGGCGGTGAACGCCGAGGCGACCGTGAGGACCAGTCCCGTGCCGAGGACGACGCGGTGTCGAGAGACGCGCGTGAGGAGCCAGCCGGCGGGGAGTCGCGGGAGAGCGCTACCGACCCAGACTGCCGTCACGATGACGCCGACGGTGGCCTCGCCGACGTCGAACACCGCGATGAACTCCCCGACGAGCGGGGCGAAGACGACGCGTGCGAGGTTCACGAGGAACACCATCGCACAGAGGGTACCGAAGAGGGGACGTCTGCTCACGGTCGTCGTTGACGCGAAGGGACGACAAGCGTTCCGGCTCGCCGGCGCGTGTGCGACGCGATGACAGCGGCCGAGCGGCCGGTATCCTGTCGACGCCACGGGCGGCAGGGCTCCGACGGAGCGCCGAACGGGACCACGTGTCGGCCCCGCGTCAGACACGGAGTGGGGTCTTTTTCCCCCGGCGTCTCGAACGGCCGCGTATGAAATCGACGCGGAAGGGGCTTCGGGAGGGAGAGCTGCGCAAGGACAACTACGAGCGCCTCGTCTGCAGCGACTGTGAGAAGACGCTGAAGAAGAAGAACGACCCCGACGAGGTGTTCTCCGTGCGGACCTGTCCCGAGTGCGGCAAGCAGTGGAAGGAACTGCGGTAGCTCCGAGTCACTCGAAGACCGCGTCGAACGCCCGCGCACCGAGCGGGTCGAACGTCCCCGCGGCGACGTTCTCGGCGACGTGTTCTCGCGTCGAACTCCCGACGAGCGAGGCGGTCACGCCAGGTGCCGACCGGGCAAAGTTGAGCGCGCGCTGAGCGGCCGTATCGCCCGCGAGTTCGGCGTCGATCTCGGCCGGGAGCGAGCGGGCGAGGTCGCCCTGACCGATGCTCGCCGAGGTGAACACGTGCAGCCCGTGCTCGTGGGTGTATTCGAGCGCGCTCTGTACTCCCTCGTGTCCGTGTGCCGTGCAGGTGAACGCGTCGGCCATCGTCACGTTGAACGGCAGTTGGACGGCCGCGAGTCCCGGCTCCTCGGCACCGACGCGCTCCGCCGCGGTCTCCGCGCGGGCGACGACCTCCGCGAGCGAGAGGTACTGGTCGTGGCCGGGCGGCACCCGGAAGGCGCTCCAGGTGGCGACGCCGTACGCGCCGACGTCTCCGTCCTCGCGGCGGCGTTCGAGCCGCTCGAACGCCCGTTCGAGGAGGTCGTACACCTCCGAGCGCGAGCGGGCGTGCAGTTGCGTCTCGGGGTTGTGGACGTAGTAGAGGTCGACGCGGTCGAGGTCGAGGTTCGACAGCGAGCGGTCGAGCATCGCGTCGAGGAAGTCGGGTGCGAGCGCGTGGCTTCCGCGGGCCAGGTCGTCGGGCGAGAGGAGGCCCGTGTCGACGAACTCCGCGCGGACGTACTGCGAGGGGTTCGCTGGGGGACTGCCGTCGAACGGGAGGAAGCCGCCCTTGGTCGCGACGACCACCTCGTCGCGCTCCACGTCGGCGTCGGAGAGCGCCCGGCCGACGACGCGCTCGGAGCGCTGACAGCGGTAGTTGACCGCGGTGTCGGCGAGGTTGATGCCGCTCTCGAACGCCGTCACGAGCGCGTCGTGGTAGCGGTCGTCGACGGCGTCCGTGGCTTCGCCGAGGTAGGTCCCGATACCGAGAGAGGAGACGACCCCGGGGGGAAACCGCCGGAAGTAGGTGCGACCGAAGCTGTCGCCGAAGCGGTTCCGATACCGCCAGGTTCCCTCGCGAGTGGCCATGGTCGTGATGAGGTAGTGAGGATGGATAGGGGTTGGTGTTCGGGCCGTGGGGAGAGAAATACAGGGTGGGTTCGAAGCGACCTTGCTCCAGACCGGGACAGCAGCGAGACCACGCAACCGCCAGGGCGCTGAAGCCACGACCTCCCCAACCGACTGCGGTGCTCAGTCGCTCACTTCGCTCGCTCCTTCCGCTCCTCATCCCTCGCGCGTGAGTCACGCGGCGAGACCGCGTGACGTCACGCGCCACCGCACCGAATCTGTCGGCGGTCGGCGCGCGGGACGGAGCGAACAGAGTTCTCGTGAGCGAAAGCGAACGAGAGCACGGAAGAGCTCGCTCTTCCGGAGTGAGCGACGGACTCGCGCGAGGGGCGAGCGAACGAAGTGAGCGAGTCGGTTGGGGAGGGCGAGGCCGCGGTCCACCGCGCCCGTGTACCGCGTGTTCGCCGTGCGTTCGGACCACGAACGGTCCCCTGCAGCCACTTTCCGTCACGCTACAGCTACGAACGGTCACGCTGCACAGCGAATCACACCCGAACGAACGGCTGTGTTGAATCACTAGATGGCGTCGGGATAGGTCGCTAAATCGAAGGAGTTGAAGCGGGAGACTTCAGTTGTCTATGACCCAAATCTCCCGCTTCACTAGCGAAATCGTCCCGATTTCTCA
>JBEPYA010000324.1:0-3492 GCA_041641615.1 Salinigranum sp. | reverse complement strand
CCGCGACCGTCACGCGCGAGGGGCGACCGAACGAGCAACGCGAGTGAAGGAGCCGACTGGGGGGTCTTCGCGAGGGAACCGAGCGAACGGCTCGAAGCAACGCAGTGGCTTCGGTGGGCGAGGCGGCGGTCACACCGCGCCCGCGTGTCGCGCGGTCGTTCACTGCGCCCGTCACGACCACAGGCGGTCCACTCTCAGCACGACCACAGGCGGTCCACTCTCAACGCGACCGACAGGGGCGACGGTCGATGAATACACTCGCTGTGCCGACCACCAGTCCACCCACCCGGCTCAGACGAAGACCTGTCCCTCGACGAGCCGCTGGGGGTCGGAGACGCTCAGCGCCGCGGCGTCCCGGGTGTTTCGGTACACCACGTAGGCCGCGACGAGGCTTTCGAGCGCCGCATCCGCGCCGACGACATGCTCGCGGGCCGCGGCGTCCACGGAGAGGTCGCAGTCGATCGCCGCCGAGAGGTCGTCGAGCGTCGCTTCGCGCCGGGCGGTCCCGTCGTCTCCCTCTCCCGCACCGACCGGCGGGTCGAGGTCGAGGTCGACGAGCGTTCCGGCGGGATACACCTCGATGACGAAGGGACGATCCGGGCGAGGCGACGTCATCGGCGGGACCCGGACCCGGTCGCTCAACACCAGCGGTCGGAGCACGTCACGGAGCCCGAAGAACGTCGAGGCGGCGATGCGCTCGTCGAACGGCGACAGCGCGCTCAACGGTGCGTCCGTCGCCCGCACCCGGGCGTCGTCGTCGACCAGTTCGACCCGCCGCTCACACTGCCAGCGGAAGTCCTCCGGCCCGGAACACCACGTGGGGAGGTCGCGAAGGAAGTCCGTCCAGGTGTCCTCGGCGACCAGCCGCTCGGGGAGACCGAAGGGGAAGTCGAGACCGGCGGCGGCCGTCGAGGGGAGGTCCGCGAGGAACGTCGTGAGCGACGGGTCGCCGCCGGACGAACGAGCGGTGTCGGTCGGGTCGGGCGGGTCGGTCGAATCGGGCGAGTCGGGCGAGTCGGGCGGGTCGGGCGAATCGAGCGGGTCGGACGAGTCAGACGAACCGGTCGGAGCTGGAGTCGAACCCGCCGGGGTCGGATCGCCGAACCAGTCCTCAACGGGCGCACACCGGTCCACCGTGAGCGCCTCGTCGGCGACGACACCCCGGCAGACCCAGGTGCCGTTCTCACCGTCTGGCATCCGCCGTGTCTGGTCGTCGAATCCGTAGACGACGCCGTAGACGACGGAGGGAGGTGTGAAATCTCCGCACATTTTCCAGACATGACAGGTCACGCCGTTTTAACTGTATCGACCCTCCGGAGGGAGAGGCGGCCACACGGTGTCGAGGGCGGCGGACAGGTGACGAGAGCGCCGCACGTCGGACCGTACCGGTCGGAGGGCATGGACACACGACCGGCTCGCGACGGGTCGCTCCGAAAAGCGTATCCCACTCTCGCCGCAAGCGTAGCACATGCCGAAGACGGAGGAGATCCGGTGTCTCAACGCCGAGTGTGAGTTGGACATGTTCGAGAACCACTACACGTACGACGTCCCCGACGACCTCTCCGTCGAGGATCTGCAGTGTCCCTACTGCGGCGAGAGTGACACGCTCGAACTCATCGAGCTGTGAGCGGTGCCGCCGAACGGTGAGCAGCGCAATCGAACAACGCTTTTCTCCCGCCGGCCACTAGCTTCGGGCACGAACGATGACAGGAATTCGCGAGATCGGAGAGTCGGTCGCCAACACGGTCCTCGAGCGGGTCGGCCGCGGGATGAGTCGCGTCCAGGAGCGAAAACCCCTCCCGTACGACCTCCTCGAGAGTGACGACGCGTATCTGGTCGTCTTCGACGCCCCGGGCGCTCAGCGCTCGGACGTCCAGGTCCGCTTCCTCGACGGAGAGGTGCAGGTCCGCATCGATCGGTTCCGCGAGTTCTACGAGGGGTTCGAGATGCGCTTTCCCGGTCGCGGGCTCTCGATCGACGGTGAAGTGACGCTTCCCGACGACGCGGCGGTCGACGCCGACGGTGCGTCGGCGACGCTCGCCGACAACGGCACCCTGCGGATTCGAATCCCCAAGGACGACCGCGCGACCGACGTCGAGGTCCAAGACGAAGAGGAAGACGGCGGCGCGAACGAGACGGACGACACCGACGCGTCCTGATCGGCACTCCGGTCGACACGTTCTCACCCGACTCGGACTCGGTCCGAATCGTCTCCGCGGTCCTGGTGTTCGGCGGGACGGAGCGCCGCGAACGGCTGCGCTCGGAGCCAGTCACACAGCGCGTCGAGGTCCGCGACCGCGGCGTCGAGGAGACGCTCGCCCGCCTCGGCGCTACCGTCGGACGGCACGCCGACGACGCCGTTGTCCGAGAAATCCGCGGCGTCGTCGAGCACCATCGTCCCACCGACGTGGACACCCCAGACGCCGCCCGCCCCGGCGTCCGCCTCCCCGATCCGCGCCTCGTCGACGAGGGCGGGAGCCCGCGCGCTCACGACGCTCGTCTCGGCTGCGCCCGCGTGCCCGACGTGGTCGCGGTCGAACAGTGCCTCGTGTTCGGCTGTGAGGTTCGACCACCAGTTCCACGGGACGACGAACGCCGTCTCTTCCTCCCGAAGTCGACGCGCGACCCGCCGGAGGGCGTCGTCGTTCCCGCCGTGACCGTTCACGACGACGACCTTCCGCAGGCCGTGGGCGGCGAGGCTCTCGACGGTCTCTCTCACGTACGCCTCGAACGTCTCGGGTGACACCGAAAGCGTTCCCGAGAACTGTCGGTGGTGGTCGCTCACGCCGACCGCGAGGGGAGGGAGGACGACACAGTCCTCGCGGTCGAGCCGGGCAGTCACGCCGCGAGCGGCCCGCGTGTCCGTTCCGAGCGGGAGGTGCGGTCCGTGCTGTTCTGTGGCTCCGGTCGGCAGGAGCGCCACGTCGGCATCGTCGAGCAGGTCCGCGGCCGCGACCGTCGAACAGTCCGCGAGCAGGGGTGCGCTCATGCGTGACGCTCGGGGGGGCGACGACTTATCGACGGCGAAAAGCGGGGGAGGCCAGCGGCGACCGGTGGGGGTCCGCCGCAGAACTCGTCGACGCCGCGGGCGGGGTAGCCAACGACGATGTCGACGCCGACCTCCTTCAGTTCCCGAACCTGTTCGCGGACCACGTCGGGCGCGCCGACGAGCGCGTAGTCGCGGACCGCCCTGGAGAGGACCTCCCGGGCGCGTCCGGCGGCCGTGGCGTCAGTCGGTGCGCCGTCCGGGAGCGCGCGAGCGACGGGACGACGGCGGGCCGCGTACGCCCCCACCGCGTCGAGGACGTCGTCCTCGTCGTCGGTCAGCACCGTCGGAGCGTACAGCGCCACCTGGCCGTCGAAGCCCGCCGCGCGGAGCGCGCGGACGTCACGTTTCGTCGACCGCGAGAGGAGTTCGTACTGCGTCCCGCCGGCGGCCAGCGCGATGCGCTCGATGCCCTCGGTGCCGACCCACGCGTCGGGCGCTCGCTC
>JBEPYA010000323.1:0-3516 GCA_041641615.1 Salinigranum sp. | reverse complement strand
GTTGGGAACGCGGACGTGGACGCCGAGCGCTTCGAGCGCCCGCACGGCGGCCTTCCCGCGGTCGACTTGGACGTGGTTGGTGTAGACGTCGGGGTAGACGAGGGCCTCGCGCTCGGCCTCGGCTGGTGAGACCCGCGGCCCTCGCGCCTCGAACCAGTCGACGAACGTCTCCCGCTCGAACGACGGAAGGTCGCGACGGGCGTCGACGCCGATGGTGGACTCCATCAGCCGCCGGGAGAGGTCGGTTCCCGCAATCCAGTTCGACAGCGGCGCGAGGGCGCTTCCGACCGTCGCCACCGTCGAGAAGTTGCCGAAAAACCGCTTCTGCAGGCTGAGTCCTCCCTCCTCGTCGTCGGGGGTCAACCCGTCGACGAGCCAGTCGAACTCGTGGTCGGTTCCGCGGTTGATTCTGTCCCGCACGACCGTGTTGATCCACGGGATGTCGATGTTGACGGGGCAGGCGTCGACACAGCGCGAACACCCGGTACAGAGGTCGTTGAACTCCGCGGCCGTGTCGAGGCCCTCGATGCCGGCCTCCCAGCCGGTGGCGATGCCGCCCGAGTACGTCTCGCCGCCGAAGGCGTGGCCGCCCACGGATTGAAAGTTCGCACAGACGTTCGAACACGCCGAACATCGGATGCAGTACAGCGTCTCTTTCAACTCCGAGTCCTCGCGCATTGCCATCCGACCGTTGTCGATGAGGACGAGGTGGAAGTCGCGGTCTCTCTCCCCGAGCGGCGTCCCGGGATCGTCGAAGTCGACGGTGGGCGAGTCGACGGGTGGCGTCAGGAGCGAGATGTACGAGGTGATGTCCTGTCCGGTTCCGGAGCGACCGATGAGTTCGACGAACGGCTGGAGGTCCTCCACGTTCGGGACGACCTTCTCGACGCCCGCGACGGCGACGTGAGTGTCCGGTACCACGGCGGACTTCCGGGCGTTCCCCTCGCTCGTGACGAGCGCCAGGGTACCCGTGTCGGCTGTGATGAAGTTCGCCCCCGTCATGCCGACGTCCGCGCCCTTGATCTCTTCGAGCAGGCGCTCGCGGGCGAACATCGTCAGTTCCTCCGCAGTCTCCAGTGGTTCGTCGGGCTGGAACGTCTCGTTGAACAGCTCCGCGATGCCCTCGCGGGACTTGTGGATGGCGGGGGCGACGATGTGGGACGGGGCCTCGTCGGCGACCTGCAGCACCCACTCGCCGAGGTCGGTCTCGACGACGTCCACGCCGTCGCGTTCGAGGAATTCGTTCACCTCGATCTCCTCCGACGTCATCGACTTCGACTTCACAACGCGCTCGGCCTCCTTCTCCCGACAGACCTCCCGGACGTAGCGGTTAGCGTCCGCGGCGTCGTCGGCGAAGTAGACCGTGCCGCCGTTGGCTTCGACCGTCTCTTCTACCTGATCGAGCAGTTCCGGCAACCGGTCGATGGCGTCCTCTTTGATCTCTCGGGCGCGAGCGCGGAGTTCCTCGTACGACTCCAGTTTCGCGACGGAGTCGTACCGGCCCTGATTGAAGCCTTTCGTGTTGGTTTTGACCGCGCCGCCTTCGGTTTCGAGGAGGTAGCGGATGCGTGCGGCCTTCGCCTCTCGGGACTTACTCATCGAGCATCACCACGTGGACCTCCTTCGGGCCGTGTGCACCCTTCACCAGCGCCCCCATGTCAGCCGTCGCGCTCGGACCGGTCGCGATGACCGCCGACGAGTGGGTGCCGTCGCGGAACTCCTCACCCAGGAAGTCGAACGCCTCAGCCATCCCAGGGACGACGTCGCCGGTCCGGAGGACGACGACGTGGAGGTCGGGAAAGAGCGACACCGGTTCGACCCCTTCGGGCGTCGACGGGAGGACGACGCTCCCGTAGTCCGCGATGCCCAGTCCAGCGGCGGTGATGCCCGTCGTCGCCGCCTCCAGTTCGTCCGGGGTCGGCTCGGTGTTCACCCACGCGGGCAGGGAGACGTCGAACGGGAGCGGTGTGCCCACCGCCGGCTCCGTCGACACTTCCTGCAAGACGTCTTTCAACCCATCGTGTGTCGTATGCGTCCAGTCGACGTCGAGGCGGTCCAGCGACGCCTCGAACGTCGTGACCATGCCAGTCGCCATGTGTCACCTTACGACAGGGGTTTCAAGTTTCTTTGCTTTCGCTCGTCCGCCGCCGGATTGCGACTGCCCTCGGGTGGTGTCGAGTCCGCCACGAGAAACGTGGACTGGGCCAACGCGCCGGACTGATTGTGCGTCCGCGCGCGGGCAGCGTCATCAAAAGAACACTGGCTGGCCCCGAGATACGCGCCGAGATCGACTTACAGCCACTGTGCTCTCCGTTCGTTCTCTCTTTCGGCCCATCGTCGATAGTGATAAAATACTCTTCGCTCGTGTGTACTGGCGTAGATACACGAGGGCACTGGAGAGAACACACGAGTGTAGAGGCAGACCGGCCACGATCGGTGCGGTGGATCGCCGACGTCGTGAGAATTACTTCATCAGAGAATAACGGCCTTTGGTCGTTTTCGAGGGTTACTTTTCCTCTGTATTCGAAAGAAGAGGTCTCGATGAGAACCGATCGGTGGCCGTTCGAGTTCCGGCGTTCAGCGACGAAGCGTTAGATATATCATGACAGACTCGACTCCTCCCGACCATGCCACGAGGCATCGAGTACAGCGCTGGTATGGTTCGGAGCAGTTCGAGACGTATCGACCGGGGTGAAACCGATGGTTAGCGCCGTGGACGCGTTGATCGCGCTCGCGCCGCTGGCGACCATCGCGTTCCTGATGGTCGGCCGGTACTGGCCCGCGACGCGGGCGATGCCCGTCGCCTGGCTCGTCGCGGTCGGCGCGGGCGTCGTCGGGTGGGGCATGTCCGCGCGGTGGATCGCCGCCTCCTCGATTGTGGGCTTCATCACCGCCGCGAACATCCTCTACATCGTCTTCGGCGCCATCCTCCTCCTGTACACGCTGAAGCGCACGGGTGCCTTCGACGCCATCAACCAGGGCTTCGCCTCCGTGAGCGAGGACCGCCGCGTCCAGGTCGTCCTGCTCGTGTTCCTGATGGGGTCGTTCATCGAGGCTGCGGCCGGCTTCGGGACGCCCGCGGCCATCGTCGGCCCGCTCCTCGTGGGACTCGGCTTCCCGCCGATGGCGGCCGTCGTCGTCGCGCTCACGGGCAACCTGATGGCGATCACGTTCGGTGCGGTCGGAACGCCGCTCATCATCGGGATGATCGACGTCTTCGGCTCCGTCGAGACTATACAGACCGCGGTGGTCGCAAACGGTCCGTACGCGAGCATCGCCGCGTGGGTCGGTGACATCGCGGTGTGGGCCGCCACCTACCACGTCATCGTCGGTATCGCCCTACCGTTCATCGGCGTGGCGATGATGACCCGGTTCTTCGGCGAGAACCGCTCGATCAAGCCCGCGCTGGAGGTCCTCCCGCTCACGCTGTTCGCGTGGGCCTCCTTCTCGGTCCCGTACTGGCTCACGGCGTACTTCCTCGGCCCGGAGTTCCCCGGACTCATCGGAGCGATGGTC
>JBEPYA010000322.1:0-3538 GCA_041641615.1 Salinigranum sp. | reverse complement strand
CTCGACGTCGAAGTTGCCGCCCATGTCCATGACGATGCCGAAGGCCTGCTGCATCATCCCCGAATCGATGATGTGGCCCTCGAGTTCGACCGTGCGGGAGGCTGTCATCGGCGGAGGGACGTGCGTCGGGGGTATGAGAGTTGTGGGTTCGCCGGCGAGAAGAGCGGTCGGGGAGGGGGGTCAGTCGCCGCGGACCACCTGCGACCGCCGGACGTCGTGCGCGAGTCGGTCCGCGTACCGCAGTCGGAGTTCGCGTGCGTCGGCGGTCGAGAGGCGGTCGCGACCGTCGAACTCGGCCGAGAGCGGCTCGAACGCGTCGACGTCGAACCCCATTCGGTCGAGGTACGCGCGGAGGGGGTCGGAGTCGAGCCCCTCGTCGATAGCGGCCTCGACGTGGTCCAGGACCGAATCGAACGTCGGAAGGACGATTTCACCGTCGCCGACGCGCCCGGTGTCGCCCTCGATACGGACCTCGGTCTCGGCCGTGCGGAGGTGGTCGACGATCGACGCGAGCGTGTCGGCCAGTCGGACGACCTGGCTCGGGAGCGCGGTGTCGGGCGAGCGCCACTCGACCGTCCCGAACGCCTCGCGGAACTGGACGGGCGTCCAGACCGCACTCTCGGGGTCGAAACTGGACTCGACGGTCCGGCGGTCGACGCCCGCCTCGACCGCCCGGGCGACGAACTCGTCGTACCGCCGTTCGAGACGACGATCCCACTCGTCGACGTCGTCGAGGTAGCGCCACAGCCACCCCTGGTGGGGGACGTCGTCGTAGCCCATCCGGCGGTAGAGCTGCGAGCGCGCGCCGGTACAGAGCCGCTCGCCGCGGAAGTACGGCGAGGAGTTGACGAGCGCCAGCGCGGGGTCGAGCGCGACGAACGTGTTGAACTGGTCGACGGCGCGCCCGGGCTGTTGTTCGACGTGGACGTGTGTCCCCGCGCAGTGGCGCACGTACTCGAAGTTCTCGCCGACGACCTCGTTCTGGATGCGGGTCCGCTCGCTCGGCAGTTCGTGGACCTCCTCGTGGTTCAGCGGCGTCGCCAGCGGGACGAGCCCCTTGCCGAGTTCGTCGGCCCGCTGCAAGACGCGCCTGAGGCGGTCGAACAGCTCCGCCTCGAGCTCCGACGTCGTCTCGCAGGGTGTGGTCTTGATCTCCAAGAGCGGCTCGACGAACTCCCGCTCGGTCCCCGCGGCGACCTCGACGAGGTCACCCGGTTCGACGAGCCGTCCCTCGCTGTCGACGACCCAGTACTCCACCTCGATGCTCCGCCGGATCGGTCTCGAATCGTGTGCTGACACGGTTTCCCCTGTTTCGATGCGCGCCTCGCCGGGCCGACCACTGCACGCCGATGGTCGACCGTCGTGGGGCACGATACGGAGAAATCGCACAAGAATCTATCGACACATGAGTCGAGAAACGAACGATAACTGGACGTCCGAATAATAAATAATCTATTATGTGAACGGTGAAAGAAATGGCGCGACGAGGAGGACGCGAGTCGAACCGAGGGCGGGGATCAGAGACCGAGCAGGTTCTTCAGTTTGAGTGCGACGTTGAACACGGCGGTCGCGGTCCACTTGCCGGCGCTCTGTCCCGTGAGCGTGACGTCGCCCGACTCGACGGCCGAAGCCAGCGCCGCCGAGGGCGTCTCCGAGGTCGCGACGTCGCGGATGGTCGCAGCGTCGGTCTTCGCGACGAGCGTCGGGTTCTCGTGTTCGCCGCGACCCATGTCGGTGATCCGCTTCTCGCCGTCGGTTTCGAGCCAGAAGTGCGCCGTCTCCGACCCCTTCGTCACCTCGAACGTGATGCGCTCGTTCGCGATCATCCCGTCCGCGACACCGAGGTCGAGCGACGCCGCCTGCTCGTTGTACGGTTCGCGCATCTCGACCAGTCGCTCGTAGAGTTCGTCGTCCCACGGCTGCTCCTGCGCCGCGACCGGCGTGGCGAGGCTCGCCACCATGAGCGCCGCGAGGAGGACCGCTATCGTTCTCGGTACAGTGAGAGTCACGCATCTGGTACAGACGGCCGAGGTCATAAGCGTTCGCGCCCGGTTCTCAATGTCGAATGTCACCCGGTCGGTCGAGCCGTCAGTCGAGCCGATCCGTCAGTCGAGGACGCCGTCGAGGAAGACGAGCGTGTGGTCGAGCGTGCCCTCGTCGTCGAGAAGGTCGAGGTGCGTCGCTGGAACGCGGAGCACCGTTGCGTCGGGGTGGTCCGAGGCCTCGTCGGCGAGCGCGTCCGCGGGCGCGAGGTCGTCGTAGCTGCCGGCGACCAGTAGGGTGGGACAGGCGACGTCGTCGAGCGAGATCTGGTATCCGGAGAGCGCCAGGAACGACCGGGCGGGGACGTCCGGAATCGGGGTGAGTCGCCGGTACGCCCCCCTGAACGCCGTGTCGGGGACGAGCGCCCCGTCGGTGTCGTCGCCGGCGAGGGGGACCGTATGTGGACCCAGACGAGGGAGCTTGCTCTGAATGGTGTCGCGGACGCCCGCCCCGAGCGACTTCACCACGTCCGGGAGCGGCCGCGCACGCACCAGCGTCTTCCCGGAGAGGACGGGCGCGACGGCGACGACGGCACGAATCCGCGGGTCGTCGGCCGCGACAGAGAGTGCGTACGCGCCGCCGAGCGAGTGCCCCCAGAGGACGAGCGAGCGGGTGTCGACGCCGTCGAGTTCTCGAACGCGCGCGACCGCCTCCTCCCAATCGGCGACCGCGCGCGACGGCGAGAGCAACCCGCGCGGTTCGCCCTCGCTGTCACCGACACCGCGGTAGTCGAAACAGAACGTCGCGTAGCCGGCCTCGGCGAACCGTTCGGCCAGCGGTCGGAGCACCTCGCGGGGGAGCGCCAGGCCGCCGCCCATCACGACGACGGGCGCGTCCGTCGGGCGGTCGGGTCGGTACAGCCAGCCCGTACAGACGTCGCCGCCGCTGTCGAACGTGACGGTGACGCGCGAGTAGTCGAACTTCGAGGGCCGGTCGGCGAGTCGGGCACGGGGGTTCACGACTGGACCTCCCCCTCCGCCTGCCGGTGGTGCAGCGTCTCGAGGACGCGCTCGGAGAAATCCTCGTCGTCGAGACGGTACTCGGTGTACGCCGTGATCCACTCGGGCTCGATGTGCCACGTCCCGAGGACGTCGTCGTCCGAGCGGAGGACCGTCGCGTCCACCCGACACGGCGACCACTCGCCCGCCTCGGCGCGGTCGATGAACGTGTTGCACGCGCGGCCCATCTCCTGGTGGTTGATACGGGCTCCGGGGAACGCCGTGAGATACGCGAGGTCGATTCCCTCCCCCACGCGGAGTTCCTCGACGCTGATCCCGTTGCTTCGGAGGTCACCTTCGAGACCGTCGACGACATCGGACATACTCGCCCTATGTCAGGGGACGGCTAAATCCTTGCCTCGGTCGAGGCGGCAAATCGAGTGCGGTCGCTCACACGTCGTGGCGTTGGATAAAAAGCCGACGGCCGTGTCCGACACGGCGCGGCTGGGTGGTGATGGTTGAGTCGAGGACGTCGTCGTCCGAGCGGAGGACCGTCG
>JBEPYA010000321.1:0-3574 GCA_041641615.1 Salinigranum sp. | reverse complement strand
CCACAGCCCGAACCCGAGACGGGTGAGGCGCTCGTCCGGACGCTCCGCGTGGGCGTGGACGGGACCGACCACGAGGTCATCGCGGGCGGTCACGGCGGCTTCCCGGAGGGCGAAGACCACCTCGTCCTCGGACACGAGGCGGTCGGCGTCGTCGAGGATCCGAACGGGACCGAGTTCGAGGTCGGCGACGTGGTCGTCCCTACCGTCCGCCGCCCGCCGAACGGGACGAACGCGTTCTTCGAGCGAGGCGAAGCCGATATGGCTCCCGAGGGCGAGTACCACGAGTGCGGCATCGTCGGCGCACACGGCTACATGGCGGAGTACTTCACCTCTCCCGCGGAGTATCTCGTTCCGATTCCCGAACATCAGGCGCCGCTCGGGTTCCTCATCGAACCCATTTCCATCACGGAGAAAGCGCTCGAACTCGCGTACGCCTCGCGCTCGTCGTTCGAGTGGGCTCCGGAGTCGGCGCTCGTCCTCGGGAACGGCTCGCTGGGGCTGCTCACGCTGGGAATGCTCGACCAGGTGTACGACCGGGTCTACTGTCTCGGCCGCCGCGACCGCCCGGACCCGACCATCGACGTCATGGACGAACTCGGCGCGACGTACGTCGACTCCCGAGAGACCCCGGTCGACGAGGTGAGCGAGGCGTTCGAGCCGATGGACTTCATCTTCGAGGCGACGGGCTACGCGCCCCACGCAGTCCAGTCGGTCCACGCGCTCGCGCCGAACGGTGTCGTCGCGCTGCTGGGCGTGCCCGGATCCACCGAGTACGAGTTCGACGTGGGTGCGCTGCATGGCGAACTCGTCCTGCACAACAAGGCGATGGTCGGCAGCGTCAACTCCAACGTTGGACACTTCGAGGCAGCGACGGACAGCCTCGACGCCCTCCCGGAGTGGCTTCTCGACGATCTCGTCACCGGTATCTACGGTGTCGACGACTTCCGGAAAGCGTTCGTGGACGACAACACCGTTATTAAAACTGCCATCGAATTCAGCGCGTATGAAGAACGTTAACGACCTCATCGAGAGCGCCGAGGAGTTGGCGAAGCGCGGCCTCTCGAAGGGCGAGATCGCCGACGAACTCAACGTCTCGCGCGAGACCGCCTCGTGGCTCGTCGAGAAGAGCGGTGCGAAGAGCGACACGAGCGCGGCGTCGGAACCCCGCGACAACGGCGGGCCACACGACATCCACGTCGACTGGAGCGCGTTCGGACGCGACAGCGCCCGCCTCACCTACGCGGGGCAGGCGATGGCTGATCTGCTGTCGAAGGAGGGCGAGGAGGTCGACCTGACCATCGGCATCGAGAAAGCCGGCGTCCCCCTCGCGACGGTCGTCTCGCGCGAGCTCGACACGGACCTCGGGTCGTACGCGCCCGCGAAGCACCAGTGGGAGGAGGGCGACATCGAGGACCTCGGCGGGTCGTTCTCGCGCAACTTCGCCACCATCCGCGGTCGGGACTGCTACGTCGTCGACGACACCATCACCTCCGGAACGACGATGAAAGAGACCATCGAGGCCATCCGGGAGGAGGGCGGCAACCCCGTCGGCTGCGTCGTCCTCGTCGACAAGCAGGGCGTCGAGCAGGTCTCCGACGTCCCCGTCTACTCGCTTATCAACGTCGTCCGCGTCGGCGAAGACAGCTGAGACGACTCGGAGTCGGCCATCGTGTGCCGGTCGGTCGTGCGAAGCGCGCGAGAGAGTCCGGGGGCGATGGACTGTGAGGCCCAGGGCGCAACGTCTTTGAACGCGGCTCGCTTTAGCTCAGACATGACGTTCAGTCCCGAGTCTGATCTCTCCGCCGAAGAAGTCCAGACCCGCGTCGACGAGGCTATCGAGAACAACGAGGTCGTCGTGTTCATGAAGGGCAACCGGCTCATGCCGCAGTGTGGCTACTCGAAGCGCGCGGTCGAACTCGTCGGCAAGTACGTCGACGAGTTCGAGACCGTCGACGTCCTCCCCGCGCTGCCGGAGTTCCGCGCGGCGCTCGAATCGCACTCGGGCTGGGAGACCACCCCGCAGACGTACGTCGACGGCGAGTTCATCGGCGGCTCCGACATCCTCGCCGAACTCGACGAACGCGGCGAACTCGAAGCGACGCTCACCTCCTGAGGGCGCTCGCGGGGCTCGATCGACGGGCGTCGTCTCCCGTTTCCAGCCGCTCGACTCCCTTCCGATTGAGACCCACACGCAAAGGACAGTCCATATAAACCCACGCCGCTTAGTAGAAATCGAGTACGACTGCAGTGCGCCTCGGCCGCTGTCACCCCCTCATCGTCAAACAATGTCAGGCCGCGTATTCCGACTTCACTCGACACTGGAACTGCCGCTCGAAACAGTCACTGACTACTTCGAGAACGACCCGGAGCTTCCCCCGGAGATCGAGGACATCGACATCACCCGACGGAACAACACGCTCATCATCAAGGCCGTCGCCAAGGACGAGTCGCTGAGCAAGTACACCCCGACCGCACAGCTGAAGGCGAGCGTCACCGAGAACCGCGTCTACGAGGAGGAGCCACCCCGCGCCGGCGGGGCCCGCTGGGGCGAGGAGGAAGAGGAGATCCCCTCCGAACTCGTCGAGTTCGCCTGCTTCAAGGGCGACCGCGAGACCGTCCTCCAGAACACGGCGCTGCAGTACCCCATGTTCCTCGTCCTGCGCGACCTCGCTCGCCTCGCCGAGAAGGGGACGCTCACCGCGGTAACCGAGGACGACGGCGACCTGCACGCGACCCGCATCGTCGAAGGCGAGGAGCGTGCGGCCTCCGTGGAAGTGGTGGAGAACCCCCAGCAGAACAACGGCGGCGGCAACACCGTGAACTGGCGCGACAACAAGTTCATCAGCTAGCGAGTCCCGTCTCGACGTTCGCCCGTCCGATTTCTCCGTCCTGACGCTGTCTTCAGTCGGTTCTCTCACGATCCCCGCTGCAGGTCTTCGTTCACAGCTTTGGCATGCGACACCACCCCATTCCAGCGTTCAGTCACAAAGCCTTTCACCCCCGTAATTACATGTCATTATACGATGTCAGCGTTCCCCGACTACCTCGACGTCGACTACAGCGACGGCGAGGGCGAAGATCCGGCGGACTACCCGAGCATCGAGCACAAGATCGAGAAAGCCATCGAGGTCACGAAGGAGGGACTCGAGAAGTACGAGAACCCCGTCGTGATGTGGACCGGTGGCAAGGACTCGACGCTGACGCTGTACTTCGTCAAAGAGGTCGCCGAGAAGCACGACCTCGAAGTCCCGCCCGTCGTGTTCATCGACCACTACCAGCACTTCGACGAACTCATCGACTTCTGTAAGCACTGGGCCGACGAGTGGGACCTCGACGTCATCTGGGCGCGCAACACCGACGTCGGCGACTACGTCGACGAACACGGTCTCACGCCCGGCGACGACATCCCGGTCGAGGACCTGTCGGAACACAACCAGCACCACATCCGCAACCTGCTGGAGTACGAGGAGGACACGTTCCCGTTCCTGCTCGACACCTACGTCGGCAACCACCTGCTGAAGACGGTGGCGCTGAACGACGCCCTCGAAGAGTACGACGTCGACGGCGTCATCTC
>JBEPYA010000320.1:0-3635 GCA_041641615.1 Salinigranum sp. | reverse complement strand
GCCTGTCGAGCCTGCCGGGACAGGTGGTCCATGTCGTCGTCGTGCATCACGATGATGCCGACCTCGTCGTCGTCGAGCGTCTCCATGACGGCCTCGTCGAGCTGTGCGTCTTTCTCCTCGTCGGGGACGTTCTGGAACTTCCGAACGCCCGCGAGGCGAAAGCCCGTGGTGAAGTCGGGGCTGCCGACCACGGCGATCTCCTGACTCATAGTATCACCAGTTCCTCCTCGATCTGCTCGGGAGAGAGGCCGGCCTCGCGTGCTCGCGCGATGGCCCGGATGTTGTCGACCTCGCGCTCCTTCGCCAGGATGTACGAGATGACCGGGCTCACGGAGAGCGGGAAGACGTTCCCCAGGCTGGCCGAGTAGTCCAGGAGTGCAGTCTCCAGCGCCCGCTCGAACGCGATGAGGCTCTCGGCCTCTTCGAGGTCGTTGAGCGCGTCGGAGAGTTCGTCACCGTACGTCGAGTCACGGATGCGCTGGACGAGCTCGTCGAGATTCGACGCTAGCCCGCTCAGCTCCGTGCGGGTGAACAGCTTTCCTCCTTCGATGTAGTACTCTGCGGGGTCGATGTCCGCGCCACTGCGGGCCAGTCGGAGGGCGTTTCGCGCGTTCCGGAAGTCGACCTCCGCCAGGAGGATGTCGCGGTACTGCTGGGTCGCCTCGTCCCACCGGACCCCCGAGAGGAGGTTCTCGTAGAAGACGCGGTCGACGGCGTTCTCGAGCGGCACCAGCACGCCCGCGGACTCGTACTCCTCGAACGCCTCCTCGAGGGCGTCCCCGAAGATGGTCCGATCGAGCACGTCGATGGCCTCCTCGATGCTGGTCGTGTCCAGCAGCCGGTTGACGAGGCGGTCCTCGAACTCGCCGGCACGGATGAGGTCCACCTCGACCTCCTCTCGCGAGGCCCCCGAGTAGATACCCCGGATGACCGTCTTGACGTTCCACGCGTCGAACTTCCGGAGATAGCGGGCGATCAGGTCGTACAGTCGACCGTTCGCCCAGCCGAGGATGTCGTCGAACTGCTTCGCGAGGTTCCGGTTCAGCGCGTACTCGATGAGGTCGACGCCGGAGTGCCGGGCACCCAGGGCGTTGACCTCCTCCTCGTACGCCGACTCCTCCATGAATCGCGCGATCTCAGCGGTGCTCATCCGCACCAGCTTGCGGTAGTCCTCGTCGGCGAACAGGGCGCTCCGACGGGCTCGAACGCGGGCGTTGACGTACTCCGGATTCGAGCTGCCGGCGGCGCTCATTGGTCGAAGAGGATGCCGCTGACGTCCTTGAGGTTGTTCTCCCAGACGGCGTCGAGGAGCGAATCGAACGTGTTGTCCACCTGGACGCGCGACGTCTCGCTCTCGACGACGACGCCGCCGAGGCAGTCGACGGACTCCTCACCGAGCGAGAACCCCTCGTAGTCCGCGAGGATCTCCTCTATGAGCGCCTCGTCGGCCGCCCGACCGCGGACGACGACGTCACTGCCCTCCTCGAACTCCGCGGCGGAGGCGTCGAGCAGGGCTCGCGTGAGCTCCTCACGCTTGTCTCCCGACAGCCCCGCGAGCTCCGATTCGACCTGACTTCGCACGGTCTGCAGCGCGTCACGCCGTGCCTCGAGGCGCTCCTGTTTGGCCTCCAGCTTGGCGGCCGACAGCGCCTGCTCGCGCTCCTGGGAGATCTTGCGTTCGACCGTGCGTTCGCGCTCTTCGATGAGCGCTTCGGCGTCGGCCTCGGCCTCGGAGACGATCTCGTCGGCGCGTTCTTGCCCTTCCGTACGAATCTCCTCGGCACGCGCGCGGGCTTCGTCTCGAATGTCCTCGACAACTGTGTCCAAACTCATTGGTAAAGGGAAAGAGGGGTGCTTACCCGACCAGGAAGACGACGACGAGCGCGAGGATAACGAGTGTCTCCGGCAGAACTGTGAAGATGAGTCCCTGCACGAAGAGGCTCTCGTCCTCGGCGACGGCGCCGACCGCGGCCGCACCGATACCGCGCTCTGCGTAGCCTGCACCGAACGCGGCCAGACCGACCGCGAGGGCCGCGGCGGCCTGAGGGGGGATCGCGGGAGCGGATGCGCCTTCCTGCAGTACGACGTTCGCCAGCTGGGTTGCAGTGTCAATCATGATTGTGTGGTAGTCTCAGTGGTGTCCGTTTTGTCGTCTCCGAACGTTCGTGTGTGGAGGTACGGTCATCATAAAGCTTCCCAAAACGCGTCGACAGCGCCCGATTCGGGAGAACACGGAGTTACGTCTGGTCGCGGACAGCACCGCGTCGGCGGGCGAACAGAAGAGGTGAGCGCGTCAGTCGTCGGCGGTGTACTTCCGTTCGTACCCGAACGGGTCGTACGCCGTGCCGCCGCCGTCGAAGAACTTGTTGAAGAACTCGACGTACTCGAGACGCACCGCCTGCAGGCCGGCGCTCGTGACGCCGAGCGCGAGCACCAGCGCGTGACCGATCACGAGCACGAGGAGGCCGACGAGCACGAACGCTAGGCTGCCGTGGACGAGGCCGCCAAACATGACCTCGGTGACCTCGTAGCCGTGATACATTACGGAGTCGGTGCCGGCCGGAATGGTCGGCATGCCGTCGACGCCGAAGTGCCACCCGCCTTTACTGTCGACGTACACCCCGAAGAACAGGAGGTTGACGGTGAACGCCATCCCTGCCTTCGCCAGCAACACCGCGGCGATTCGGGTGTACGACAGCACGTTGACGAGCACGTTCAGGAACTCGACGGCTTCGATGGGTTCGCCGATTACGAGGAGGACGAGTCCGACCACGAACACCGCGAGCCCCGCCCATCCGACGACGACCGGGAAGCCGGAGAAGCCCAGCGCGATGACTCCCTCGCTCGAGAACGTCGTGTAGATGAACTCGGGAGCGGTCCCTCGGACGACGTCGCTGAAGATCCAGATCCAGAGACCGTTCACCATCAGCAGCCACGAACCGGACTCGTAGAGCGCGTGTTTGAAGTCGTGGAACTCGAGGTTCTCGATGAAGTCGAGGATCCAGCCTACGTTGAGGTGAACGATGCCGATCAGCACGCTCACGAAGAGCCACGCCAGCGCCCACTCGGCGGTGGCGGGCGAGAGCCCCTTCTCGATCGGGGCGTGTTCGAGGCCGACGACGCCTTCCCAGAACACCGACGCGATGGTGTGGAGGCCGAATAGCTCGCCGTAGAGGATACCGAACAGCATCGTGAACAGCCCCGCAGCGATGGTGATGCCACCCATCGACCTGAACGCCGGGCTCTCGAACTTCGAGTAGAGGAAGTAGCCGATGGCGGTGTAGATGATCCCGTAGCCGAGGTCGCCGATCATGAAGCCGAAGAAGGCTGGGAAGGTGAGGAAGACGAGGACCGTCGGGTCGAACTCCGTATACTTCGGTCGGCCGACCGCGTTGACGAGCACCTCGAACGGCTTGACGACGTTCGGGTTGTCCTGGACGACCGGCGGGCTGTCGTTCTGCATCACGACGTTGCCACCGTCGGCCCGTGCGGTCTCCTCATCGCCGCCGTCCGCTCGGGCTGCGTCACCGCCGTCGGCCGCCGCGGGCGTACCCCCGCCGGTGTACTGCTCGCGGACCTCCTCGCCGCCGTGGCGGTTGAACTCCGCGTCCTCGAGCCGCTGGATCTCGACGTGG
>JBEPYA010000319.1:0-3666 GCA_041641615.1 Salinigranum sp. | reverse complement strand
ACTTATGCAGGGCCACTGTAAACCGCCCATGCGGAAGCCGGAGGGGCACGCGGGTAGGGGTACACGCTGCCACTCCGGCTCGTGCGGTTCGTCCTCTATTTATCGACGAACGAGTCACGACACGGAGCGGTGGGTATGAACTTCGAGGAGTGGGAGCCCGTCTACGAGCGCATCCTCGCGGACTTCGGGTTCGACCGCGCTGCGGACGAACGTGCGAGAGACGCCTGTCCGTCGCTCCTCGACGCCGCCTTCGATGTCGAAGAGCTCCGCGACGACGTCGCGGGAGGCAGTGTCGCCGTCGTCGGTGCCGCGCCCTCACTCGAATCGGAGGTCGAACGGGCGACCGACGCCGACCACGTCTTCGCCGCGTCGACGGCCGCCGACGTCTGTCTCGACCACGGCATCGACGTCGACCTCATGGTGACGGACCTCGACAAGAACCCTGAGACGGCCGTCGACCTCACCCGCGGGGGGACGCCCGTCGCGGCACACGCCCACGGCGACAACCTCGGTCTCCTCCGGACGTGGCTCCCCCGTTTCACGGCCGAGGCGACACTCCCGACGACACAGGCCGCGCCCGCCCCGCCGGTGATGAACTTCGGCGGCTTCACCGACGGCGACCGGGCGGCGTTCCTTGCCGACCACCTCGGAGCCGACTCGTTGGTCTTCGTCGGCTGGGACTTCGAAGATTCGAGCGTCGAGCCGACCAAGGCGAAGAAGCTCCGGTGGGCGGCGCGCCTCCTCACCTGGCTCGAATCGCGCCGCGACGACCGCTTCGCCGTCCTCGACGGGCACAGGGATCCGCTCTGACTGCCACGAGAGGAGCGGTCACCGACCGACAACGGAGGGAGAGGTGTCGTCGCCGACGACGGCGACGCTGGCGCTGAAGGCGCTCTCGAAGAGACGGGCGTCGCAGTCCGCGCAGGTCACCGTGACGGTCCGTCCGGGCGTTCCGGGAACGCGGCTGGCCGCGCGGTCGAGGACCGCCGTGCCGTCACAGGCGGGACAGACGTCCAGGTAGAGTCGGAGCGTCGAGAGCATCGCCCCGCGAAGCTGCGGGGTGGAGAGGTCCCACTGCGGATACCGTCGACGGAGTTCGTGGATGCTCGCCGTGTCGGCGACCAGCGCGGCGCGCGAGAGCCACGCCCCGAGTGGTGTGCCGGCGGCCTCGGCGAACAGGACGCCCGCTCGCCATCGGAGGGTGACGTGTTCGGGGTCGACGCCGAGCGCCACCGAGAGCGCGCGAGCGTCGTCCTCGCGCGGACCGGCCGAGCGGACGCGCGCGCGCCACGCGGCGAGGAACGACGCCGTCGGCTGGAACCCCCCGTCCGCACGCGCCAGCACCCCCGCTCTCAGGAGTTCCTGTTCGTCCCGCGGCACCGCGTCGGGAGCGCCGTCGGCCTCGGACCACGCCGCGACCGCGCGGACGAGCGCGGGCGTCCCCGGGACGGCGTACCCACGGAGGACCAGAAGCGCCACGCTGACGCCGATGAGGACCGTTCCGGCCAGGGGAACGAGTTGGTCGACACCGACGGCGAGGAGGCTCGCCACCAGGACGTTGGCGACGACGAAGCCGGGGTCGCGGGCCCGTCCCGTATACGACGGGTGCCTGAGAGACGAGACGAGCGCGACGAGATTCATGTGGAGTCCGGCCCGGTGGGCGTCTGTATCCGTATATAGCATTCCCCCTGGTTAGGTATGGGCCGAATACTGTCGAGTTATGGGAGGATTCGCGGCGGTAGGAGCCTCTGAACCGGTCGGGATAACTGAATATGTCCGACGAAACGTGTCGCTGTACGTGCATATCAAGGCGTTAACCGTCCGGCTTTCCGGGACGTGTGCCCAACTGACAGCCGGCGTCCGACGGACGGGTGCTCGGAGCCGTGAGCGGCCGGTAGGTTCTCGGTCGTCCTCCCCTTGCGGTCGGTATGCAGCTCCACTGGCACCGACGCGACCTCCGGACCGGGGACAACCGGGGGCTCGCGACCGCCGCCGACGCCGGACCGGTCGTCCCACTCTTCGTCTTCGACGACGCCGTTCTCGAACACGCGGGTTCGGCGCGGGTCCGTTATATGCTCGACGCGCTCGCGGCCCTCCGTGAGCGCTACCGCGCGCTCGACTCGGATCTCGTCGTCCGCCGCGGCGACCCCCGCGAGGTCGTCCCGGCGGTCGCGTCAGACGTCGGAGCCGAACGCGTCGTCTGGAGCAAGGACTACTCGGGGCTCGCCCGCGAGCGCGACACGGCCGTCCGCCGGGCGCTCGACGACGTCGGCGTCGCCCGCGAGAGCGTCCACGACCACCTCCACCACGAGCCCGGCTCCATCACGACCAACGAGGGCGAGCCGTACTCGGTGTACACCTACTTCTGGAAGAAGTGGCGCGACCGCGAGAAGGACGACCCGTATTCGGAGCCGTCGAGCGACCGTCTGGCCGGTCCGGACGTCGTCGACGACGTCGGTTCCCTCCCCACTATCGAGGACCTCGGCTTCGATGAGCCGGACGCGACAGTTCAGGAGGCCGGAGCCGATCCCGCACGTGAGCGTCTCGATCGGTTCTGTGCGGACGGGGTCTTTCGGTACGAATCGGACAGGGACTATCCCACGAGGGAGGCCGTCTCGCGGCTCTCGGCGGACCTCAAGTGGGGGACGCTGGGGGTGCGTGAGGTGTACGCCGCGACCGCGGAGGCGATGGAAGCCGCCGAAGGAGAGGAGGCGGAATCGGTCGAGGAGTTCCAGTCGCAGCTGGCCTGGCGGGAGTTCTACACGCACGTCCTCTTCTTCACCCCCGGAGTGGTCACGGAGAACTACAAGGAGTACAAGCACGACATCGAGTGGCGCGACGACCCCGAAGAGCTGGACGCGTGGCGGCGGGGGGAGACGGGCTACCCCATCGTCGACGCGGGGATGCGCCAGCTCAGGGAGGAGGCGTACATGCACAACCGCGTCCGGATGATCGTCGCCTCCTTCCTCACGAAGGACCTGCTCTGTGACTGGCGTCACGGCTACGCGCACTTCCGGGAGTATCTCGCGGACCACGACACGCAGAACGACAACGGCGGCTGGCAGTGGGCTGCCTCGACGGGCACCGACGCCCAGCCGTACTTCCGCATCTTCAACCCGATGACGCAGGGCGAGCGGTACGACCCCGACGCCGAGTACATCGCGGAGTACGTCCCCGAGCTCGATGGCGTCGACCCCGAGATCGTCCACTCGTGGCACGAACTGTCGACCGAGGAGCGTCGAGACGCCGCACCCGACTACCCCGACCCGGTCGTCGACCACTCCGAGCGTCGGCAGGAGGCGCTCTCGATGTTCGAACGGGCGCGCGGCGACGAGTGACCGGGGCAGTCACGCCGTGTGGGATCCGACAGGCACGTCGCTGTCGGGAACGGTGTCGACTCCCGTCGCGATGACAGTGGTCCCGCCGGCACCGTTCGTCGACAGCGTCCAGCCGTGGACGCGCGCGAGCGCTCCCGCGTTAGCCAGTCCGATCCCCTCCGCGGCGGCCGTCCCGTGGTCGAGCGCCGAGTCGGGGTCCTCGAGCGGACGTCCGTCGTGCCGAACGGTGAACCCCTCGGCCGTCACCGAGACGGTCACGCGACCTGCGTCTCGCTGGACGGCGTGTTCCAGCAGCTTGTGGAGGAGTTCGACCAGACGGGTCTCTTCA
>JBEPYA010000318.1:0-3743 GCA_041641615.1 Salinigranum sp. | reverse complement strand
GATCTGAACGCGCGAGGGTCACGGCCGGGCCCCGTCCCGGCCGGACCGGCGGGAGAGAAAGAGGCTGTGGGTCACCGCGTCCGTGTGCCGTGCGGTCTTCGTGTCCTGCCCGCTCTCACGGCACCGTAGAAATCACACCCACCCACTACGTCGCACACCTGGACCCCGATCCAGCCGTCCCGAGAGCCAGACCGCCGACGGAACGAACCTCACTCACCCCAGCCACGCGTCGGTCACCCGAATCCGCCCGCGCGTCTCGCTGCACTCCCAGCTTTTCCGGTCGCTCGCTGCGCTCGCTCCGGCAAAACCTGGACCAAAAGAGCCGCTCACGGAGCGCGCACTCACCCCAGCCACGCGTCGGTCACCCGAATCCGCCCGCGTGTCCCGTTCCACTCCGTCTCGTACTCCAGTTCGATGGGTCGGGACATGTGCGGGCCGTCGGTGACGAGCGTCTCGAACTCGCCGCCCTCTCCCAGGACGTGGACACCATACTGGTCGTTCAGCTCGCGGAGTTCGTCGAGCGCCGTCTCATCCAGCGTGCGGCCGAGCCACGACTCGTCGAGGCCGTGGGCGGCGACCTGAACGATGGTGATCTCGAAGCCCGCCGCCAGCATCTCTTCGGCCAGTTCGTCGGGGTCGCGCTGCCAGAGCGGGGCGAACAGAGCGATTCCCAGCCGCTCACACATCGCCCGGATGCGCGAGGTCTGGAACTCGCTCTCGACGGCCCCGGCAGTGACACCCGCGAGGTCGAGGTCGTCCTGAAGCCCTCGGAGGGCCGCCTCCAGCGGTTCGACCTCCCGGTCGCCCTGTTCCGCTGAGTCGGTCGCCGTCGTCGCCGCGAGGTCGCCGGCGTCGACCTCCACGAGGTCGATGCCGATGCTCTCGGCCGCCAGGCTCGCCAGTCCGGTCTCGGGCACGTGGTACATGTACGACCCCGAGTCGTCGCCCGGATGCACGGTCAGGAGTCGCGTGACGTTCAATCCCTCTTCGAGCGCCCGGTAGAGCGCCCACGAGGAGTCCTTGCCGCCGGAGAAGAGACTGACCCAGTCGTCCGTCATCGGGTGCGATAGAGGCGAGGGGGGTAAACGCTCGTCGGTTCCTACTCGTGGTCTCCGCCGTCGGGTGCCTGCTCTTCGCCGCCGTCAGCCCGCGGTTCGACCGCGTGCAGCCCGGCGTACACCGAGGCCCACGCGTTCGCACGACAGCGACGCGGCACGGCCCGGGGTCTGAGCCGCGAGAGGAGACCGGTGAGGCGCGACATATTTAGGTGTACCTAAACCATCGGCAGTACAAAACTGTGTCGGTCGGTGACACGGAAGGAGACGAAGCACAGGGTCGGTGGTGCTGCCCCTCACACCGTCGGTCACATGTAGCCGAGGTCGCGGAGCCGTTCCATGAGGTTCTCCTTGTCCTGAGCGCGGCCAGCGCGCTCGGTGGTGTTTTCGAGGTCCTGGATCCACGCGGGGCGATCGTCGGACTTTTCGGAGCCCGTCTCGGTTCCCAGCGAGCGGAACCCCTCGAAGTACTTCTCGGGGACCGGAATGTCCTCGATGGCGATACCCTCGGGGAGGTCCGCATGGGACTCTGGGACGTGGCCGGCGGGGTACCCCTCGACAGAGTCGGGGACGATGAAGTGCCAGAACGCCTCCCAGAGGTCGGCCTCCGTGAACTGGAGGATGGGGTTGACCCTGTCGTGGGGTGGGTACTTCTCGGCGTCGTGTCGTGGGGAGAAGAACGTCTCCTCGGCGCGCGAGGCCTGCTCGTCCCACCGCACCCCGGAGAAGACGCCGTCGAAGCCGTACTCGACGATGGCGTTGTTGAGCGCGATGGTCTTCAGCAGGTGGTTCCCCTCGAACGAATCGGGGTCGACGACCATCGTCTCCCCTTCGTGCTCGATGCGTTCGAGTTCACGGCGGTTCTGCTCGTTCAGTTCCTCGACACGGATCTCGTCGCCGAACTCCCACCCGCGGTCGAAGAAGTCCTCGTTGCGGGCGACGACGAGGTCGAGGTCCCACTCGTCGACCCAGTGGTCGACGAAGACGCGGACGTCGTCGAGGCCCTCGAAGTGCTCGATGTACACCACGGGAGGAACGGGGACGCCCATGTCCGCACACACCTCGCGGACGACGTAGAGGACGAGCGTCGAGTCCTTGCCGCCGGTCCACATGACGGCGGGCGTCTCGTACTGTTCGAGCGCCGTGCGGGTGACGTCGGCGGCCCGCTCGAGTTTCTCTTCGAGGGTCGGGTAGTCGTCGGCGGTCTGGCCGGCGCCGAGCGCGTAGTCCACAGCGACGTGGTCCAGGGAGGTCATCGGAGGAGGGAGGCGGTCCGAGGAGATAGCTATGGCTGAACTATCCGCCGTCCTCCTCGGCAGTAGGTCCGGCCTACGCGCGATCGACGAGCGCGCCTCGGCGGGGTAGGAGCCGCCTACCGCGGCACCGGTGGCCGCATCCGTGCGGATCCGTGAGCGTCTGCTGTGGGTTCGGGACGGCGCGATGCGAAAGAGAAGTCAGTCGATCAGGCGAGCGGTCGCCGCACGCGAGTGGCGCGAGTGAGGTGACCCGTCGTCACATGTAACCCAGGTCGCGGAGGCGCTCCATGAGGTCCTCCTTGTCCTGGGCGCGACCGGCGCGCTCGGTGGTGTTCTCCATGTCCTGCAGCCAGGCGGGCTCGTCGGCGGACTTGTCCGTCGACACTTCGCTCCCGAGCGAGCGGAATCCGGCGAAGTACTTGGGGGAGACGGGGATGTCCTCCATCGTCAGCCCCTCGGGCAGGTCCTCGTCGTCCTGGGGGACGTGTCCCGCCGGGTAGCCCTCCACGGTCTCGGGAACGACGAAGTTCCAGAACGCGTCCCAGACGTCGGGCTCGGCGAACTGGAGGATGGGTTGGATGCGGTCGTGCGGGGGGTAGATGTCGGGGTCGTGCCGGGGCGAGAAGAACGTCTCGTCGGCGCGAGCCTCCTGCTCGTCCCACCGCACGCCGGAGATGACGCCGTCGACGTCGTACTCTTCGAGGGCGTCGTTCAGCGCCACCGTCTTCAGCAGGTGGTTGCCGACGTAGGTGTCGAGCAGGAACGGGAACGTGTCCTCCTCGTACTCCAGCAGGTTACGGACGTGGTGCTGGTTGTGTTCGGAGAGTTCGGCCACCGGGATGTCGTCGCCCGGTTCGAGGCCGTTGTCGTCGACGTACTTCCCGACGTCCTCGTTGCGCGCGTAGATGACGTCGAGGTCCCACTCGTCTGCCCAGTGGTCGACGAAGTCGTGGATCTCGTCGAAGTGCTGGAAGTGGTCGATGAAGACCGCGGGGGGCGTCTCGAGGTCGTACTTCTCCGCGACCTCTTTGATGAAGTACAGCGTGAGCGTCGAGTCCTTCCCGCCGGTCCACATCACGGCGGGGTTCTTGTACTTCTCGAGGCCCTCTTTGGTGACCTCGATGGCCTTCTCGATCTTGTCCTGAATCGTCGGGTAGTCTGCGGGCGTCTCACCTTCGCCGTCTGTGTAGTCGACGTCGAGGTAGTCGGGGAAGCCTTCCGGCATGCGTGTAATTACATCTAATTAGCAGGGTAAAGTGTCTTTTGACACGCGCAGCGGTTGCAACTGGGTGGCAAAACGGGGTATCCGACTGGTAGCGAACGGCACTCGAGTCCGCGGCCGCGAGAGCGTCTCTCGGTGAGCGACACCCGTGTGAGCCACTCGGCGGTCGAGCGGCGAATCTAGAAGAGAACGACACGGATCGGTCGCGGT
>JBEPYA010000317.1:0-3754 GCA_041641615.1 Salinigranum sp. | reverse complement strand
CGACAGCGGCGACAACGTGGTCGTCTCCGACGGCCCGCACGTCTCGCTCGCCGGAGTCGACGACCTCGCCGTCGTCGTGTGGGACGACCGGGTCCTCGTCGTGCCAAAGACGGAGGCCCAGCGGGTCAGAGACGTCGTCTCGCTGCTGAAAGAACAGGGGAAGTTCTGACCCCGCTGCGCGCGAACGCTTTTCTCTCCCCCCTCGAGACCGCACGTATGCGACGACGGACCCTCTTCTCGACGCCCGCGACGTCGACCGCCGGATTCGGCGGCTGTCTCGGCGCTCCGCCGACCCCTCGTTCGTCGACCGGTTCGACATCGCTGCCCACGGATCCGCCCGCCGTTTCCGTCCAGTGCCGTGGTCCTCCGGTCACCGCCGAACGGTCGGTGCCCGACGAACCGGGATACGGGGACGACCTCGAGTACTTCCCCGAGAACGGGACGGTCCGGTTCGTCTCGCTCCGAAGCGACGACGAGAGCCAGTACGGCGAGTGGTCGCTCGACGAGTGGTCGCTCGACGAGTGGGCGGGCATCGAGTGTACGCGGGTGGGAGTCGGCCGAGTTCGGGAGCGACCGCCGAACGACTCGGGGCCGACGCGTTCGGCTCCAGCGTCGGTGCACCACCCGAGGGCTACTCCTACGACGGCTTCGTGATCAACCTCTTCTTGACGACGTGGGTATCCCACGACCACACGACGACGACGCCCACGATTCGGTTCCCGCGGCTGGTCGAGGCGGCACCGCGAATCGTCGAGTCGACGGTCCTCCTCGACGGCGACCCCATCTCGCGGGCGGTCCCCGTGTTCGCCGAACACGTGAGCGGCGGGTTCGCCTGACGGACCGCCGGATCACCGTTCTCGCTCGGCGTCGGTCGGTTCCTCGAACTCTACGTAGCTCGCGTACGCGTAGGTGACGCCGAACACCGTCCCGAGCGCGAGGGCGGCTCCGGCGAGGAGGACGGGGTCGACGCGGACGAGCGCGACCGAGAGAACGAGAAGCGGGAGGACGACCCCGGTGACGACTTTCGCTCGCGCGTACAGGGCTCCGAGTCCGTTCACGAGCCCTCTCGCCCCCCGGTGAGGAACCGCTCGGCGGAGGGTGCGGTCGACGGCATCTCAGTCGTCCTGCTCCGCAGAGCGCCGGACGCGGACGTTTCCGTTGCTCGTCACGCCGACGAGGATGGCATCTCGCACTTCGCGGCCCTGGACCGCCTCGCCCGCGGCGTCGCTCACGGCCTTCATGAGGTCCGGCGCGGTGTGGTTCACCTTCACGCCCGCCTCGTCGCAGGCGTCGTAGACGAGTTTCGGCACGTCGTAGAGGTCGGTTCCGACGTCGACCTCCACCCTGACGGGGGCCGACAGCGCCTCGGCGAAGGCGACCGTCTCGCGGGCCTTCTCGACGTTCGCCCGGGCGCTCGCCTCGATGCTCGAGACGTTCGCCCGCGAGGTGCCGATGTGGTCGGCGATGGTCGTCTGTCGCACCCCCCGTTCGCGGAGGAGGAGGACCTCCGCCTGCCGGCGGGTCAGGACGCTCGTCTCGGGGTCGAACCCGGTCCGGTCGAGGAGGGCGTCGATGTCGATGTCGAGGCCGGGCCCGTCGCCATCCCCGGCTCCCGTGTCGTCCATACTGAGTACAACGGGGCGTCCGAGAAAAAGACAGCGCGTCGACTGCGTGGCGAGGCCGAGTCGGTCGGTGGTCGATTCCGCGTTCGCGCGACGTCCCAGTGGCGTGCTGCGGCGGTCGGGGGTGCCGTTACTTGCCCCAGAAGTTGTCGCGGCTCCCGAGCGCCTCTGGACGGCTTCGGCCGCCGCGACCGCTGCGCCCGCCTCTGTCCCGTCCGGTGCCGCCCGTGCCCTCGGTCTCCTCCTCGTCGGGGTCGAGCGGCATCTTCTCGACGACCTCCTTCGCGAGGGCGTGGTTCGACTTCACCCGGTCGATGCGGACCACCGCGCGACAGTCCGGGAGGAGGCCGTCGATGAGGACGATGAACCCGTCGTCGGTCCGGCCGACGCCGGCGCCGCTCTCGTGGATGTCCGTCACCTCCACCTCTACCTCTTCGCCGGCTTTCACCGGCTGCTGTTTCAGCTCGTAGATCGGCATGTTGTAGCTGTCACACCACTCGGCGCCTCCCTTGTCGCCGAAGTACTGACAGCCCATCCCCGCGATGCGCTCGGAGAACCGCGGGCACTCGTCCGCCAGTGGGCAGTCGGCCATGCGGTGGACTACTCGGGGGGCGCTCTAAACGCTTGCGCCCCGTACGTCCCGGTTTGTTACCGGCTGCGATCGGCCGGTTCGAATCGGCTCCTCGCGTCTCCAGACGGCGCTCCCGTCGCCCCTTCGCGACGGTCTGACCTCCCTCGCTGGTCGTCGAGGGCGCGGGGACTTTCACCGGAACGACGACCGTCTCCGCCGCGATTCTGTCTTTACACTACCATTATGTACCATGGAAGAATGGTTATGTAGCCGGACCGCATCCGTTCGACCGATGGGGGAGAACTGGACGATACGACCGCTTCGCGCGCGCACGAACTACCGGTGGACGTCGTGGATCGATACTCGACGCGGACGGCACCTCGCCGTCCACCGGCCGTGACAGCGAACGCCGCACCGCTCGGCCACTGCCCGGAGTGTGGTCGGTTGGTGCCGCAGAACTGGACGCTCATCGAGTACGAACGCGCGAACGGCGAGCGCGGTGTCTTCGCCGAGTGTCCCTCCTGTGAGGAGGTCGTCAGGCCCGAGTGAGCGGGACGGAACGCCTTTGTGCCGCTCCACCTACCCTCCGGTATGGACGCACGCCCCGAGACGAACCGCCACGTCCCGGAGTTCGGGCTCGTCACCGGTGCGTTCCTCTCCCTCTCGTTTCTCATCGTCGGCCTCGTCCTCACGGGCGACGTCGTTCGCACGCTGTTGACCTCGGTGATCATCCTCTACCCCTTCGCCGCGTACGCGGTCACCCACAGTCCCGACCCCACCACTGTCCTCCCGCCGCGGCTCACCTCCTCCCTCGCCGTCCTCGTCGGCATCGTCCTCGCCGGCGCGGTGCTGGTCGACGCGGGGCCCCCCCGAGTGGCGACCGAACTCCCCTACGCGCTGTTCCTCGGCGCGCTCGTCGTCCTGCCGCCGGCGGCGTACCACGTCGCTGTCGGCGACGCCGCCGACCGGCTCAACCCCCTCACCCCGCCGCAGACGGTCCTCGCAGCGACTGCCGTCTCGGTGGGACTCCTCGTGTACGGCCTCCTGGTCGGCGGAGTGCGCTTCGCGGCGGCGACGGCGCTCACCTCGTTCCTCGCGGGCAGCCTCTACGCCCGCGCCCGCGGCGAGCGGCTCACTCCACGGACCCGTCGTCGGTTCGTCGCCGGCGGTGCCCTCTGCGGCGTCTTCGTCGTTCTCGTCGGGCTCCTCCGGGGCACCGCGATGGAGTCGTGGCTCATCGTCGGTCTCTGTCTCGCCGCCGCGCCGACGTTCTTCTACGCGCTCACGGCCCCCGAGCGCGCGTGAGGCGCGGCAGGAGCACGTCTACTCGGCCGAGACAGGAGGGGAAGTCTCTATGTTCCGGCCGCCCCTCCGTGTGTACTGATGACACACAACGCTCCGGCGACCCGCCCGGTCGGCCTCCCTCCCCCGGTCGGACCGTGTCCGCGTCGCCCGGGACAGCCGTGACCGTCCCGGCCGACGCCGTCGTCGTCGCCCACCTCGCGCGGCTCGACGCCGAGCCGCGCCGCGCGGTCGGCGCCGACCTGTGGGCCGCCCGCGG
>JBEPYA010000316.1:0-3770 GCA_041641615.1 Salinigranum sp. | reverse complement strand
GTACAGCGCCGTGACCGTCGAGACGACGCTCACGGAGCCAGACTGCAGGCCGGTGTAGTACGCGACGGAGCCGAGGCCGGTGGCGACGCCGCCGGCGACGGCGTAGGTGAGACCGGGGCTGTCGACGAACGCGTCGAGCGGAGCACCCTCGCCCGTCCAGACGAGGAACCCGAGGCCGATGGCGCTCCCGACGAAGTACGAGACGACGAGCACCGCCTCCGGCGCGAGCGTGCGCGTCGCGAGCTTCGTGAAGAGCGCCCACACGCCCCAAGCGACGGCCGCGAGGAGCGCGAGCCCGACCGCCCGCATCAGTGGACCCCGTCCTCACTCGCGTCCGCACTTTCGGCCTCGTCCGCACTTTCGGCCTCGTCGAGCGGGAGGGCGACGCCGGCGAGTGTCGACCCGGCCGTCACCGTCGCCTCGCGCGTGACGGAGTAGAGCAACCCCTCCTCACCGGCGACAACCCGCTGGAGCGTCTCGTACGTCGTCGGGTGGGTGACCCGGCCCAGCGCCGTCCCCTCCTCGACCCGCTGGCCGACAGCCACCCCCTCGGCCGGGCGAAACAGCCCCGACGCCGTCGCCTGTACCCGCCCGAGGTGGTTTCGGGCGAGTCGCTGGTCGGCCGGCGTCTCGGGGTCGCCGGACAGGAGCCCGAGGTGGCGGAGGACGTTGACCACGCCGCGGACGCCGGTTTCGACGGCGGGCTCGACGAGCTCCCGGTTGTGCGCGAGTTCGGGCGTGATGGCGGGGACGCCCTCCCTGGACGCCGCGACGCGGAGCTTCCCGTCGAAATCCCGCTCGGCCCACTCGTCGTCGGCGTCCTCGTCGGCCGCCTCGGCGAGACAGACGTCCGTCCCGAACGCGAGCGCGAGCGCCTTCGACATCCGGTCGCCGCGGCGGTAGACCGTGTGGGTGAGCGTCTCGCGACTGCCCGTGTGGAGGTCGACGACGGCGTCGGCGGTTTCGACGAGATCCCACAGCCGCGCGGCCATCCGCTGGTGGACCGTCCCCTCGGCGTCGCCCGGCCACACCCGGTTCATGTTCGAGTGCTGGGCGTCGAGCGTCGGCGGCGTCGTGTACGAGACGTGGTCGAAGGTGAGCGGGTCCGCGACGGGAACCGCGAGGAGGGTCCCGTCGAGCGGTTCCTCGGCGGCGAGGAGTTCCTCGTGGACGCGGCGGAGCACCTCCACGCCGTTCACCTCACGGCCGTGCTGGGCGGCCTGCACGTAGACGGTCGGGTCACCGGAGCCGTAGGTGTGAAGCGTCGTCTCGACGGCCATCCCCGAGGGGAGCCGCGCGAGCGTGACGCGCTCGGCAGCGTGCATACCGAGGGGACGACCGCGGGCGTCTTGGGAGTTCGGAATGCCGGGAGTATCAGCCGGGACGACCGGCGGCGAGTGGGTGTCGAGTCCGACGAGTCGGTCCGGCGAACACGTCCGTCCGAGACTCGTGGCGGGATAGCTCGACAGTCCGGTTGTCACGCCGTGAGAGCGACGTGTCGGTCGCACACGAACGCTTTTCGTGTCGTCCGGCGTGCGAACACCATGCGTGCTGTCAGATATCACGAGTTCGGCGGCCCGGAGGTACTCGCCGTCGAGTCCGTTCCGGCGCTCGACCCCGCCACCGACGAGGTCCGCGTTCAGGTCGTCGCCGCCGGCGTCAATCCTTGCGACGCGCTCCGCCGCGAGGGGCTGTGGGGCGACCCCCTCCCGCTGATTCCCGGCTCCGATCTGGCTGGAGAGGTCACGGCCGTCGGCGACAGCACGGGATACGAGGTCGGCGACCGCGTCTTCGGGACCGTCCCGATGCTGAACGTCAGCGGGAGCCGCGGCGACCGCCAGGGCACCTACGCCGAAGAGGTCGTGGTGCGGACGGACCGCCTCGCGCCGCTCGCCGACGGCGTCTCGTTCGCGGAGGGAGCCGCGGTCGGTCTCGTCGGCTGCACCGCCTGGCGCGGCCTCGTCGAGTTCGGCAGCCTCCGACCGGGCGCGACGTGTCTCGTCCACGGCGGGACGGGCGGTGTGGGCCACATCGCGGTTCAGCTGGCGGCGGCGATGGGCGCGACGGTGGTCGCCACCGCACATCCGGACCGCCTCGACGACCTCGTCGCGCTGGGTGCGGACCACGCCGTCGACTACACCGACGACGACGCGCTCGTCGCCGCCGTCGACGCACTCGACAGTCCCCCCGAGGTCGTGTTCGACCACATGTTCGGGGCGCACGCGGGCCTCGACGTCGAGGTGGTCGCACCCGGCGGGAGTATCGTCGTCATCGGCGGGAACCACGACCAACCGCGGCTACCGGACCTCACCGCCGCCATCGGCAAGGACGTCACCATCCAGCCGTTCGACGTGTTCAACCTCGCGCACATCGACCGCGTCGCCGGGCACCTCGCTGCGCTCGTCGAGTCCGGCGACCTGTCGGTGCAAGTGGCGCGCCGGTACGACCTGGCGGAGGCCGCGGCGGCACACCGGGCGGTCGAGAAAGGGGGGTTCGTCGGGAAGCTCGTCGTCGAGCCCTGAGGGGCCGCCCGTCGTCGGCCCTCCGACGACCGCGAACGGACGGGCTTTTGGCCGCGGACGGTCAAGAGTCGTGAAATGATATTCGAGAACCTCCCCACGACCCCGCGCGCGGAGGAGCTCCTCGACAAGGCCTTCTCGCGCGCAGCCCGGTCAGGGCGGTCGAAGTCCGGGTTCGAGGCCCAGGAGTCGATGCTCGTCACGGCGTCGAACATCGTCTCCGACAACCTGGAAAACGTGGTGACCGCCTGGCCCGACTTCGACACCGTCGACCCCTTCTACCGCGAACTCGCCGACGCGGTCCTCAGACAGTCGACGTTCTCCCGAGAGACGCCCGAGGGCGAAACCGAGGGGATCGACGCGCTCCGCGGCAGCCTCTCCGAGGTGACGTGGGCCTCGCGACAGATCCGAGAGCTCCGCTCGGAGTACCAGACGAAGCTTCGAAACTCGGACCCCGAGACGGGCCGCAAGCACCGCAAACAGGCGTTCGCCCGCATCGCGGACATCCTCGACGAGATCTCCGAGGACTTGCTTCGCGTCGGTGCGGCCCGCGACGCCCTGAAGGACCTCCCCGACGTCCGCCCGGACGAACCGGCCATCGTGGTCGCCGGCTACCCCAACGTCGGGAAGTCGTCGTTCGTCAACCGAGTGACGCGTGCCTCGAACGAGATCGCCTCCTACCCGTTCACGACGAAGGGCGTCCAGCTGGGCCACTTCGAGCGCGACCGCATCAGATACCAGATCATCGACACGCCCGGACTCCTGGACCGACCCGAGGCGGAGCGAAACGACATCGAACAGCAGGCCATCTCGGCGCTGGAGCATCTCGCGGACGCCGTCGTCTTCCTCGTCGACCCGAGCGGCGACTGCGGCTACCCCCTCGACGCCCAGCTGGAACTCCGCGACTCGGTCGAAGAGCGCTTCGCCACGCGCGGCGTGCCCGTGCTGACCGTCTGCAACAAGACCGACCGGTCGCGCGACGTCGACGCGGTCGCGTACATGAGCGTCACCGAGGGGGAGGGAGTCGAGGAAGTGCTCGATCTCGCGGTCGGTGCCGTCGACCACGACCCGGACATTCCCCCGTCGCGGCTCGACTCCTGAGGCGGCTCTCGGTGAACCGTCTATCGGGCTGTGACTCACCGTAGTAACGGAGCGGGGTGGTGGCGCGCGAGGGCGCGGCCTCCGTGCCGCGCCGACACCGCGCGAGGGATAAGGACACGAACACCGCGGGACGCGTCGCGTCCCGCGAGC
>JBEPYA010000315.1:0-3894 GCA_041641615.1 Salinigranum sp. | reverse complement strand
GCACGGTCGACGCCGTCCAGGCGGCCGCGGACGACCTCGGCTACGACAGCATGCGCATCTTCAGCGGTGCCGGCCACGACGCTTCGTACATGCATCAGATCTGCGATACGGCGATGGTGTTCGCCGTCAGCGAGAACGGCAAGAGCCACAACGAGGACGAGTACACCTCGTGGGACGACTGTTACTCCACTGCGCAGACCATCGCGAACGCCGCGCTGACCATCGCGGGGGGTGAGTGAGATGGCCGACCCGACCTTCGACCGCCTGGGCATCTGGAACTGGGAGTCACCCTCCATCGACGACGAGATTCACTACGCGCAGTACGCCGAGGAGAAGGGGTTCGACACCGTGTGGCAGGGCGAATCGAGACTCGTCCGCGACGCGATGACCGTGATGGGCGCGTACACGCAGGTGACCGATCGGATCAAGTTCGCTCCCGGCGTCACCAACTGCTACACGCGTAACGTCGCGCTGATGGCGCAGACGTTCTCGACGCTGCACGAACTCTCGGGCGGCCGGGCGATGCTCGGCATCGGCGCGTGGTGGGACCCCCTCGCCAGCAAGGTGGGAATCGACCGCGAGAACCCGCTGCGGTACATGTGGGAGTACTGCACCGTCCTCAGCCGGCTTCTCGACCTCGAAACCGTCACGTACGACGGCCAGTTCATCCAGGTCGACGGCATCGAACTCGACCTGGTCCGGGCCAACGCCGACCCGCGCGACGTCCCCATCTACATCGGCGCGACGGGGCTGACGATGAACAAGATGACGGGCGAACTCGTCGGCAAGGGCGTCGTGGACGGCGTCTACATGAACTACCTCATCCCGCCCGAGTACAACGAGAAGGCGATGGAGAAACTGAAAGAGGGCGTCGAGAAGCAGGGCGGGAGCATCGACGACGTGGACCGCCCGCAGCTCATCGCCGTCTCGATGGACGAGGACCGTGACGTCGCCATCGACAACGCTCGGGGGCTTGTCACGCAGTACATCGGCCAGCAACCACACATCACGAAGGCGTCCGGCATCGACCCCGAGGTGGGCGAACAGATCGGCGAGGAACTCGGCGGGTGGCCGGCGAAGGCCGAGGACATCGAGCGGGCGAGCCGGCTCGTCCCCGACGACATCGTGACGAACGTGGTCGCCGCCGGAACGCCCGACGACTGCGTCCAGCGGGTGGCCGACTACTGCGACGCCGGCTGTACCGAGCCGTCGCTGTACTCGCTCGGCCCGAACGTCGAGGAGGTCATCGACACGTTCGCGGAGTTCCGGGCGACGTAAGAATCGGAGGGAGGCGGTCGGACGCGTTTTTTCGTCCTATCCGAGGGTGCCAGAGAGATACTCGACCACCTCGTCGGTCGGTCGAACGTCGGCGTACTTCGCGTCCATGTCGAAGACGTTCGACTCGTGCGGCTCGGGGGCGCGGTCGCCGACCGCCTCGCCGGGGACGACGGTCCGGTAGCCGTGCGCGCAGGCGTCGACCACGGTCGCGCGGATACAGCCGCTCGTGGTGCAGCCGGTGACGACGACGGTGTCGACGCCCCACGCGACCAGCATCGACGCGAGTTCGGTCTCGTGGAAGGCGCTCGCCTGTCGCTTGTCGAGGATGTGGTCGTCTTTTTCGAGGGAGAGGCGCTCGTCGATGTCGATCCACTTCGACCCCGTTTCGAGTGTGTCGAGGCGGGGAATCTTCTCCTTCCAGATGCCGAAGTCGGCGTGGTCGGGATGGGTAGAGACGATGCGGGTGAACACCACGGGTACGTCGGTCGCGTGGGCGGCGTCGAGGAGGTCGTTCGTCCGCTCGACCACCCCGGAGAGGTCGCCGCCGAGCGGGTTCTCCTCCTCGGTGAACCCCCGCTGGAGGTCGACCACGACGAGTACCGGGTCGGAGCCGTAGCCCACGCGGGTGTCCATGCTCGCGCGTTCGTACACGGCCCGCGTCGCGTCGGACGCGTGAGAGTCAGCTGAGTCGGCCATGCTCCCGAGTCTACGTCGAGGGCGATAACTCTTTCAACCTCTTTCACGCCCGGAGCTACACTTTTCATGGTCGCCCGCGAGCGAGAGGCATGGTATCCCTCGACGGCAAGACGGCGTTAGTGACGGGTGCGAGCAGCGGCATCGGACGCGGAATCGCGCTCGGTCTCGCCGAGGCGGGCGCGTCGGTCGGCGTGAACCACCCACCGTTCGAAGGGGAGTCGGAGCGGGCCGCGGCCGTGGTCGACGAGATCGAAGCGGGTGGGGGAGCGGCGCTCGCGCTCGAAGGTGACGTCCGCAGCGCCGAGAGTATCGAGTCGATGGTCGCGGCGGTCGAGGAGCGTTTCGGCGCTCCCGACGTCCTCTGTAACAACGCGGGCATCGTCACCCAGTCGGAGCTCGCGGAGATGCCGGTCGAGATGTGGGACGGGATGATCGGGGTGAACCTCCGCGGGGTATTCCTCACGACCCGGTTCGCGTTGCCGGGAATGCTCGACGCGGGACGGGGAAGCATCGTCAACACCGCCTCGCAGCTGGGAATCAAGGGTGCCCCGGAACTCGTCCACTACTCGGCAGCGAAGGGCGGCGTCATCGCGTTCACGCGCGCGCTCGCTCGGGAGGTGTCGCCGACGGTGAGAGTGAACGCTATCGCGCCCGGCCCCATCGAGACGGACCTCCTCGCAGATATCTCCGAGGAGTGGCGCGCCGCGAAGGAGGCCGAGTTGCCGATGGGTCGACTCGGGCAAGTGGAGGACGTCGTGCCGACGGTGGTGTTCCTCGCCTCCGACGAGAGCAGCTACTACACGGGCCAGACGCTGAGCCCCGACGGCGGCGACGCGATGCACTGAGTTTTACCTCCGAACTGAGGATTTATATCCCTCCCCGGGAATCTCCGTGGTAGATGGCAACGAAAACCGTGAGCGAGCGTGACGCGGCAGAGACGTCCGCGCTGAGCTCTCTCGTCGAACGAATCAGCGTCAAACACGTTCTCCTCGTGTACACCGCGCTCATCGCGCTGTACATCTACGCGCCGATCCTCTCGGTCATCGGCTTCTCCTTCAACTCCGGCGGGCTGACGTTCCCCTTCGTCTCCTTCACGACGGAGTGGTACGTCGAACTCGTCAACACCGAGTCGATGGTCGAGGCGGTGAGCCGGTCGCTCCAGCTCGCTATCGTCGTCATGGTCATCACCACACTCCTGGCGACGGCGACGGCGCTCGCGTACCGCCGCGAGTTCGTGGGTGGGCGGGCGCTGCTCTTCTTGCTCATCCTCGGCATCATCACCCCCGGCATCACCTACGGCGTCGGGGCGACCCTCTTCCTGAACGAACTCCTGGGGCTGGACAAGGGCCTGTGGCTCGCCGTGCCCGTCCACGTCGTCTGGGCGCTCCCCTTCGCCGTCATCGTTCTCCTCGCGGGGTTCCCACCGAACCTCGCGGAGAACGAGGAGGCCGCCCGCGTGATGGGTGCCGACCGGGTCACGGTGTTCCGCCAGATCATCCTCCCCCAGATCGCGCCGACCGTTCTCGGTGCCGCGGTGTTCGCCTTTACGCTCTCGTACAACGAGGCGACGCGGAGCCTGCTCCTCCTCGGCGATCAGAACACCATGCCGCTGGAGGTGTTCTCCATCGCTTCTGCGACCCGGGCGACACCCGTCCTGTTCGCCCTGGGCAGCATCACCACCATCGCCTCGACGGTACTGCTCGGATTCGCGGGGCTGTTGGTCTTTTACGGCGCGAAGAACCGCTAGACGGACTATCGTTCTCATCCGTTCAGTGCGTGGGTTACTCGTTCCCCCGAGTCCGAAGAGCGTCTGCCGACCTCGGGAAGTCGAGAACCGTTCGAGCGGTCGCCAGGGCGCTGATGCCACGAGCCTCCCCAACCGATTCGTTCCTTCCCTGCGTCTGCGGCGCGGCCGAGCCC
>JBEPYA010000314.1:0-3928 GCA_041641615.1 Salinigranum sp. | reverse complement strand
TGATGCGGTGGATTTCCCCCGCATCTGAGTGAGCTTTTCGACCATGACAGCTGACTACCCGCGTGACGACGACGGCCGCGTCGACGTCGACGCGCTCCTCGACTCGCTGACGCTCGCAGAGAAGGCGGGCCAGTGTGCCGGTATCTACGTCGGCGAACTCGACGAACCGCTGAGCGTCGACGACGTCGAGGGCCTCGTCGACAGCCACCACCTTGGCTCCGCGACGCCGTTCGGGTGGGCCGGCTCGCCACACGTCGACCCGCACGACGTCGCCACGGTCGCCAACCGCCTCCAGCGACACGCCGTCGAGGAGACGCGGGCGGGAATCCCGCTCCTGATGCCGGTCGACGCGGTCCACGGGCACGCGTACGTCGACCACACCACGATATTCCCGCAGAACCTCGCGCTGGCGGCGACCTTCTCACCCGACCTCGCCGAGCGCGTCGGGCGGGTGACTGCGCGCGAGGCCCGCGCGACGGGCGTGACGACCAACTACGGCCCGACCTGTGACGTCGTCCGCGACCCACGCTGGGGGCGGACGTTCGAGACGTTCGGCGAGTCGCCGTTTCTCGTCGGCGCGATGGCCGCGGCGAAGGCCCGCGGGCTCCAGGGCGACTCGCTGGACGCTCCCGACAGCGTGGCCGCGACGGCGAAGCACTTCCCCGCCTACGGCGGCCCCTCGCGAGGTGAAGACGCCTCGCCCGTCGAGGTCTCGCCGTCGACGTTCCACCGCGTGTTCGTCTCTCCCTTTATCGACGTCCTCGACGCCGGCGTCGGGAGCGTCATGCCCTGCTACAACTCCATCGACGGCGAACCCGCCCACGGCTCACCCCGCTACCTCCGCGACCTCCTCCGAGAGGAACTGGGCTTCGATGGCGTCGTCGCTTCCGACTGGACCGGCGTCGAGATGCTCCATGCCGACCACCCGACGGCCGAAACCTCACAGCGGGCGGTCGGCGACGCGCTCTCCGCCGGCGTCGACATCGGCTCGGTGAACGGGACGCGCCACGCCGAGGCCATCGTCGACCTCGTCGACGAAGGTACACTGGACGAAGCGGTGCTCGACGAGGCGGTCCGTCGGGTCCTCGCGCTCAAGCGCGACCTGGGTCTGTTCGAAGACCCCTTCGTCGACCCCGACCGCCTCGACGGCGTCCTCCGCCACGCGGACCACACCGACCTCGCCGCCGAAGTCGCCCGGAAGGGCGTCACCCTCCTCGAAAACGACGGGGTGCTCCCGCTCGCCGAGGGAGAAGACGTTCTCGTGACCGGCCCCAACGCCGACGACCGGACGGCGCAGGTCGGCGGCTGGAGCGTCCTCGACCCGAGCGAGGGCGCGACGCTCCGCGAGGCGGTCGAAGACACCTGCGACGGTGATGTCGCGTACGAACCCGGCGTGACCCACGGCGGCGAGCGTGATGTCGACGCCGCCGTCGACGCCGCGCGCGATGCCGATGTCGCCGTCGTCGCGCTCGGGGAGGGCTGGTACCTCCACGAGTTCGGCCCGAGCGAGATGAGCGGCTCCCGAACTGGGGAGTTCCCCTCCCGCCACCACTTCGAACTCCCCGAGCCACAGCGCGCGCTCGTGGAGGCGATTCACGAGACCGGTACGCCGACCGTGCTGGTGCTCTCGTCGGGGCGACCGCTGCCGATTCCGTGGGCGTCCGAGCACCTCTCAGCCGCGGTCTTCACTCCCCCGAGCGGAACCGAGGGCGGCCGGTCGCTCGCGGACGTCCTCTTCGGGGCGGAGCCGGGCGGCGCGCTCCCCGTCTCCTTCCCGCGGTCGGCGGCGCATCTTCCCGTCCACCACGACTACGTCCGGCATCCCTTCCCCATCGGAGAGGACGACCATCCGCCGTCGTACGACCCGCTCTACCCGTTCGGTCACGGGCTGAGCTACGCCGAGTTCTCCCTCGACGACCCCTCGCTCTCGGAGACGACTGTCGCCGCGGGCGACCCGGTGACCGTCTCCGTGGCCGTCGAGAACACCGCCGCTCGGGAGGGTTCGCAGGTCGTCCAGGCGTACTTGCGCGACGAGTACGCCTCGCGCGCGAAGCCGGTGCGCGAACTCTGCGCCTTCGAGCGCGTCGAACTCGGCGGCGGGGAGTCGACACGGGTCGGACTGACCGTCGACCCGGCGGCAATGGCCGTCGTCGATTCGCGCGGGGAACGAACGGTCGAACCGGGCGCGTTCACGCTCACCGTCGGGCGGTCGGCGACCGACAGCGAGGCGGTGCAGGTCGAGTTCTCGGTCGAGTAGGTCGGTCCGCGCCTCGGCCCTACTCGTCCTCGTCGCCGTCGCCGTCTCCCTCGTCCGGGAGGGAGATGAGGTTCTCGCGGCCGAGTCTGAGCTTCTCGACGCGCCCCGTTTCGGCCATCGACGAGAGGAGCTGTGATACCTTCGCGTCCGACCAGCCGGTCTCCTTGACGATGTTCGCCTGTTTCATCCGGCCACCGCGCTGTTCGAGGAGGTACTCGACGCGCTCCTCGTCGGAGAGCAGGTCGAAGTCCGGTTCGGGATCCGATTCGCCAGCCTCAGCCCCGTCGGCTCCCGTGACACTGCCGTCGGCGGCCGTCGCTCCGTCGGGTGTCGCCGGAGTCGTCGCCCCCGACCCGGATCCGGTCTCGGCCCCACTCCCGGCTTCACCCTGTTTCGCCGTCGACTCGCCGCCGTTCGTCACCGGCTGACCGCTCGAGGGCTCGGGCGAACCCCCCCGCTCCGTGTCCCGCGAGCGGACGAGGACGAACGCGACGGCGACGACGACGACGGCCGCGACCCCCCCACCGATGATGAGCGTCCACGGCAGCTCCGCCTGGTCGCTCGCGCGGTAGGTGACCGAGAGCCGTTCCGTCTCGGAGAACTCGCGTGGGCCGTCGATGATGAGCGAGCCGTTCTGCTGCTGGATGGGGAAGCTCGTGCGGCTGATGACGTACCCCGGCGGGGTGACGATGGTGAGCCGCTGGTGGTCGCCGAGCGACGAGAGCCACGTGCCGCCGTCGCCGGTTCTGAAGACGTCTCCGAGCAGGAGGGTGCCGTCGTCGGTCCGTTCGAGGAAGTTCGTCCAGGTGAACGACAGCTGGAGGACGCCCGCGGCGGTCTCGTTCTCCGGCGTCGGCGTCGCGGTCGGCGTGACCGTCACCGTTTCGTTGGTCACCACCGTCGTGTTCCGCTCGACCGTCGCCTCGCGCGTGACGTCCCGGATGACCATGCTCCGGCCGGTCGACTCTGCGGCCTCCGTCGCGAGGTTGCGGAAGACGCTGGCGTCGAACCCGAGATTCGCCTGGCCGTTCTCGAACTCGGTACCGAGCGTGCGGAACGCCTCGATCTCGTCCGCCCCGGTGAGCGGGTAGCGGTAGGTGATGGTCCACCGGGCGTCGGTGTCTCTCTCGAGTTGTACCTGTATCTCGGTCGCCGGCAGGGTGTCTGATTCGACCTGCGCGACCGCTGGTGCCGTCGCGAACGCGGCCGCTGGTGCGTGTTCCTGTCCGTCGTCGACACCGGTAGGGACCAGGGCTGTCGCCGGTGCCGCGCCGGAGAGGATGATGAGGAGGGCGAGGGTGAGCGCGGCGCTCCGCATGTGCGTTCGTTCTCCTCATCGTGACGTCAAAACGCTTTCCATACCCGAGACAGCCCCCGAAACGGCGTGCGAATCGCACTCTCTCGAACCGCTTTCAGGTTTCTCTCGCCGTGCCCACCCACCAGTCGTCACGGCCGTTCGCGTCTCCCGTGACACCGCCTCTCTGTCTGCTGCTTCCTGCCCGTCTGTCGGACTGTCGCCGCTCGTCTCCCGAACGCCGGCGTCCGTGCGTCGACGACGGCACCCGTCTGGCGACCTCCACGTGTGAGAGTTCAAGTACGGAGACGCGTCCAACGGACCCTGACACAGACGCATGTTCGACCGCTCCACGCCTCACACCCGCGGACTCGCTC
>JBEPYA010000313.1:0-3943 GCA_041641615.1 Salinigranum sp. | reverse complement strand
GACGTCGCCGTCGACGTCGACGCAGTTCCCCGGCTTCACGCCGCTCACGGTCGTCACCGCGGTGTGCGTCCTGTCGGCGCTCGCGTGGCGTCGTCGCCGAGGGATGTGAGGTTGAGGTCTCTCAGTCACGCCGCTCGCCGAGCGAGGCCTTCAGGTCGACTACCGGCGACCCGTCCGCCATGTCGACGCCACGGACCGTCAAGCTTCGAGCGTCGAAGTCGACGTCGACGACGCGACACTCGGTGAGACAGACCGGGTTCGGCCGCGCGGGCGACCGCGAGGTGAAGACGCCCCGGGAGGGGTCGCGGTCGAGCGTCAGCACCGAGCGGTCGGCGCGGTCGGCCCACCACACGACGACGACCGACTCGCTATCGAACCCCGAGAGTCCCGCGGCGTACGACTCGTCGACGTGGACGACGCCTTCGTGGTCCTCGTGGAACCCCTGCGCGGGAGCGTCGCTGGTCGTCTCGAACGGCGTCGACACGGTGCCGATAGGGTCACACTGCATACGCCCGCTGTGTCCCGGGGGGAGAAAAGCGTCCGGGGGGTCGTACGCCGACAGTCTCACCAGGTGCCGTGGAAGGTGTCGAACGAGAGTTCTTCGAGGGGTTTGTTCCCGACGGCGATCTCGTACTCGCCGGGGGTGAGCATCGGCTTGTGGAAGCGCGGGCCGTCGTCGGTCGTGATGCGCGGACAGCCGGTGTTGACGAACGCGTCGAAGTCGAAGTTTCGGAGGCGGTCCGGGGTGACCTCGTCCATCGTCACGAGGTACGCGTCGTCGTTCTCCGAGAGGATTTTCTCCGCCTGTTCCCACCGGCCCTGTCCGATCTTCGTACAGAAGATGACGCCCCACGTCTTCGCGTCCATCGCGCGGTGGACGGCTCCGAACCGCTGTTTCATGAACTTCTCCGTGTCGGCGATGGTCACGACGTTGTTGACGGGGTCGGCGATGACGACCGTCTTCTCGGGGTGTTCCATCGCCAGGCCCAGCGGGTGAAACTTCCCGCCGCCGACGTACAGCACCTGGTCGGCCGGGAGGTCGGCCGAGGCGTAGTTGCATCCCAACACCTGGCCCTCGTGGGTGAGCCGCTCGTCGCCTCTCCGCGTCTGGACCTCGTACCCCCGTTCTTCGAGCCAGTCGACCATCTCGCCGAAGCGGTTCATGTGCTGAGCGGTGGTGACGAGGCCGACTTCCCCCTCCTGGAGTTCGTCGACCGCGTCTTCGAGGATGGGGAAGGGGTCGACGTTCGAGAAGAGGGGAACGTAGATGATCTTCTCGGACTCCTTCATCGGCGAGTGGCCGAAGTGGACGAACACGTCCGACCGGCGCATCAAGAAGGTGTCGAGGTCACACGCCCCGTAGCAGGGCTGCCCGGAGATCAGGAACGTCACGTCTTCGGTGAGCGCCCGGAGGTCGTCGGCGACGGCCGGAGCGCGCCGTTTGAGCCCCTCGGGGAACTGGAGTCCCACGGTGGAGGCGTCGCGCTCCTCGATGGCGTCGACGATCCGGTCGAGTTCGTAGTCCCACTCCCGGTCGTGCTTCAGCGCCATCCCCGTTTTTCGGAGGTCGCCTTCGGAGTAGGCGTCGTTGCTCATTGGCTGCTATTGCGTGTCGACTCGTTTAACCTCGGCGTTTCGCATCACGCCGGTCGGCGTTCCGGACCCGCACGCACCAGTCCGTGTGGTTTCGCTCCTGTGCGTCACCCCCACACTCGGGTGGTGCGGTTAAGTGTCGACACGACGACGAGAACGCATGGCAACGGAGACCATCGACTGCCCCGAGTGTGGTGCGACGTTCGAATCGCTCGACGAGATGGACACCGAAGAGGTGACCGAGATCGAGACACGACCCCGCGGCGGCATCGGCTACGGCGAGGCCACGCGGGACCTCTACCTCTGCAGGGACTGTCGGAAGCCGCTCGGCATCGGCAGACGCGGGAACGAGTAGAGCGGACCGTTCGAGCGTCCATTCCGGCCGCGTTCACTCGTTCGCCCGTTCCGGCGGCGTTCGCTCGTTCGGTGCGTGCGCCCGGCCTCCCGTCAAGAACCCTCACCTCACCGACCGGCGACCGGACTCGCCGTCAGGGGCGTGGGGCGGAGACACCCCGTGCTCGCGGGAGACCGCCGTCACGCCGACGAATCCGGTCAGGCGATGTCGCGGCTCGTGTCGACGTCGACCTCTTCCGTGAGCCGGAGTTTGATCGTCTCGTCGAGCGCACGCCCGCCGCGGAACTTCGGAATCGCCATCCTGTTCTCTATCTCGGAGCCTTTGACCTTCGTTTCGAGGTCGAAGACGATATCGGCCATGTGCTCCGTGAGCCCCCGGTTCGCCGGCGTCGCACCCGTCTTCATCCCGTGGAGGACAGTGATGCCGCCGGTGTTTATCATGTGCGTCTGAACCTCGTTGAGGAACATCCGGTACCGCGAGGGCTCGACTCGTTCGAGCACGTCCACGATGTCGACGATGAGGTTCGCCTCGTCGGGCAGCCCCCGGATGAGCCGGTGGGCCTGGTCGACGGGACCGTCGCCGTCGACGTCGCGAACCGTCGGGTTGCCCGTCTGCACCGACGAGCGGTCGAGGGCGTCCCTGACCGCCTCTACCGAGCGAGCCGTCGTCAGATAGAGCGTCCCGCGGGCGGCCGTTAGCTCGTAGAGGATCAACTCCGACTGGCTCGCCGGCTGCGCGCCGAGAAAGACGATGCTTCCTGCCGGTAAGCCGCCGTCGAGTTGCCTGTCGAGGACGGTGATGCCGGTGGGAAGCCGTTTCGACACGTGTGGGTGTTACGAGTAGGCACACATATGGGTTGCCCCCAGAATCTCCGAGTTGATATTCGGGTCCGCTCGGCTCTATCGTGGCCCCTTACTCTCCCTTTCGGGCGTTCGTTCGAGATTCAGCGAGTATCAGGTTCGAGTGTTTCCGCCACCTTCGCGTACGCGGCTCGCACGGGATCGGCGTCGACGACGGGCCCGGAGACGTCCGGGACCGTCCCGAGGACGGAGCAGTCGAGGAGCGGCTCGACGCCGGGAGGGACCACGCGCGTCCGCGTCAGCACCGCTCCCTCGACGCGACAACCGAGCGCCCGCGCCATCGCCGCGGTCTTGGTCGCGTCGCGCAGTGCGGGCGCGCAGGCGGTCGAGACGAGGACGACCCGTGTCGCCGCCGCGAGAGGGGCCGCCGCATCCGGTCCCGCGCCACCCGGGCAGTCGACGACGATCCGAGCGTCCGTCCGATGCGCGACTCCGTCGAGAATAGTCGTTACGGCGGCGTCGCGGGTCGTCGGCGACGGCGCGGGGACGACCGAGAGGCCGCCTTCGACCCGCTGTGGGTCGGCCCCAGCGTCGGCCATCGGCTCGCGGTCCACGCCGGCCATCGCGTGGAGGTTCGGCATGTCCCGGTCGGTGTCGACGACGACCGTCTCCTCACGGAAGGCGCGGCCGAGCCCGAGAGCCGTCGTCGTCTTTCCGCACCCACCCTTTCCGCCTGCGACTGCGAGCATGGCCGCCACTGGCCGCCCGATGGTACTTGAACTCTCGGAGGAACAGCCCGTCGACGGGAGCGAACGCGGTCGTTCAGTCCTGACAGCAGCCGCCGGCCTCGCCGCCGAAGTCGACCGCGAGCGGCTCGGAGATGGCTTCGTTGACGGCTTCGAGCCTGCTCTGGAGTTCCGCCTGCGCTTCGAGGTACTCGGCCATCACCGGCAGGCCGTGCAGTTCCTGCTGTTTGGACTGCAGCTTCTGCATCCCCTCCTGCGTCGCGTTCCCGGTCTGGCGGGCGAACATGAACTCCTCGCGGAGCTGATTGAACTCGCGGATGTGCGCCTGCGCCTCGTCGTCGGCCTCGACGGCCTGCTTCGCCTCCTCGAAGCGCTGGTACTCGTCCGTCTCGGCGATAGCCGCACCGAGGTCGCGGCCCATCCGTTCGAGGCTCGTCGTTTCGACGCTC
>JBEPYA010000312.1:596-3964 GCA_041641615.1 Salinigranum sp. | reverse complement strand
GTACGCGTCTATCTCGTACTCCCCGAGGTTGAACCGGTCGCCGACGTGCTCCATCGTCGTCCGCAAGTCGTCTACCATACTGTGTCCGTCGGACGTTAGCCCTAAAGGATTTATTATAGTTCGAGTAGCACGACGTTACGGAAACACGTTCTCGAACCGCGGTAGGACCGCCTCACATGTACATCCGGTCCTCCGGAACGTCGTCCTCGTGGTCGTCCATCCGTGCAGCCAGGTCCGCGTAGTACTGGCGCACGCGCTCGGCGAACGACGTGAGGGGGCTCGAATCGATGCCGAGGTCGTAGACGGCCTCGACGGTGTCGACGAGTCTGATGGCCGCGTCGACGTCGGGTGCCTGCGCGTGAACGGGCGTGACGTACAGGCAGACGCCGAGCGGCGAGTCGAGGCCACGCACCATCAGCGCCGCGTTGACGCCGTCGAGGAAGCCTGTCCCCATCGGCGGGACGCCACCCCCCGCCAGCCGGCGCTCGCGGTAGTCGTCGGTCGCGACGTAGAACGTCCGGTGGGCGTCGGGGCCGTGCGGGACAGGAACTCCCGCGAGCACCACCACCTCCTTGACGCCGCCGCCCTCCGTCCACTCGAGGACGACGTCGGCGAACGGTCCGCCCACGGAGGACGGGACGAACAGTTCGGCGACGAGGACGGTCACGTCGATGTCGTCGCGCGAGTAGATGCGCACCGGGTGACGGGGACGGCCGTCAGTGAACGGGGTGATGACCGGGAGTCCCTCGGCGGTGACGTGACCCTGCTGTTCGAGGTCGAGGTGGTCGACGAGGAAGTCTACGGCGGTGAGACCGGCGAGTCCGAACGCCGAGAAGCCCGCGACGAGGAGGCTGCTCGGTTCGTCGGCGTGCGTGACCGAGAAGTCGGGCGCAGAGGGTGCATCGGCGGACATGACGGCAGTGTTCGAGGGGCCGCCGCTTAGCTGTTCGGCCAGACGCTGTGCGCTAGCTTAGGGGGGGGACCTCCAGTCCGACCCGGCTCACGGACTCCCGCGCCGACCGTCACACGGGGCGGTGGCGCGAGGTCTTCGCGAGTGAAACGAGTGAAGGCTTGAAGCGACGAAGTCGCTTCGGTGGATGACCGAGCGAGCGAAGCGAGTGAGGGACTCGGCTGGGAGGGTGTGGTTGCGGTTTCACCACGCCCGTGCACCGCGTAGTCTCCGTGTTCGTAGATACACTCACGACACTGCACGGTTCACACACAAGTAGTATGAGTAGTTCATTCACATACCGAACGTCTCCGACCACATAGCGGGCGAGGACAACCCTTTTTGGTAGATGCGCCGAGCGTTCCCCATGGACCCCCTCGCCGTCGCGCTTCAGTCGACGACCGGGCCGACGCTCGCGGACGTGTTGCCGGGGTGGGCGCGGTTCCCCGGCTGGCGACTCGTGGTCCTCCTCGTCCACATCGCCGTGGGCGCGTACCTCTCGACGTACGTCGTCCGCCTCCTCGGCCGTCCGATCGCGCGGCGATTCCAGCGCCAGAGCGTCGCTCAGACCGTCCTCAAATCCGTTCGCGTCACCACCGTCCTCCTGGCGGGGGCGTTCGGACTGAGCGCCGTCGGCATCGAACTCAGCAACATCGTCATCTCGGTCGGGGTATTCTCGGCGGTGATCGGTATCGTCCTCGCGCCGCTCATCGGGAGCGTCATCAACGGGCTGTTCATCCTGGCCGATCAGCCGTACGAGATCGGCGACATGATCGAACTCGACGACGGGACGCGGGGGTTCATCGACGACATCACCCTCCGCTACACGAAGATGTTCACCCTCGACAACACGTTCCTCGTCATCCCGAACTCGACCATCCGGGACCGCGACGTCACCAACTTCTCCGCGGAGGACGAACGGACGCGACTCAAGCTCAAGGTCACGGTCACGTACGAGTCGGACATCGACAAGGCTCGGGAACTCTTCGAGCAGGCGGGCAGACAGTGCGACATGGTCATCGAAGGTGGGCCGGACATCCGCATCGGCAGCGCGCGCTACCCCGCGAAACCGACGGCGTACATCGATCAGTACGCCGACCACGGCATCCGTCTCACGCTCCAATACTGGGCGATAAAGCCGTACAAACTCGGAACCGTGCGGTCGCGCGTCCTGACCAACCTCGGGAGGCTGCTCGCGGAGAACGGGGAGGGCGTCGAGATGGCCTACCCACACCAGCACCTCTTCTTCGACGAGACGAGTGGGGTCGCACAGGTCGCACTGAACAACGGACAGGACCGGCGACGCGAGGACGCGACCGAGCGCGCGGACGAAGAAGGACCCGACGGCAACCAGCCGCTCCGGTCGGACGGGAACTGATCGGGATTATCGTCGCCAGCCGGAGGTCCAGTGATCCTCGACTGGGTACGGTGCTCGATTCGGATAACGCCGAATCTATGAACTTCTCCGATGATCCCTATGAGCGGTCAGTCGGCGCGGACCGTGACGACCTGACAGTCGAGTTTCTCCTCCAGGAAGGTCTCGATGTCGGGGTCGTCGAGGAAGCGCTTGACCATCGTCCGCCACCGCGAGGCCTGCTGGGTGCCGATGACGACGATGTCGGCCGACTCGGCGGCGACCTCTTCGAGGATGGTCTCCTCGACGAGAAAGCCCCGTCGGACGACGTACCGAGCGCGGTCGATCTGGCCGACGGCGCGCTCGGCCGCCCGCTTGAGGTCCGCGCGGGTCACCCCCCGTGAATCCTGATAGAGGTCGACGTGGAGGATGGTGATGTCCGCATCGTTCTCACGGGCGATTCGAACGGCCTCTCGCAGTGTCGATTCGGAGGGCTCCGATAGCGGGTACCTGACCGGTACCACGACGCGCGTCATACGCGAGGCAAAACGCTCCGGTGGCCTGAACGTTTCTGTTGCGGCTCATTTTTGGATTCGCCCCTCGACCCGCGAATCGAGCCCCTCCGCCCGCGCGTACGCCCAGAGCACCTCGTACTGGATGCCGACCTCGCCCGCACGATGGTGCTGGTCGAGCGTGGGGAACTCGTGGTCGGTGTGCAGGAGGTAGTCGGAGGTGCCGACCGTGTACGTCGCCTCGGGGTCGAGTGGCTCGCCGCCGACGAGGACGTCCGTTACCTCCCCTCCCGAAACCGTCATCGAGACGCCGCTGACGTGGCCGTGCCACCAGGCGGGGTCACCGAACGCGAGGTTCTCCCCCGCCGACTCGCCGAGGATCGCTTCGAGTTCCGCCCCCCTCACCTCGGCCGTGACGACCTGTTCCTCGAACGGGACGAGGCTCACCAGGTCGCCCGTCGTCACCGCCCCCGAGAGGGGCGGTCCCTCGCGGATGCCGCCGCTGTTCTGGAGGCCGACGTCCGACTCGGTGGCCCAGCGGTACGCGTCGGCG
>JBEPYA010000312.1:0-586 GCA_041641615.1 Salinigranum sp. | reverse complement strand
GGTCACGTCACCCGCCAGCGCCGGGCCCGAGCGGACGCCACCGCTGTTCTGGAGCGCGAGGTCCACGCCGCCCTCGACGGACCGGTTCCCGGCCCAGCGGTACGCGTCGGCGACGAAGTTGCCGACGCGACATTCCCCGCCGAACACCGTCTCGTGGTTCCGGTGAAGCGGCTCGTCGACGTGGGCGAGGACCTCGTCGAAGCCGGCCGCGGCGACGCGGCGCTTCAGTGACTGGACGAGCGGTCCGTACGGGTCTGCGGACGCGGTCTCGTGGAGCGTCGCCTCGCCCGTGTCGAGGTCCACCTCACACACGGCCTCCCCGTTGACCCCGGGACGGGTACAGCGTGTCCCCTCGATTACTACGTTCCGTCGGCTGTGGACGTGCCCACCGAGGACGACGTCGATTCCCTCGACGCCCGCGAGCGCGTCGTCGCCGGCACCGAGGTGTGAGAGGGCGACGACGTGGTCGACGCGACCGAGAGCATCGACCGCCTCCCGCGCCGCCTCGACGGGGTCTGTGAACGCCACGTCGGTGGCCATCGGGTTGAGCGAGCCGGTGGCCGGGTCGGTGACGCCGACGAAGCCG
>JBEPYA010000311.1:0-3999 GCA_041641615.1 Salinigranum sp. | reverse complement strand
CACTCTCTTGGTCCCGGTGACGGCTGGGTACCTCTTCGGAATCGCTCCGACAAGTCTTGGTGGTGGCCTCCTCGGAGCGGTGCTGCTGTTCATTACCGTAGTCGCGGCAGCTGTCGCGCTGATTGCCGTGTATAAGGATGCAGAACGGCTCTATGCGAACGGTTCGTCGTGGATCCCGAACGTCATCGCATACGTCGGCGTTCCCGTCGTTGCGTTCGTAAGTGGACATTACGTGGCAGTATTCAACGCATGGGAAGCTCCAGCTGCCGTTGGACAGTACAGCTTCCTCAGCGTGTGCTGGCTCGCTGCTATCGTCTATCTCGTTGACCGGAAACGTTCTGTCGGGACAGTGTAGCCCCTTCGATTGACACTCGGATTTTCTCGGGGTCAGATAACTCTTCGATACCAACTGCCCGGAGGGAGCCAGTCCACCTGATCGAGGAAACGAATCCTTCAGGGAGGACTTCAGCTCGCCTCTGCCCACCAGAGGGCGTGGATGCTGAGTGCTACTGCCAGCCCCATCTCGAAGTGCATCGTTGGGTGAGCTTCCACTCATCGATCCGAAGCCGGTAAGAACGGTGATGGCAGCAGATACGACGAACAAAATCGTCCCGAACGGTGCTGAGACCACGGTGGACGCCAGGGATGCACCTTCGTCACGAGACTGGGGTACACCACCCGGTCTTAGCCGACGACGACGCCGAGGCGGCGAAGTCGCTCTCCATCCATACGAGGGGGTTCACTGGGAGGACGGAAAGGCCTGACCGTGATTTCGACGCTCGCTTTGGTTACGCTGTGGACCTCTAATCGGTGAGTTTGCGCTGAATCTGCCCATGAAGCCGCTGAGCTTGTGTGTTCGAGAGGTCGGCTTCGGTGTCGACCTCGATGCCAGGCACGTCGACGATATCTTCCAGCGTATCGCTGAGCCGCTGTTGGCCGTCCGAGAGGATCCGTTCACACTCGTCGTCGATCTGACGGTCGTGTTCTTTCGACGCCAACCGAATCATCATCACCGGCTTGCGGAGGAGTGCCCCGGCCACCTCGAGATACCCCGGAGTACGTCGTCGCCGTCGAACCCTACAGGCAAGCGCAGGGGCTCGAGGAAGTCTGGACGGTCGGCGGCCGGCCCGGTGAGTACGAAGTCTACTCACCATCGCGGCCACTGTTCGGTGCGCGCAAGGCGACCGACCACGTCCGACAGGCCGCCCGAACGACCGACTAGAACCGCTTTACACCATCGAAGCCGACTCCAGTCGTCGTCGACGGTCAGCTCTACTGGGAAGTGCGGGTCGTCCCGAGCGATAGCAGCGGTATCGCGTACATCGCGTTCGTAAACGCCCAGTCGAGTGACGTCCGCGAGGTGAGCACGACCGAAGAGGTGACGGCGTTCCTCGAAGGCGAACGCGTCACCGCGTCGCCCGGAGAGGGCGGTGATGCAGAGGCCCGCACGCCCACGCTCCTCGTCGAACGGGTCGCGCCGAACGGGACCGTCGTTGAGACGCTGGAGGTCCACGGCGACGAGACCGTCCGGGTCGTCCCGGCGAACGAGAGCGACGCGTCGAACGCCGCGGCGTCCGGGTGAGGCGGACGACGTGGACCCACCGCGCCCGTCGCTCGCGCCCGAGCGCGAGCGTGAGTCCGCCTATCGGCTCCACGTCGAATCGAACCGCCGCTCGAGCGCGGTCACGACGGCGTCGACGTCTTCGATGTCGGCGCGGTCGGAGCGCAGGCTCGGACGCCACCACGCCGTCGGGTGGACGACGAGCGCGTCGGCCGTGAGCGAGAAACCGTCGAACGCCTCCCACGGGCGGAAGCGGCGGTTGAGCGGCCGTTCGACGACGAGGCCCGCATCGGTCACCCGGACCGTCCGGGGCGTCGTCGCGCTGGCGAGCGGCGTCCAGACGAACGCGAGCAGGTAGAAGGGGTCCGCCCAGTCGGTACCCAAGGCGAGCTGAGCGACCACGGCGACGACCGCGCTGGCGATGCCGACGACCATCGCACCGACGGCGAACCGACGCCACCGGGGCGGCCACCGCGCCTCCCACCGGGCGAGCTCCGTCGCGTCGGCCACGGCCGCGGCGGCGTGGCGGTTCTGACTCATCACCACGAGCGGGAACCCGAAGAGGAGCCCCGTGAGCATGGTGACCATCGCCAGCGGCACGGCGACGCGCGGCATCGGCGTCCCGACTGACAGCGCGGCGAACGTGCCGAGAAAGACGACGAAGGGGAACCCGGCGAGCACCCAGGCGACGTCCCGCCGTCCGAGTCGAACCGCGAGCCCCTCAGCCCGGGAGACGAGCCACCCGAAGAGCGCCGTGAACGCGACCCAGGTGGCGAGAAACCCGAGATACAGGAGGGCCGGATCCGAACTCAGGGTCGAAGCGCTCAGCACGACGACCGGCGTGAGGACGGACGCGACGTAGAACCCCCCGACGAGCGCGTACTGAGCGTCGTGGGAGGCCGTACTCGGGGCGTCCCGGTCGGACGCGACTCGCGTCATCGTCCCGACACCCGGCGGCCGCGCGGCAAAACTCTACCGACCACGCCAGGAGCGTCGCCCAGACCGACTTGCGGGACCGAGCCTGTTCGGCGTGAAATACCCTCGGTGCGAGGGGAGAGTCGTGAGGGAGACGCTAGTCGTCGACGGAGGACGGGACGTCCGAGGGTACCGGCGGGCGGATCTCTCGATAGAACGCCGTCGAGAACGCCGCGAAGAGGCCGCCGAACACCCCGGTCAGGACCACGAGGAGGACGGCGAGTCCGGCCGTCCCCGCGAGTCCGAGGGTCGGGAGGTCGGCCGGGAACGGCACGGCCGCGGGGGGAGCCGCACCGTTCATCCCGCGCGTCGGCGGCCGCGGGGTGGCGAGCAGCGAGAAGAGGCCGCCGAACAGGCCGAACACGGCACCGCCCGCCGCCGTGAGGAGGGAGTAGCCCAGCACCGACACGAGGTTGTGTCGGACGCACCAGGCGCTTCGTTTGATGCTCTCGACCGCCTGGAGGTCGTCGACGACGATGGCGTGCCCGAAGAACTGCACGAAGAAGGCGACGAGGAGGTACCCCACGAGCGCCAGGAGACCGATTCCTCCGAGCACCGCGAGCAGGGCGAGGTTCGGCTGGCCGGCACCGCTGAGGACGAATATCCCCGCGAAGATCGCCGCGAAGGCGATGACGAACCCAAGCACGAGGTTGATCGCGAACAGGCCGAGGTAGACGACGAGCACCGACACGTAGTGTGTCTTCCCCTCGCGGACGAACGTCCCGAGCGAGGTCTGCCCGTCGATGGCCTCGTTCGCCATGCCGAGGATGCCGCCGAAGAAGAACGGCAGCACGAAGATCGAGACGCCGCTGACGCCGAGCGACACGAGGCTCCCGACGAGCGGGTGAAGCGACTGTGCGAGCAGTCCGGGGAGCTGGAGGAGGCTGAACACCGCGGCGACGACGAGCAACACCGGGTTCCGTCGCACCGCACTGAGGGCTGTCTGGAGGGCGTGGAGGACCACCATGTGCTCGAAGCCACGGTCCGCCGGGAAAGGATTTCCGATTGCAGGGACGCGAAAGGGTCGTGTCCGGCGGGAGGGCGAAGACCGACACGGTCGTGAACGTGACCTGATCGATCACGCCGGGCGGCCGTTACGTAGCTATGCGCGTAATCCGAGTCACGACGGCGTTTCGAGCTCCACGAGCGCTCGGTCACGTGTGAGGGGAACTGTCGTGATGGCGTCGACTCACCCGGACTCGCGGGACCGTTCCCGTCGCTGGCCGGACTCCTCGTTGGCCACCTCGGCCCGGCTGTCGGTGTCTAAGAGCGTTTCGACCCGCGCCTCGAACTCCGCGTCGGAGAGTTCGCCGTCCGCGTACCGCCGTTTCAGCCGTTCGAGCGGGTCGCGCTCCGTCTCTCCGTCCGCACTCGTGTCGCTGGCGCCACGCGCCCGCGCCGTGCGTAGCCGCAGCCCGCGAACGCCGACCCAGAGCGCGACGACGGCCAGCACGGCGGACGGC
>JBEPYA010000310.1:0-4003 GCA_041641615.1 Salinigranum sp. | reverse complement strand
CGGGGTCCCTGGCGTCGAGACGATGCTCCCGTTGCTGCTCGACATCGCTCGCCGCGGTCACCTCTCGTACGAACGCGTCCGCGACCTCACCGCGACGAATCCGGCCACCGTGTTCGATCTCCCACGCAAGGGACGGATCGAGCCGGGTGCCGACGCCGACCTCGTCCTCGTCGACCCCGACTCTCCCCGCGAAATCAGCGGGGACGACCTTCACTCGAAGTGTGGGTGGACGCCGTTCGAGGGGTTCTCGGGAGTGTTCCCCGACCTGACACTCGTCCGCGGGCAGGTCGCCTACGAACGCTCGGGTGGCGACGAACAGTTCGGCGGGGCGGTCGGGGAGAACGTCCGGGAGTGAGTAGTCCAGTCGTGCCAAGCGCTCTCTGGACCGAAAACGAGAGACACGTGGTTCGGTGCGTTGCCGTGCCGATGCGGTGATGAGCGCGTCTACAGTGTCGGGTCTAGGACGTAGTCGATCGCGTGGATGATCCCGTTCGACGCCGGGACGTCCGTGACGACGATTTCGGCCTCGTCGGCCCGACCCGGGTTCAGGACGACACCATCGACCGCGATGCGTTCACCGTTCAGGGTGGGTAACCCGTCGGAGGTAGTGACCGACTCCGCGTTTCGGCGTCCCGGTGAGACGTGGTAGGTGAGGACGTCCACGAGGACATCTGTCGGCAGGTCCACGACGGTCGACGCGTCGACCCCCAGCGCCTGCGCGAACGCGTCGTCGGTCGGTGCGAACACAGTGAGCTGTCTGTTCCCACTCAGCGTGTCGACCAGCCCTGCCGCCCCCACCGCCGCAACGAGTGTCTCGAAACGGTCATCGCTTGCGGCGACGTCGACGATGGTGTCGCCGTCGCTGGGCGGTCCTCGTGCTGTGGCCGACCCGACTCCCGTCGCTAGTAGGATGCCCGTGCTTCCGACAGCCTTCATTGTGTCTCGACGACTCCAGTTCGATCTCATTACGAAGTATGATACGAAGATTAATAGTATTATTTCGATACCTAACTGGTTGGGGCAGAGACGCCCTCCTCCGACAATGCCCCAGTGTGGTTCGGTGACCTGCATCGGCATCGCCACCAGTGAACCTCACGTGTACCCGAGCGCCGTCCCGACGACTACCGCAGCCAGCATCACGCCCGCGCCGAATCCCCCGATACGCGCCATCGCTCGCCTCGAATCGGCCTCGGTCCAGCCGCTCGCCGTGTCGAGGTGTGACTGCATCGATTCGAGCGCAGGACCTGCGAGGGCGGAGCCCGCCTAGCCCAGTAGTCCGAGGCCGAACGCGACCGTTCCGAGGAGGAAGCCTGCATCGGCGGCGGCCGCGACGCCACCGACGAACGCTCCGACCCCGACACCGACCAGTCCGACGGTCTCACCCTCTCTGCTGTCGAGCGAGACGCCGTCGACCGCCTTGACCTGGCCCCGCTCCGTCGAGAACTGCGTCTGGAGGTCCGACAGTGAGAGTACGGGGGACATACTTTCCATGTCCCTACCTCCGGCCGAAACAGCTTTTGACCCGCCACGGGGAGCCGAAACGAACGCCCTTTTGCCCCAGAACTGCGAATCAGCGGACATGGACGAACGTGGCCCGACAGACGCCAGCGGTGGCGGGGACCACCCCCTCGCCGGGATCGTCGACCGCTGGGAGGCGGTCATCGACGACATGGAGGCGACCGCGGCGGAGTACCGCGACTCGGGGTGGGACGTCGTCGAACTCCACCCCGGCGACGTCACCCCGCTCCCGCCCGCCCGCGGGGGAGAGGTGCTCGACGACGACCGGGTCGGTCTCGACGTCCTCGTCCCCGACAACGAGTTCGAGACCGTCGAGTCCGCGGCGGCCGACGTGACGTTCGACAGCTACGAGGCGTACCGCGCCCAGGCCGGGAGCGTCGTCTTCGCCGTCGTCGCCATCGAGGCCTCGGATGCAGGGCTCGCCGTGTTGGTCCCCCTCTACTACCGCGGGGCGGACGCCCAGGAGATGGTCCGACGGGCGCGAGAACGGGACTCGCTCGACCTGTTCGTCCGACCGCTCGCCGACGACCGCCGCGTGGTGTTCACCCAGGAAGCGCCCGAACTGATCCTGCCCGAGACCGAGAACTAGTTCAGTCCGAACTGGCCGACTCCGCATCCGCGAGGTCCTCCGCCCGCAGCTCCGAACTCGCCTCGCGCACCTCGCGCATCACGCTGGAGATGCGCTCTTCTGCTTCCAACTCCTCGGCGACCGCGAGGTCGACACCCTCGACTTCGAGGAGGAACTTCGCGATCTCCGACACCTCGTACATCAGCTCGTCGAGTTCTTCGGCGGTGAAGAAGCCGCACATCGCGCCGTACAGGAAGGTCGCCCCCGATTTTCTCACCTTGTCGCGGAAGGCGTGCCGCGCCTGGTTGACCGCCTGTGGCGAGTAGGTGTCGGTCATGAAGGGCACCAGTTCGGGGAGGTTGTTCCCGATCTTCGTCATCTCGACCCCCGTTTCGGTCCGGAAGTCGGCACAGAGCCGCGCGATCGCCCACTCGCGGGCGGTGATGTACGTCCGCTCCCGCAGGAAGTCGTTGACGCGGTCGTACTGCGCGCCGTCGACCTTCTTGAACCGCTCGTACTTGCGGACGTCTTCGGGGAGTCGCTCGGTCTCCGACTCGGCTGACGTTTCGGACTCGGCCGCTGCCTCCGACTCGGTCGCCGCCGATTCGACCGACGATGCGTCCCCGTCGGTCCGGTCGCCTCCCACATCGTGCTCTGCCGTCCGGTCTTCGGTTCCGTCCGCTTCGTCCGACGTCTCGACCCCCTCCCCGACTCCGTCCTCGTCGACCTCTGGTCTGCCGGCGGTCACGTCGTCTCGCTCGTCGCGTCCGCCGCGTTCGCCGTCGCCGTCCTCACCGCGTCCCTGGTCGCCGTAGTCACCGCTCGTGGTGGTCTCGTCTCCCTCGCCCGTCCGCGAGCGGGGGTCGTCGGCGGGGTCGTCGTTCATGCCCCCTCGTACCCGTGGCCGGGCGAAAAGCGTGTCGGGGGCGTCAGACGCTCGTCTGCCGGCTACTGGCCGTGCACGGGACTCAGTCGCCCGAGCGAAGTGACCCGGCATCGCCGACCGCGGCCTCGCGGGGGCTGGTACCCGTTCCCGTCGGTGGTTCTGATAGCCCGTCTCAGAATACTGTCTCCGACTCGGACCGTTTCTCCGGACCTGGGGATGGTTGTCGGGGATTATATATTAACGAGTTGACTAGTAAGACGGTGAGATAGCATGCAGCTTCCCGATTCAGAAGCACTGAACACCGTCTGGAACGAGGGGGACGCGGCCCTGGCTGGGGAAATCTTCGCCGAGGACGTCGTCGTTCACGACATCCCGCTGGGAGCGACCTACGAAGGGCTCGATGCGTTCACCGACTGGATGAGCGGGACACGCGAGGCGTTCCCGGACCTGCACGTCGAGACGCTGGATACCGTCGTCGGGGAGACGAAGCTCGTCACACGGTGGGTCGTCGACGGAACGCACGAAGGGACGCTCTCGACCGGTGTCGAACCCACCGGACAGCGGGTCGAGTGGGAGGGCGCGACCGTCTACACGCTCGACGACGGCGTGGTGACCGAGGCGTGGTGGTACTACGATCTGCTCGGTATCTTCGAGCAACTCGGACAGGTTCCGCCGGAGCTCACAGCCTGAGCCACACGTCGGAGCCGACTCGGTTCTGATCGTCGATTTTTCCGCGGCTCTCCCTCGAGCATCGGCGACGCTCGCGGTCGACCAACCTATATGACGCTCGACCCCTTCCCACGGCTGTGAGCTTGAACCTCTCCGATCGGACCGCCGCTGCCCTCGGCCGGGCGTGGACCGACGACGACCCCTGGTCGCTGGTGACCGATCTCGCCCGTATCGACTCTCGACTGGGTGGCTCGGAGGGAGAACGGGAAGCGGCGTCGACTATCGCCCGCGTGCTCGAACGGAGTGGCGTCCGCGACGTCTCCTTCCAGCCGTTCCCGACGCAGGTGTGGACCCGCAGCACG
>JBEPYA010000309.1:0-4013 GCA_041641615.1 Salinigranum sp. | reverse complement strand
GAGTCGCTTCGGCGGGTCGTTTAACGGACCGCGACACTCCGCACCTTTCCGTTCGAGGAACTCCTTTATCTCCGTGACTGTCTCTTCGAGGACGGCCCGGGCGCCGCTCTCGAGCGAGAGTTTCGTGACGAAGGTCATTACTTCCCTTCTCTGTCCGCCGGGTTCAAAAGCGCATCTGAACACAGCTCGCCTCGCCAGTGGCGTCGCTCGTCGGGTGGTGCGCCGCGGAGCCCGAGAGCGATTCACGACGACCGACGGCGTCAGTCGGTCGACGGGGACGCCACGGGGTCGGCGGAGTTGATGTCGAGCGAGCCGACGAGCTGACGGTGCGGATAGGGCATCCCGATGCCCTCGGCGTCGAACCGCTCTTTGACGCGTTCGACGAACTCCGCCTTGACGGAACCGGCCCCCGTCTCCTTCGGGTTGATCCACACCCGACCGTTGAGGACGACCGCGGAGTCGCCGAGGCCGGTGACCGGTGCGGAGGGCGCGGGGTCGACGAGGACGCCCTCGACGGCCGCACCCGCTTGGAGAATGATCGACCGTGCCTGGTCGATGTTCGCGTCGTAGTCGATGCCGAAGTCGAACGTGACGCGCCGGGTGTCGTTCGCGACCGGGTTGACCACGGCCGCGTTCGCGAGGTCGTTGTTCGGTACCGTGACCAGTTCGTTGTCGAAGGTGTCGAGCTTCGTCACCCGGAGTTGAATGTCACGAACGATACCGCCGTTACCCTCCCACTCGATGTAGTCGCCGACGTCGAACGGCTTGTCCTTGAGGATGAAGATTCCCGCGACGAAGTTGGCGATGAGGTCCTGTGCCGCGAAACCCACGGCCAGCGCGAGCGCGCCGGCGAGGGTTGCGAAGGCCGCCAGGATGACGCCGAATCCGGCGACGGCCGCGGCGAGCGCGAACGCACCGACGAGCGCGAACCCGCCGGCGAGACTCGATCCGAGGCTGACGACGGCGGGCGAGAAGTCGCGTGCGCCGAGCGCGCGCTTCGTCACCCGAACCAGCACCGACCGGGCGACGTAGTAGATGACGACGAACGAGACGACGAAGACGACGACCGTCACCGCAAAGGAGACGAGCGCGTCACCGTACCGGCTGACCGCCTCGCCGAGACTCGTCGGGATGCCTTGCTGTAGGGGTACGACTGGTGGACTCATATCCACCCATCGATTCCTCCCCGTTCTTATAAAATCTATGTGACACTATCGTCGCAGGGACAACCACGAGGTGGCGATTTCGTGGCTCCGACACCCTCTTAAACGTTGGCATGGTTATCAGAGGTAATGGCAGTGGAAGCGGTCAGCGCTGGAGCGATCCTCTTCCGCGACACCCGTGGCCACCGGGAGTACTTGCTCCTGAAGAGCCGACCGGGGGACTGGGAGTTCCCCAAGGGCGGGGTCGAAGGCGACGAGGAGCTCCAGCAGACGGCAATCAGAGAAGTCAGAGAGGAAGCCGGCGTCGAGGATTTCCGCCTCGTCGACGGCTTCCGCGAGGATTACAGCTACGTGTTCGAAGCGAACGGGACGACCATCCACAAGACGGTTCACCTGTTCATCGCGCGGTCGTTCGAGGCTAGCGCCGAACTCTCCCGCGAGCACCGCGACCTGCAGTGGCGCGACTACGAGCAGGCCATCAACACCATCACCCAGGACGGCCCGCGAGAGATATTCAAGCGCGCCCACCAGTACCTGGACGAGCTCGCGGAGAAGACCGAGGAGGGACGGACGTACCTCGCGTAGCGCGTCACGAGCCGTGTGGGTAGATTCGGAGTTCACGTTCGAACTCGTTACCTGCCGGTGGGCAGAGCGCGAGTGGCCGCCGAGCGGTCCGAGAGCCGACGCCGTCCTCGTCGCGCGACAGGTCGGCACGCGGGAGCGCCGGTGGGACACGCTCGTCGTCGAGGCGGACCCGACCGAACTCGGGGGTCGTGACCTACTGGGTCCCGACGAACTCGATTCGGATCTCTTACACGTCGTCCGGCACGCCCCGGCCGAGTGGGCGTGGTACCGTGACGCCCTCCCGCACCCGGGCTACCCCTGGCGATACGTCCGCGAGGCGATCCACCGTGCGGCTGCCCGAGACGCGGTCGAGACGCGCCGCCGCGGGAACCGGATCGAACTCCGGCGGGTCGCGCCGTACCCCGACTGGATTTCGCGAATCGTCGCCATCGAGAACAAACCCGACCTCGATGCGAGTGCCGCCCGTGCACTCGCGTCTCAGATCAGATACGACGTGGACTGCGGCCTCCTCGACGAAGTGTGGGTCGCCACACGGGCGACCGACGACGCGGTGCCTACCGTCCTCTTGGAGGAGTTCCCCGTCGAAGCAGGCGTCCTCGCGGTCGACCCTCTCTCGGGGGAGGCCGAGGTGCTGTGGCACCCCTCGCGTCTGTCCTTCGACGACGAGAACGAGGACCGGCGAACCGTCATCGCCGAACGCGCCTACGGACGAGGGTGGCGGTCGTACGTCGACACGATGCGGCCCGACTGCCGGCACTTCGAACTCGTCGAAATCGGCGACGCGTTCGTCCCGTACTGCGCGGCGAAGGGGCGGTGTCAGACGAACGCGGAGTGTGCCGGCTCCTGTCCCTCGTTCGAACCGGAGCCGCCAGGGTGGCGGACGCGAGGGTGGCCGATCGAGGGGGGGCCGGGGAAGGGGGTTCGGTCGCTGCTCGAACGTCGGCGCGAGCGAGTTCGCGAACGAAAGCGAAGGGAGGAGTAATCAGTCGCCCGTGGCGCTCTCGTCGTTCGACGCGCCCTCGACGGCCTCGACGGTGACGGCGTCGGCCGCGACGGCCCGTCGGAAGGTCGGAACCGCGCGGTACTCGACCTCGACCACTCCCTTGCGCCGGAGGCTCTGTAGCGCCTGTCGGACTGCGTCCACCTCGGGGTCGAGCGCCGTCGTCTCGTGGAGCCGGTGGAGCACGCTCACGACGCTCATCGACCGCTCGTCGGGGCCGGCGACGGCCTCGAACACCCGCGCTTCGAGTTCGGGGACGCGGATGACAGAGGGGACGCCGCCCTCGTCGTCAGCCTCGACGCCGGGGTCGACGTCGACCAGGTCGGCCGCCTCGGCCGTCGCGCGGATGAGGCTGTTGTCGTCGCGATAGTAGTACTCCTTCAGTTCGTTCTCGAGGTACTGGTGGACCTCGCTCCCGCTGTCGAGGTCCCAGCGTTCTTGGAGTTCCTTGTTCTTCGTGGGCTGGAGGCGGACGATATCGGCCAGTCGCTCCGTGGCCTCCTCGGAGAGCGTCATTTGTCGGTGTCTGCGCAGGCGTCGTACATGGCCTTTCTGTTCTTCGCTGTCTCACCCCCGTCGATAACACGCTGTTAGTTACTCTGAACAGACAATTCCGCACTACTCTCGTTTAGAACGAGATGTGATTGGCTGTACTGAAACCTAGCCAACAGACGGGAAGGATACCTGCTGAACAGCAGTACGAGCGCACGAAGGCAGTCGCCAGGGCGGTGATACCACACCCTCCCCAGCCGATTCCTTCGTGACCTCACCCTGTTCGGTCACTCAGTCACCCCTCGCGCGACGGTCCGACCGGAGTCGGACCGGCCGCGCCACCGCAGGGCCGGTCGATGTGCGGGAGTAAGCGGGTACTGCGAGCCACCGACGGACCCGTCTCGCGCAACACCCACGACGACGATTGGCCGCGGAGCCAACCGTTAAACCCGACGGCTACGTGGCCCCGTTCATGACGACAGACACGGACTGGGAGACGGTCTCGCTCGACATCGCTGACAACGACGTCGCGACGCTGACGGTCGACCGCCCCGACAGCCTCAACGCGCTCAACACCGAGACGATGGATGCCTTAGAGGAGGCGCTCGCGGCCGCCGAGGACAGGGACGTCCGCGCGCTCGTCCTCACCGGTGCGGGTGACAAGGCGTTCATCGCGGGCGCGGACATCGGCTTTATGCAGTCGCTCTCCACCGAGGAGGCGGAGGTGTACGCGGCGCAGGGCCACGACATCTGCCGGACGCTCGAACGGTTCC
>JBEPYA010000308.1:0-4065 GCA_041641615.1 Salinigranum sp. | reverse complement strand
GCGGACTCCTCGCCCTGCTCGTCGGCGTCAACCTCGCCGTCTCGTACCTGGCGTGGCGTCATCCCGCGGCCTGCGGCATCGGCGGCAGCGCGAAGGGCTCGGGCCTCCTCGCCGGGTTGCCCGCGCCCCTCTCGGGGTCGGCCTGCTGTGGGCCGGTCGTCCTCGTCGCGCTCGGCGTTCAGGCGTCGGGCGTCCTCATCGCCTCGTTCGACCTGTTGGTTCCGGCGGCCGCGCTCCTCCTCGTCGGGAGCCTCGTCTACATCGGCCGCTCGGTCGACCCCGCGGTTGCGCAGGAGCGCGCGGCCTGAGCTGTCGACCCCGTGGTTTGAAGCTCTCGCCTCGAACATTCCCTCCAACGCATGACGTCAGGGGAGGCACGGCGGGAGTTCGAGGCGGCGTACGACCGGGAACCGACGGCGGTGGCGAGCGCACCCGGGAGAGTGAACCTCGTCGGCGGCCACACCGACTACAACGCGGGGCTCGTCCTCCCGATGGCCATCGACCGCCGGACCGCCGTCGCCGCCGCTCCGCGGGACGACGACCGACTCAGACTGCGGTCGACCGACTTCGCGTTCGAGGTCGTCGTCGACGGCCTCCCGGACGAACCGCTCGCGAGCGACGACGAGGCGTGGGCGAACTACCCGCTCGGCGTCGTCGTCGAACTCGTCGACGCGGGGCTCGTCGAACCGTGGGGCCTGGACCTCCTCGTCGCGGGCGACGTCCCCCGCGGGGCCGGCCTCTCCTCGTCGGCGGCGCTCGAAGTGGCGACGGCGGCCGCAGCGTACGCTGTCGACGCTCCCGCGCACGAACTACCGAAACGCTCGCTGGCCGAGGCGGCCTGGCGCGCCGAAACCGGGTTCGTCGGCCTCGACTGCGGGATCATGGACCAGTACGCCAGCGCGCTCTGCCGGGCGGGAGAGGTGCTCTTCCTCGACTGCCGCTCCCGCGAGACGCGGGGGGTCCCGTTCGGCGACAGCGAGTACAGGGTCGTCGTCGTCGACACGCGCGTCGAACACGAACTCGCCTCGTCGGCGTACAACGACCGGGTGTGCGAGTGCGAGGAGGCCGTCGAACGGTTCGACGCCCTGCTGGGTGACGTCGAGTCGCTCCGGGACGTCGGCCGGGACGCGCTCGTCGCCCACGCCACCGACCTCCCGAGCGTCCTTCGGCGGCGGACCCGCCACGTCGTCACCGAGAACGAACGGGTGCGGGCGGCCGTCGACGCTCTCGAAGTCGGGGACATGGGTGCCGTCGGCGACTGCATGTTCGAGTCGCACGCGAGTCTCCGCGACGACTACGAGGTGTCCTGTGCGGAACTCGATACGGTCGTGGAACTCGCGTGGGAGACCGAGGGCGTCGTCGGCGCGCGGATGACCGGCGGCGGCTTCGGGGGAAGCGTCGTCGCCCTGGTTCGGGACGACGCGGTCGACGACTTCCGCGCCTACGTCGACGCGAAGTACACCGAACGCGCGGGTGTCGACGTCGAACCCCGGACGTTCGTCTGCTCGCCGGCCGAAGGCGTCCAGGTCGAGTGAGGCCACCCGCACGCCGGCTCGTGTCGGCTGTGAGACGAACTGATGCTGTCGGGCAGCCTTTGCGATGGTATTGCAGACTAACTCGGGCAGCAAGAGGGGTGAGGTGCTCGGACGCCGGTGGGCGCTGCGTTCGGCGACAGACCGACCGCGGACGACGCGCTCGGGCTCGAGCCGTACGTAGAGGCGCTCTCGCGACGTTCGGCCTCGGCGGGGTCACGTCCTTCGCGGGTGTGCGGCTGTGGACCCGACGGAACGTCGTGGTGGCGACGACGCCGTCGCCCTTGACGCCGAGTCCGGTGACCGCGTCCGCTATCCACTCGACGCTGGAGAGGGTGCCGGAGACGAACGGTCCGGACGTGACGAGGAGTACCGCGATTACCATCGGAAGCGCCGACTCGACGAAGTCAGCGAGGTTGTCGTTCGAGCGCTGAGTGCCTCGGTGTATTTCGAGTACTGTGAAGTATGTGCATGTTATACAATAGTATGGGCGCAGTAACGGAACAAATCAAACATACGTGTGGCTCCTGTCGAACGCGACGGAGAGCGAACGGGGGCCCGTTCCGCTCGTCGGGCGGTGCGAAACGGTTCGCCGGAGGGTCGACGACATCACCTCGGCTTACGCTTCGTCGAACAGCGCGAATCAGAGATTCGCTGGCTTGACGAAGCTCACGCTTCGTCAAACAACTCCTCGCCCTCGACCATGTGCTCTTCGACGGCGTCCATGTCGAGCGTCACACCCAGCCCGGGCTCCTCGGGGATGGTGATGTAGCCGTTGTCGATGACGGTCTCCTCGACGAGGTCCCCCCACCAGCCGAGTTCGTACGAGTGGTACTCGACGGCCAGCGAGTTCGGAACGGCCGCCCCGACGTGCGCGGAGGCCATCGTCGCCACGGGGGACGAGACGTTGTGCATCGCGACGGGAGTGTAGTACTGGTTGGCGACGTCGGCGATCTTCCGCGTCTCTCGCATCCCGCCAACCTTGGGCAGGTCGGGCGCGATGATGTCGACCGCCTGATTCTCGATGAGGCGTCGCTCCTCCGTGACCCGGTACCTGTTCTCGCCCACGGCGATGGGCGTCGTCGTGGACTTCGTGACCTCCTCCTGGACGTCGAGGTTCTCCGGCGGAACGGGGTCTTCGAGCCACCAGACGTCGTACTCCTCGATAGCACCGGCGAGCCGTTTGGCCGAGCCGCCGGAGAACGTCCAGTGACAGTCGAACGCGACGTCCGCGCGGTCCTTCACGCGCTCTGTGACCTTCTCGACGATCTCGGCTTTGTGACGGATCTCGCCCGGTCGGAGGTGGCGGTTCGCGCGGTCTTTCTCCAGACCGGAGGGGACGTCGAGGTCGAACTTCAGGGCGTCGTAGCCGAGCTCCTCGACGACGCGCTCGGCTTCGGCGGCGCAGGCGTCGGGGTCGGCCTCGTCCTCGGTGTGACAATCACAGTAGACGCGCACCTGGTCGCGGTACTTCCCGCCGAGAAGCTGATAGGCGGGGATGTCGAGGATCTTGCCCGCGAGGTCGTGCAGGGCGATCTCGATACCCGCGATGGCGCTGATCGTCACGCCCTCGACGCTCCCCTCTCCGGACATCTTCTGGACGAGATGTTCGTAGAGGCGGTCGATGTCGAGGGGGTTTTCGCCGACGATGAAGGGAGTCATCCGCTCGATGAGTTCCGGCGCGCCGGCACCCCAGTACGCTTCGCCGGTGCCGACGACGCCGGCGTCCGTGTACACCCTGACCAGGGTCCACGGGAAGTTGCCGTCGACCATCGTCGTCTGGACGTCGGTGATCTCGACGTCGCGGCCGCCGCCGCGCTCCGTCGTGACGCCCATCGTCTCCTTCGAGAGCTCACGCATCGTGTACTCCGCGTTCGGATCGTGCAGATCCGAGTAGTCGATTCCCATGGTCGTGGGTTCACTCGATGGGGGGTAAAGCTTTTGAGATACTGCAACGCCCCCCTTCGCTCGCACACGGCGACAGGCGCTCAGACGCTCGAATGGCACCGTAGACGGACGCTCTGATGGCACCGTAGACGGGTCGTCCGCTCGGACCCCCGGACGGGAGCAGCCGAGACGGGCGACAGCCGCCTCGAGCGACCCTGTCAGAGGCGACCGATCCGACGAGTAACACGGCGAGGTCACCACACGAGGAGAGGCGGTCGAACTCGCGGCTCCCGACGCGGAACGGCTCCCCGTCGGTTTCGACGCCGGCCCCCGGAAGACGCTGCCCCCGATACCTGAGTGTCGCGGTCGTCCGTCGTCTCTCAGCGTATCGGTGTACGCGTCACGGGGGATATCGTCCGCTCAGAAGCGTCAGAACAGCGCGTCTCAGAGCACCGCGAGCAGGTTCAGCACGTAGATCGTCCGGAGCATCGCCGCCGCGCCCCCGCGGTCGAAGACGAGTCCGTCCGTCGACCGGACGTGGTCGAGCACCGCCGCGGAGGAGTGTTCGGGCGCAGCGGCGATGCCACAGTCGTTCTCGGCGGCCCACTCCATCACCCGGAGGTCGGACTTCGAGTCGCCCATCACG
>JBEPYA010000307.1:0-4074 GCA_041641615.1 Salinigranum sp. | reverse complement strand
CGTTCGCGTTCTCCGCTGACTCTCGGTGCTGGTTGCACACTGACTCAGGGTGCAGTCGCACGCTCGCTGTGGAGCTCGGTTTCGAGGGTACTCGCGAGTGCTGTTGGTCGGCCCGCTCGGAGGTCGGTCGTGGCTCGTCGTACGTCGTGGCTCGTCACACGGAGGTCGGCTCGCTATCGACTCGTGCGCCCTCCATGAGAGGCCCGTCCGATCGTAGCGGTCGTCTCCTGACGACTGAGTGACAGACGCCCACGCCTCCAGCGACAGCCATCGCACTCGTCGTCCGCGCGCGAACACTCACCGACCGCCGAAGCCCCCCTGTTCTCGGAATCGGCCGCCTCAGCCCCAGACAGTCGCGATTAAACCGGATAAATCCGACTAAAACGTGGCTGAACCGTCCCGAATCGGAGCTGAGCGAGGGGAGTGTTTAAGATATCATGACTGTTTGTGAAATCTGAAATGCACCGTAAACTTACAGCCGTCCTCCTCACGGCGATGCTGGTGATGACTGTCCTCTCACCAGCAGCAGTCAGCGCACAGGAGACCGAGACGATCCTCGAAGTAACGCTCACGCAGGACCCCACGACGGGGAACGCCACGGTGACCGTCACCAACGACAGCACACCCGTCGAAGGCGCGACGGTGAACGTCACGTCGAGCGTGATCTATACGGGAGAGGGGACGTACACGACTGACACTGATGGAGAGGTCGAACTCCCGAACCCCGACCAGTCGGTCGACGTCGAGGTCAGCGTGACGACTGACGACAGCACCGCGACGGAGACGTTCACCCTCGTCCCCGTCGAGGACTCCATCGACGTGACCCTGACCCAGACCGACGACGGATCGGTCTACCTCGAAGCCATCCAGTACGGCGACGCGCTCGCGGGGGCCGAGGTCGACATCACTTCCACGGTCGTCTACACGGGTGAGGGTGCGTATACGACCGACGAGAGCGGGACGCTCGCGCTCCCCGAACCCGCAAACGAGACCGAGCTCACCGCTGTCGTGACCGTCGGTGACCTCGAGGCCATCCAGACGGAGGCCGTCGAGCCGATCGCGGAGTTCGAGGTCGGCCTCGAAGCGAACGACGACGGCACGGCGACCGTCACCGTGACGCGAGACGACGTGGCAGTGGACAACGCGACGGTCAGCATCGAGTCGGACACACCGTACGCGGGCAACGGGACGGCCACGACCGACGAGAACGGGACGCTCGCGCTCCCCGAACCCGCCGAGACGGTGAACGTCACGGTGGCTGCCGCCGACGGTGACGACGAGGCGACGACGACCGCCGAGCTATCGCCGGTCGACACCGGGCTCGCCGTCGATGTCGTGCAGAACAGCGACGGGACGGCCACTGTGACCGTTAGCGACGACGGTTCGGCCGTCGAGAACGCGACGGTGAACGTCACCTCGGACGTGGCGTACGACGGGAACGGCACGTACGAGACGGCCGCCGACGGAACGGTCGGGCTCCCGGCTCCCGATCGGAACCTCACCGTCGCCGTCTCTGCGACGAACGACAGCGAGGAGGCCACGGCGACGGCCGACCTCGCGCTCGTCGAGAACGGCGGGTTCGCGAACTTCGGTCTGTGGGTCTCCTCGTACGTCCAGCAGCTGAAAGACGAGGGGTACTTCGGGAAGGAGTTCGGCCAGAAGGTCTCCGAGTTCGCGACGGAGAACAACCCCGGTGCGGACAACAAACCCGACCACGCCGGTCCGGCCGAGCGTGGAGACGAGGACGGCGCGGACGGCGAGGCTGCCAGCGACGAGGAGAAACGGCGCGGACCGCCGGAACACGCGGACGATAAGGGTGCGGACGAGCAAGGCGACGAGACCGCGGCAGCCGACGAGACTGACGAAGACAGCGCGGACGACTCGGACTGCGCGGTCGGCTCGGACGAGGAGTCGTGTGAAGACGGGGAAGCGACCGACGATGACGACGCGGACGACGCGGACGACGAAGACGGGGAAGACGACGAGAAGGACGCGCCCGGCAACAGCGGAAACAAGGGCAATCGCGGTGGCAACGGCAACGGCCCGAAGAAGTAACCGACCGGCTTCGACTCCTTCTCACCACTCGATGGCGAGTACGCGACCCGTTGTTGTGTTCAGAGCGCCTTCGAGACTCACTCCGAGACGTCCGACGTCTCGGCGGTCGCGTCGGCTCCCACACCGTCGAGGTACATGTGCTGATACCACTGTTCGAGACGACGGCGAATCGGTCCGACACGACGCGGCACAGACGCCGAGTCGACAGCGAGAGTGACAGTGAACCGGTCCTCGAAGGCGACGTCCGTCTTCCGCCCGTCGACGTGGTACCGTTCCGTGACGACGACGTGAAACTCGTCGTCAGCGCCGACCTCGGGGTCGACGCGAAGGATCTGAGACAGCCAGTTGGGGTCGCTGCCGAGCGTCGGATCCTCGCGAACCGCGACGAAGAGGTACGCGTTGCCTTCGACTCCGAACAGCGTCGGCGTCGTCGTCTCCAGCGTCGTCTTCGCGGTCATCGGTGCCGGACCGGGTCGGCCCGCGTGGGACGGTGGCTCCCCTCTCCTCCCCCGTTCACTCCGTCGGTGTCGAAGTCGTCCCCCAGGTGGCGGCGACACCACCTTTCGAGCACTGATTCGAGGGCGTCGACCCTCGGTGGCGACCCGATATCCGGGACTGAGACGGTGACCGCCGTGGTATCTCGTCGTGACGTGGTCCGAGGTGCCTCGCGCTCGAACCGTCGAGTGACCTGGAGGACGAGTTCGTCGGGCGATCCGTCGCTCGGGTCGACACGGACCGAGAGCTGTGTCACACCGGTCCTCGGCCCCGACTCGGTCACGGTCGTGTATACGTACTCGCTGTCGACGTACCCCGCGCCTGACGGTCCCGGGGGCTGTCCCGCCTCGTGTGGGCGTGGGCTGAACGTCGGTGTTCGGGTCATAGATCGAAGGAGGTCGGCCGGCCGGCCCGGACGAGACCCGCGCGAAACAGGAGCTCATGGGCGCGGCAGGAGGCGCGTTGGTTGGTGCGGGTTCGACAGGCGGCTCGACGCGACCTCTGTCGTCCACAACGGACAGGAGCCAAAAGGGGCTTCTGACCGTTCTCTCCAAAAGGTCCCTCCGGTCGCTGCGACCTATCCGTTCCGGACGCCCTCCCGGTCGAGCGTCCGGTCGTCGACGCTCGAGAGACCGACCCCGGGCGTCCCGACGAGACGATCGCGGAGACCGACTACTCGCCCGGAGCGGTGAGGGCGGCCTCGGGAACGCCGGCCCGGGCTGCGACCCGTTCGGGCCGAACGTCGAACCAGCGGACGGCGAGTCGGGCACCGCGTCTGATCGCGGGTCGTGTCGGGTCGTCGACCGACCACGGGTCGAGCGTCGGGGCGCTCGCCGGCCCCGGAGCGGATGGAGACGGGGTCGCGGGCGCGCGACTCACTCTTTCGAGGAAGGGAACGACGGCCAGCGAGACAAGCGCGGCCGGGAGCACACCTTCGGCGTTCGGATCGGCGTCGAGGACGCTGGATTCAGTGTCGACGGTACGGGAATCGGTGTCGACGGTACGGGAATCGGTGTCGACGGTACGGGAATCGGTGTCGACGACACTGGAATCGGTGTCGGCGGCGCTGGCCACACCAGTGGCGTCGTTCGTCCCGGTCGCCGTCGACTCCGCGTCGGTCCTCGTGTCGCGGTACCGGTCGAGAGTGCCGGCGAGCGCGAAGTATCGGCGTGCGTCGACCTCGTCGACGAGCGCTCGTTCGAGGGCGCGCTGCTGGACGAGACGCACCCACTCGTCGTCGCCCGTCACGGGGGCTCTCCCGCGCTCGGTGCCGACAGCGAGTGGTCGACGACGGTTCCGTCCGTCCGCAGCGTAACCGTCCCGAGCGTGACTGTCTCTCCCGTCGACGCCGCCGATGCGATACCACGGAGCGTCGCCTCCTGATCGAGGTGGTCCCAGACGACCCGCTCGACGAGGCGCTGGAACTCCTCGGGGTCGGTCCAGCCCGAGTCGATGGAGGAGGGGACGTGGACGACGAACTGTAACTCCTCGTCGGTGACGTGGATGCCGACGCCGAACGTGTCG
>JBEPYA010000306.1:0-4104 GCA_041641615.1 Salinigranum sp. | reverse complement strand
GGACGCCCCACTCGTCGGTGGGCTCGTCCAGTTCCTTCCGGATTCTCGCGTTGATCTCCTGGCGCTTGTTGAGCGTGTCGTCGAGTTCCATGTCGCCCAGCACCGCCCTGAGCGTGGTCTGAGCGAGATTCGAGACGGCCTTCTTGTAGTCGTCGACTTCGAGGAACGCCTTCTTCGCGTCCATCACCTTGATGTAGACGACGGCGTCGGCGGTGACGGGCGAGTTGTCGCGCGTGATGGCTTCCTGTCTGGGCACGTCGAGCGTCTGCGTCCGCATGTCGAACGCGTACGTCCGCGAGACGAACGGCGGGATGAAGCTGATGCCCGGTTCGAGGAGCTTGCGGTACTCGCCGAACACCGTCAGCGCCTTCTTCTCGTACGCGTCGACGATTTCGACCATCGACCACACCGTGACGATGGCGAGGATCAAGACGAGGACGCCGATGGCGGCGACGCCGAGTCCTAATCCCAGTTGGAGGGGGACCAGTGTGAGTGCTTCGAAGGCCATACTGAGGCTTGGGGCGGTCCGGCAAAAAGGGTTCTCCCGGTGAGAGGCGTCGGCGTGCCGGCCGATGTACTGTTCGTCAGAGGAACTGTTCACGCGGCCTCGATCGAGCAAGGGGCACGTACGAAGACCACACGGGGCGCGGGCGCGGTGAGCCCGCACCCACGTCCTCCCCAGCCGATTCGCTCGCGTTGCTCGCTCATCACGCGCCACCGCCCCGCCTGTTGCGGTCGGCGCGCGGGACGGAGCGAGCGGAGTGAGCGGCGGACTCGCGCGAGGGGACGCTCGCGCCTCCGTGCGCGAGCACCCGGTTGGGGAGGGGAGAGGCTGCGGTCCACCGCTCTAGCACCCGCGATCTCCGCGTTTTCGAGCATGTCCGTGATTTAGGTGAACCACGCCCACCCGCTACTCAGATCTCCCGCACTGAACCTCGTTCCTCGAAGAAAACTCCGTCCACCTGTCGATAACGAACGGGCCGTCACACTTTGTACCAGGCGAGTCCTACCCCACCGACAGACCACGATGACAGAGAAGCGAGACGAGCCCGCCGAGAACATCAGCGGCGGCGAGCAGGGCGGCGGCGTGTTCACCGCGTTCGACGCCGACGGCGACGCCGACCCCGAGAGCGCCCCCGACACGCGCGCGGAGGCCGTCGTCGACGAACTCGGCGCGATGTACTGGCAGAAGGCTTACGGTGGCCAGGACGGCTTCGAGTGTCTCGTTCGAACGATCCTGAGCCAGAACACCTCCGACAAGGCGAGCCAGCCCGCTCACGACAGCCTCATGACTCGCTACGGCCCCGCCGGCGAACTGGCGGAGAACCTCGCGTCGGCTCCCCAGGACGAACTCGCCGAGACCATCTCCTCCGCGGGGCTGTACAACCAGAAGTCGGCGGTCCTCGTCCGAGCGGCGGAGTGGGTGCTCGACGAGTACGGCTCGACCCCCGAGTTCGACCGGTTCGTCCGCGAGGAAGAACCCGGGGAGGTCCGCGAGACGCTCCTCTCGCTCAAGGGCGTCGGCCCGAAGACGGCCGATTGCGTGCTCCTCTTCGCGGGAGGGCGCGGTGGCGTCTTCCCCGTCGACACGCACGTCCACCGGATCGCCCGACGGATGGGCCTCGCGCCGCCCGACGCCGACCACGAGGCAGTGAGAGCGCATCTGGAGCGGGACGTCCCTGGCGAGAAGTGCGGCTTCGGCCACACCGCGATGATCCAGTTCGGCCGGGAGTACTGCTCGGCCCGGAAACCCGCCTGCCTCGACGGCCCGGAGGCGTGTCCGTTGTACGACTTGTGTGACCGCGTCGGCATCGACGAGTTAACCGGGACGGTCACGGACCCCTCCACGGCGGTCGAAGAGATGTCTTAGCGGCGGTCGAAGAGGTGTCTTAGCGCCGTTCGACTCGTCTGCCCGGTTTCTCGGAGTGGACGAGTGGAAACCGAAGGAGCGAGCGGTGACGACACTCGGATACTCGACGCGGACGTGCCGGTAGGACTATTATGCCCGCCACGGGACCTTGCCGTTCATGAGTTCTGGACCCTCATCTGACGACGCCGATGACCAACCGGCTGGTGTCTTCAACCACGTCTCCCGGTGGCGGGATTGGATCCCCATCCCCCGACCGAGTGGACGACCGATGGTCGGACGGTGGATACTGTTGGAGGGTAACCGACTGGCGGTCACCGGCATGCTTCTGACGCTCGTCTTCGCGACGATCATGGTCACGGGAACGGTGTGGACGTTCGAGATGCAGCGGCTCCTCACCGAGACCGCCAGCGTTCAGACCCTCCTCAACACGCTCCTCAGCGGCATCATCCTGCTCGTCTCCATCGTCGTTTCCATCAACTCGATCGTCCTCTCGTACGACATCACCTCGCTCTCGAATCAGGAGGAACGCATCCAGGGACTCGTCGACTTCCGCTACAAGGTCGGCCAGTTGGCCGAGAGCAGGCAGAGTCCGACCGACCCCGCGTCGTTCCTTTCGTTGATGTCCGATGTCATCCACGAACGGTCGGAGAAGCTCAAGGAGGTCTCCGGGGGGACCGACGAGGAACTCGCCGAGGAGATCCAAGAGTACGTCGAAGAAGTCACGGCGACCGCGACGCGGTTGAGCGAGCCCAGTGGTGGCGCGGAGTTCAGCGTGATCTGGCTCGGTCTGGACGTCGATTACGGCCCCCAGATGGAGCAGTCGCAGGTGCTCAGGGAGTATCACGAGGACGACGAGAGCGACGAACTGACGCGTCCGCTCGACGAGTTGATCCAGGCGTTTCAGCTGTTCGCGACCGGCAAGGAGTACTTCAAGACGCTGTACTACACCGAGGAGATATCGCAGCTCTCTCGAACGCTCGTCGTCGTCTCGCTCCCAGCTATTCTGGTGACCGCGACGACGATTCTCGCCATCAACGCAGAGCTCCTGCCCGAAGTCTGGATCCTCGGACTCCCGCCGCTCCTGAGCTTCGTGGCGACCACGTTCGCCATCGCACTCGTTCCGTTCCTCCTCCTGACCTCGTACACCCTCCGGCTGGCGACGGTCGCCAGACAGACTGCCGCCGGGGGTCCGTTCTCCCTCGAGGGGTGAACGCCTCCCCAGGACGCGATGAGCCGTTCGCCGTCGTGACTGTCGACGGTTCCTCGCCCGCGTTCCGGGACGGTCAGCTCTCCGTGTGACGGGCGGTCGAGACCGAACGATCTGACGAAACGGTTCGCCGACGGGATGGCCGCCTCCCCCACGGACGTCCCCGAAACCGGACGTGGGTTCGGGACCCTCTCCGCGTTCGGGTCGGGTGGACGTCGACGTACTCGACGGCGAGGCGATAGCCTCCGCAGAGCCCGCCGACTGACCTTTCTTTCCGCCGCGCCAAGGGCGGGCATGACCTCCGACTCCACGTACTCGATGCCCCACTCCGCACACCCGGGACGAATCGCGCTCCGCGTCGGCGACGTCGACGGACTCGTCCCGTTCTACGACAACGCGCTCGGCTTCGACGTCGACCGCACCGGCGACACGCCCGTACTCTCGGCGGGCGACACGCCGCTCGTCGTCCTCGACGAGGACTCCGACGCACCCTCACGTCCGAGAGACGCAGCCGGACTCTTTCACCTCGCCGTTCGCGTGCCCTCGCGGGCGGCGCTGGGTGACGTCCTCGCCCGCATCGACGACTCCCCCTACTCCCTGTCGGGCGCGTCGGACCACCTCGTGAGCGAGGCGCTCTACCTCCGCGACCCGGAGGGGAACGGTGTGGAGGTGTACCGCGACCGCCCGCGCGAGGAGTGGACGTTCGAGGGGGAGAGAGTGGAGATGGACACGCGCCCGCTCGACCTCGACGCGCTCAGGCAGGCAGCGTCGGGAGAGAGCGCCGATCGACTCCCCGCCGAGACGGACCTCGGGCACGTCCACCTCGAAGTCTCGTCGCTCGGGGCGTCGAGAGCCTTCTACGTCGATACACTGGGCCTGAACGTCCGGACGGAGTCGTACAAGGGCGCGCTGTTCGTCGCGTGCGGTGACTACCACCACCACGTCGGGCTGAACACGTGGAACGGACGACGGCGTCCGGCGGGCGACCACCGCGGGATCGAGTGGTTCGAGTTCCTCCTCCCCGACG
>JBEPYA010000305.1:0-4097 GCA_041641615.1 Salinigranum sp. | reverse complement strand
CTCCGCGAGGAGTTCGACCCCGACACCGTCCTCGTCTCCATCGGCGGCGGCGGCCTCATCTCGGGCGTCGCGACGGCGGTGAAGGCGCACGACCCCGACACACGACTCGTCGGCGTCCAGCCCGAAGGGGCGGCCCACGCCGGGCCGTCGCTCGACCGGGACGCCATCCACCGGCTGGACGAGGTCGACACCGTCGCCGAGGGCATCGCCGACGCCCGCCTCCTGGAGAAGACGTTCGCCGTGGTGCGCGAGCGGGTCGACGGCGTGGTGGCGGTGAGCGACACCGACCTCGCGGTGGCGTCTACGCTATTGGCCGAGCGAGCCAAAACCGTGGTCGAGGCGGCGGGTGCCGCGCCGGTCGCTGCGCTCCTCTCGGGTGCCGTCGACGTGGCCGACGAGCGGGTCGCCTGCGTCGTCTCCGGCGGCAACACGAACCTCTCCGACCACGCGCGTCTGACTCGTATCGGGCTGATGGAACTCGGCCGGTACGCCGAGGCTCGCCTCGCGCTCCGCGGGTGGCCGACGAGCGTCGGTGAGGTGACCGAAACGGCCGAGGCCGAAGGGGCCGGCCTGGACGTGCTCGAACGCGCGCGGCCGACGGCGGCGGACGACCCGAACCGAACGCCGGTTCGGATCGGCCTCGAAGGGAGCGGCCCGGACCACCTCCTCGACGTCCTCGGAGCGCTCGAAGACCTCCCGTCCGTGGCCGTGGTCGACCACAGCCTCGACCGGTAACCGACTCAGGCGGTCGCTTTCGAGGCGACGGCGTCCATCGCCTCGCGGAATATCTCCGTCCCCATCTCGATCTCCCGCTCGGTCACGTCCAGCGGCGGGAGGAGGCGGATCGTCTTCTTCCCACAGCCGAGAGTGAGCATCCCGCGGTCGAGTGCGGCCTTCACGACCGCGTCCCGTCGCTCGGCCGAGTCGAATTCGACGGCGAGCATGAGCCCCTTCCCGCGGACGTCCTCGACGTGGTCGGGCGCGCCGTCGCGGAGTCGCTCCTTCGCGTCTTCGCCTCGACGGGTCGCGTTCTCCAGCAGGTCGTGTTCCTCGATGGCTGCGAGGGTGAACGCCCCGTACATCGACGCGAGGATGTCGCCGCCGCCGAACGTCGACCCCAGTCGGTTCTTCTGGCTTGGGAAGATCTCCGCTCGGGACACCGTCGCGCCGACCCGCAACCCCTTCGCCGCGCAGATGACGTCCGGGTCGATGGCGTAGTGGTTCGACGCCCACATCTCCCCCGTTCGACCGACGCCCGACTGGATCTCGTCGACGACGAGCGGGATGTCGTAGGTGTCGCAGACGTCGCCCACCTCGGCCATGAACGACTCGCTCGGGAAGCGGTAGCCGCCCACCCCCTGAATGGGTTCGAGGACGGCGAAGGCGATCTCGCCGGGGTCGACGTGCCCGCCCTCGGGCGCGAGCATCGACCGAAACCGCGACTCCCCCCCCGCGAAGAATCCGCAGTCGCAGCTCGTGGGGGTACAGCCGCGGTCGTCGCAGAACGGCACCGTCTCGATACCGGCGACCTGCGGGTAGTGCCGCGTGTAGACGTCCTTCGCCTTCGTGAGCGAGAGCGTCCCCAGCGTGCGGCCGTGGAAGCTCCCCGAGAAGGCGACGCCGTACTGCGCGGACGGGTTGTGGTCGTGGGTGATCTTCATCGCGTTCTCGATGGCCTCCGCGCCCGAGTTCGAGAGGAACACCGTGTCCATCCCGTACTCGCTGGAGACGTCGACGAGGCGGTTCATCAGGTGACTCGAACTCGGGAAGTCGGCCGTCGCGGGGTCGGGACCCGCCCCGAAGTACATGTCCTGACCGGCGATCTTCAGCGGCTCGACGAGGTCGAACTCGCGGAGCTTCGAGAGCACCTTCTCGTTGTCGTAGCCGAGCGGTGCGGCGCCGATGTGGCACGTGAAGTCGAGGAGGACGTTTCCGTCGACGTCAGTGACGAACGGTCCATCCGCCTCGGCGGTGATGTCCCAGACGAAGTCGTGGGAGTACTCGCTCGGGGCGGCGCGCTCGGAGTGGAACTCGATCCACCGTTGCGCGTTGGGACCTGGCAGCGCCTCCGCTTTCGGTTCCGCGGTGTCCCTGTCCATACACAGAAAGTGTAGCCGGTGTCAATTAAATCTTGGTACAATTTCCCTGAAGATACCGCGGGAGGGGAGACGCCGGCAGGGTGAGCGGGGAGTCAGTCGTCGTCCTGTGCGACCACCCGGCCGGAGGAGCCGTCGCTCTTGCTCGGTTTGCCGAACATATTCGTCCGGTCTTGGAGCAAGACGCCGCCCGTCTCCTTCTGGAACGTCCGGATGAGGCCGAGCGTCGCGACGAGACAGACGACGGCGAAGGGCGCGCCGGTGATGATGGCCGCGGACTGGAGCGCGTTCACACCCCCGACGACCATCAGGATGGAGGCGACGAGCCCCTGCAGGACGGCCCAGAAGACCCGGTTGATGGAGGAGGGGTGCTCCTTCCCGCCGGTGGTCATCATCGACACCGCGAGCGTCGAGGAGTCCGCCGACGTGACGAAGAACGTCGTCACGAGGAGCAAGAACGCGAAGAGGAGTACGGTCCCGACCAGCGGGAGCGCCCCGAAGAGGACGTACCCCGAGACGGACTCGCCATACTCGGTGACGGGTCCGAGGACGTTCGCCGCGCCCGTGTGCTGCATGATGACCGCCGACCCGCCGACGATGGCGAACCAGGGGATGGTCGCCATCGACGTTGCACCGATGCCGGCGAAGGCGACCTCGCGAACGCTCCGGCCGCGCGAGATACGGGCGATGAACAGCCCCGCGAAGGGCGACCACGCGAGCGGCCAGAGCCAGTAGAAGACGGTCCAGGCGTTCGCCCACTCGCCGCCGTTCGTGAAGTCGGTGTACAGGCTCGTCTGGAAGAACTCGCCGACGAACCGCCCGGTCGCCTGCGTGCCGAGTTCGAGGATGCGAACCGTCGGACCGAAGATCAGCGTCGCGGCCATCAGCAGGAGGAAGAGGGTCATGTTGAAGTTCGACAGCCGGCGGATACCTTTGTCGACGCCGAGCACTAGCGAGATGGTGAAGATGACCGTCATTCCGGTGATGACGAGGATGGTCCCGATGTCACCCAGCTGGACGCCCCACTGGAAGTCGAGGCCCGTGATGAACTGGCTCCCGATGAAGCCCAGGGAGGTGGCGACCCCTCCGAGCGTCGCGAACACGGCGAGGATGTCGACGATCTTCCCGACGGCACCGTCGACGTTGTCCGCGCCGAGCACCGGCGTCAACACCGCCGAGACGCGCAGCGGCGCGTCGTAGTTGTAGACGAAGTAGCCGATGCCGATTCCCATCACGGTGAAACACGACCACTGGGTGAGGCTCCAGTGGAAGATGGAGTACTGCACCGCGACGGGCATCGCTGCCGCCGACTCCGGCGCGACGTTGTAGATGGGTGGGACCGTCGAGTAGTGAAAGAGCGCCTCGGCCGGGCCCCAGAAGACGATGCCGGCCGCGAGTCCGGCGGAGTACATCATCGCGAAGTACGAGAAGTAGCTGTACTCGGGGTCCTCGTCACCCATCTTGAGTCGGCCCCACGGTCCGAAGATGAGGAAGGCGAGGAAGAGCACGAACCCCAGCATGGCGAAGAGGAAGAACCAGTTGAAGTGTGCGAGGATCCACACCCGTATCCCGTCAACGACGCTGTACGCCGCGTCCGGGCTCACCGCGAAAGCGACGACGAACAGCAGGGTGATGGCCGCCCCGAACCCGAAGATTGTCGGCTCGATCTCGTCGAAGAACTCGCTCACGGCACCACCGGAGGTACTCACCGCGAGTCACCTCCCCGCCCGAGTCGCTGGTGGTCTGACTGTACGCCGCGGCCGTATCGTCGAATGCGTTCGGTTACTGGCATGAGACTGCCCTCCGCTACCGTGGTACTCGGTGTCGTCCGTCACGACAATTGTCAATGCAGTAGATAAAACTTGTGGTAACTGCTTCCGGCGAGTACAGTTTTCGTGTATCTCCAGGCTCTTACCGCGGGGGTTCGGTGGACCCCGTCCCCCGCTCTGTCGCTCGACCGTTCCCGGCGCGGTACACAGTTCTCACCCGTCGCGAGAGGCT
>JBEPYA010000304.1:0-4155 GCA_041641615.1 Salinigranum sp. | reverse complement strand
CGTCTTCGCCGAGCACGAGGGGTCGTACCTCGTCGGGCAGATGGCGGGTCTGCTCACGACGCAGGACTTCTCCGCCGGGGCGGGCTCGACCGCGGGCGACTCGACGACCGTCGGCTTCGTCGGCGGCGTCGAGTCCGACCTCATCCGGAAGTTCGAGGCCGGCTACACCGCCGGCGTGAAGGCCGCCGACGAGAACATCGAGGTCCTCACGAACTACACGGGGAGCTTCAACGACCCCGCCGCCGGGAAAGAGGCCGCGCTCGCGATGTACAACTCCGGCGCGGACATCGTCTACCACGCCTAGGGGAACACCGGAACGGGCGTCTTCCAGGCCGCCCAGGAGCAGGGCGCGTTCGCCATCGGCGTCGACCGTGACCAGTCGGTGACGAAGGAGTCGTTCGCGGACGTCATCCTCGCCAGCATGGTCAAGCGCGTCGACACCGCCGTCTACGACGCCATCGAGTCCGTCGTCAACGACAGCTTCCAGGGCGGCAACGTCGTCACCCTCGGACTGGAGGAAGACGGCGTCGCGGCCGTCTACGGCTCCGAACTGGGGAGCGAGATCCCCCAGAGCGTCAAGGACGCCGTCGCCTCCTCGCGGGAGTCCATCATCGCGGGCGACATCTCGGTGCCGACCGACCCGAGCAACGTCTGAGGTCGCCGTCCTGGTCGGCGAACGCGTCGTTGTTCAGTTTTTTCAGGAGGTCCGTGACGAACGAGAGCCGAGTGACGAACTCCTGTACACGGACTACTCGGCAGTGTGGTCCTGCAGACGCAGAGGCGTGTCCGCGAACACGAAGAGCGTGCGAGCGCCAGGGTGCTGACGCCACGAGCCTCCCCGGCCGATTCGTTCACTCGCTCCACTCGCTCACTCATCCACCGAAGCAACGCAGTTATCCACCGAAGCAACGCAGTTGTTCCGGTGGGAGAGGCTCTACCGCGCCCGTGTATCACGCAGTCTGTGTAGCCACGGACGCAGCTCCGGATTCGCACAACTCGACCGCAACGCACAGTTCACGCGCGTGCTCGTCATCTACCCCCAACCCGGACCTGCCACTACTCCCGCGCCTCGCCACGAATCCTCGGCTTTAAACGATTCCTGTCCGAGGGAAGAGCCAATGACTCCGGCCGTCCACCTCGACGGCATCACGAAGCGCTTCCCCGGCGTGGTCGCCAACGACGACGTCACGCTCCGGGTCGAACAGGGCTCGGTCCACGCCCTCCTCGGCGAGAACGGGGCCGGGAAGACGACGCTGATGAACGTTCTCTACGGGCTCTACCAACCCACCGAGGGTCGTGTCGTCCTGAACGGCGAGGAACGGGACTTCGACTCGCCGCGGGACGCCATCGACGCCGGCGTCGGGATGATCCATCAGCACTTCATGCTGGTCGACCCGATGACCGTCGCCGAGAACATCACCCTCGGGAACGAGCCCCGCAAGTGGGGCGGGCTCGCCGTCGACCGCGACCGGGCGCGCACGGAAGTCGTCGAACTCTCCGAGCGGTTCGGCTTCGACGTCGACCCCGACGCGCGCATCGAGGACGTCTCGGTGGGCGTCCAGCAGCGCGTGGAGATCCTGAAGGCCCTGTATCGGGGCGCGGACGTCCTCATCCTCGACGAGCCGACCGCGGTCCTCACGCCCCAGGAGGTCGAGGAGCTGTTCACCGTCTTCGAGGAACTCACCGCACAGGGCAAGACCATCATCTTCATCAGCCACAAGCTGAGCGAGGCGATGGAGGCCGCGGACGAGATCACGGTCCTCCGGGACGGGGAGAACGTCGGCACCGTCGTCGCCGACGAGACCACCCGGGAGGAGCTCGCGGAGCTGATGGTCGGCCGGGAGGTCATCCTCGACGTCGAGAAGCGACCGGCGACCGCCGGCGAGTCGACGCTCGGCGTCGATGGAATCGTGGCCGAGGACGAACGCGGCGTCCGCGCCGTCGACGACGTCTCGTTCGACGTACGGGAGGGGGAGGTGTTCGGCGTCGCCGGCGTCGACGGCAACGGCCAGTCCGAGCTCGTCGAGACCATCACCGGGCTCCGCGAGCCCACGTCGGGCCGCATCACCTTCGAGGGGGATGACATCACCGACCGGTCGCGCCGCGAGCGCATCGACCGCGGGATGGCGTATATCCCGGAAGACCGCCAGGAGCGCGGACTCGTGATGGACTTCGACCTCGTCGGCAACGGGATGTTGGGGAGTCAACACCGCGAGCCGTTCGCGAAGGCGGGTCGCCTCGACTGGTCGACGGCGCGGGGGCACGCCGAGTCGGTCATCGGCGAGTACGACGTCCGCCCCCCGAACCCCGATTCGACGGCCGAGTCGCTGTCGGGCGGGAACCAGCAGAAGTTCATCGTCGGCCGCGAGTTCGAGCGCGACCCGACACTCGTCGTCGCCGCGCATCCGACGAGAGGCGTGGACGTCGGTTCCATCGAGTTCATCCACGAGCGTCTCCTGGACCTCCGCGATCAGGGCGTTGCCGTCCTCCTCATCTCCTCGAAACTAGAGGAGGTCCAGGGCCTCTCGGACCGACTCGCCGTGATGCACGACGGGCGGTTCATGGACACGGTCGACCCCGAGGGAGTGACAGAAGAGGAGATCGGTCTCTTGATGGGCGGGGAGTACCCGGACGACTGGGACGCCGCGACGACACCCGAGCGGAGCGAGGATGAGGGCGTCAGAGCGGACGGTGATGGCCGATGAGCGCGCGCGACCGCGCTCGCGACGCGCTCGAACGCCTCGTCGACGCCTCGACGGCGGAACGGGCGCTCATCTCCCTCGCCTCGCTCGTGTTGGCTATCGTCGTCGGGACCGTCATCATCCTCGTCTCGGGCCGGATGACGACCTGCTCGCCCGCCGACGCGGCGTACTACTTCGGCGTCGGGTTCTGTTACGACCCGATCACCGTGTACGACCGACTGTTCCTCGGCGCGCTCGGCGACCCGCTCAGGGGCGGGTGGTCGCCGCTCAACAGCCAGCTCGCCGTGACCCTCCGCGAGACGACGGTCCTCATCTTCACCGGACTCTCGGTAGCGATCGCCTTCCGGGCCGGCATCTTCAACATCGGGACGCAGGGCCAGCTCGTCGTCGGCGCGCTCGCCACTGGCCTGGGGGTTTTGTGGGCGTCACCGTTCGTCTCGGGCGTCGTCGGAACCGTGCTCCTCATCCCGCTCGGACTGGCCATCGGCGCGGCGTTCGGCGCGCTCTACGGTGCCATCCCCGGCGTCCTGAAGGCGTACGCCGACGCGAACGAGGTCATCACGACCATCATGCTCAACCTCATCGCGACCGGCGTCACGCTGTATCTCGTCTCGGACGTCTTCAAGGACCCCAACAGCCAGGCGAACCAGACCGTGCCCCTCCCCGACTACGCGACGTTCCCCTCGATCCTGTTCGGCTCGTCGACGGACTTCTCACTCGTCGCACTCCTCTTCGGCGTTGTCGCGCTCGGCGCTCTCGCGTACCTCATCAACCGGACGACGTTCGGCTACGACGTTCGGACCTCCGGCCTCCAGCCGGAGGCCGCGGAGTACGGCGGCGTCGACTCGAAGAAGACCATCGTCGCGAGCATGATGCTCTCCGGCGCGCTGGGGGGTATCGGCGGCGCGATGTACGTGCTAATGATCCTCGGGAAGTTCCAGACTGGCGTTCCAGCCTACGGCTTCGACGGTATCACCGTCTCCATCCTCGCGGGGAACAACCCCCTGGGCGTGGGCTTCGCGGCCCTGCTGTTCGGCGTGCTGAAGAGCGGCACGACGGTGGTGCAGTTCGCGACGGACGTCCCGCCCCAGCTGGTGGGCGTGCTCCGCGGGCTCATCATCCTCTTCGTGGCGATGCCGGAGTTCTTCCGGCTCATCGGCAAGCGCGTCGGCTCCGTCGGCGAGCGTGGATCGAAGCCGGCCGCGACCGACGGCGGCGTCGAGACGGGAGGTGCCGGCGATGAGTGAGTCGACCGTCTCGCAGGTGCGGGACCTGCCCACGCGGGCGGTCGCGACCGTCGTGACGCTCGGCGCGCTCGTCGTCGTCGTCGTCGCCGGCCTCGCCGCCCCCGACTCCCTCGCCGGGACGCTGGTCGACATCCTCGCCCGGGAGGGGACGCTCTCCTCGGCGCTTCGGCTCTCGGTCCCCATCGCGCTGGCGGCGCTCGGGGGCA
>JBEPYA010000303.1:0-4212 GCA_041641615.1 Salinigranum sp. | reverse complement strand
CCGACCGCGGTCGCGCTCGGGGAGACGGGTGTCGAGGGACTCGCCGCGCTCGCCGGCCTCACGGAGCGTGAGGAGAGTGAAACCGAGAGCGACCGCGTCCCCTCGTCGGCGACCGATCCATAGGACGGGAGTGCGACACCGCGACACGGCGCGGGCGTATCGAAACGTGTAAAAACGAATCCGGCTTACGCGATAACGCGCCTGGGTAGCTTAGCGGTAAAGCGCGTCCTTGGTAAGGACGAGAGCCCGGGTTCAAATCCCGGCCTAGGCTTCTTCACAAACTCACCTACCGAGCGACGGCTACAATCGGTCGGACCTCTCGGACCCCGACCGTCCTGTGAGCGGAGTCAACTCATCAGGCCAGCGACCCGTGCTACTGCTGGAGTCCAAAGGATTCGACAACCTCGCTTGCCATCCCCGCAAACGCACGGGTGTACCGCTCCGCGTTGGCGAACACGGAGACTGTGTAGTCAAACGTCGCGCTCGCGAGACCCAGTTTCTCGCGGACAGCGGTGCCCCGCACCCCGTACTGGAGATCCAGCACGAGTAGTTCTTGCTCGCCTTGTGTGGTGACCCTCCGTTCGTCGAGAATCTCAACGTTCGACCAGACATCCCGCTCGCCTCGCGTCGAGAATACCCGGTCGGCGAGCGCATCCAGTCCGCCCGCCGATTCGAGGGGTGCGACGTAAACGAAGCCGTTCCCGGCGGTAGGCTCCTCTATGAGGACGGTCCCCGGAAGGTCGGCGGGTTCCGTGACCCGCCACGCTTCAGGATACGACAGCGTATAGCCGAGCCGTGGCTGTTCGAACCGGGCGAAGGCCTCGAACTCTTCAGCGAACGGCTCTTCGCTGGTGAAGTCCCGTCCGAACGGGAACTCAAGGAAGTTCCCCCCACCGCCCGCGTCAGGGTTCGGGTTCTTCGGCTCCTCTTCCTCAGGGGGAGGCGTCTCACCGTCGCCTCCATTCGGTGGCTGTCCCCCGCCGTCGTCGCCGGGCTGTGTCGTTTCCCCGCCACCGCTGGTACTGCCCCCGCTCTCCCCACCCGTCGTCCCGTCGCCGTCGACACAGCCGGCGAGCACTACCGAACCGGCTCCGACGAGGAGCCGGACGAGGCCCCGCCGATCAATCTCTCTCGGAACCGCTCCTGCGACCTCCCATCCGTCCGTGTGCGGTCTTCCCTCTGTCATGGTATCCATCCGATTACAGTTAATAATATGACAATATAGATAAACTTACGCACCTCGGAGGGGCAGCGGCTACTCCAAGTCGGTCCCGATGGTAGGAGGGGGTTACGCTTGCGCGTCACATCTCGCAACGGACGTTCCGAGCCATCGATACGCCTTCGTGAGCGCGTAGAAGTTCCAGAGCGAGACGGTAAAAAGAAAGAGGATGCTGACGAGGCTGAACGGGTTCGGGATAGGAAACGACAGGCCGAGCGGAGCGAACCCCAGCGAGATCAGCTCCTGATTCGATATGGCGCCGCGTCGCCAGACATACCACCAGACGAGGGGGACGCCGCCGACGACCCACCAGCACACAGTGACAGCGAGGGCACGCCAGTGACTCAGGGAAACACGAGCCGACAGCAGACCAGCGGACACCGTTCGACGGAGTGACTCTTCGCGTGAGCGACTCACGGAGACGGCGACGACAACCAGTGTGAAAGTGAACCAGGCGAGCAGGAGCAGGAGCGTGAACGCCGCGATCACGTCGAGCGGGAGTCGCGTGGGGTCGCCGACTCCGTACGGAATAAGGCGCGGAATCGTGGGAAACCGCGGTGGGGGTTGGGGAGGAGCGAGCGCGAGGATCCTGAGGACATCGCCGATGCCGCGGTCGAGTTGGTACGCGAGCGGGGGGCCGACTGGAAGGGCCGTCATGCCAACAAGTGCGTTCGCCGGATCTACAGCCCGTGCAGTCAGTCGCTCTGGGGCTATCCCCCGCCGATACTGGCCGAACAGGAGCACAGCCCACGGGATACTGACGAGGCCGACCCACGCGACGAGCAGACGGGCACCGCGATCGACAGTGTCTCGCCACGGTCTGAACGGAGGCAGTCCCTCGCGCCCGCTCCGTGCGTGGTCGAACGCCCGCGACAGGTAGCCGAGGACCAGCACGAGCGACGGAATGATGCCGAGGCTCAGGAGGACACCACCCAGGACGACTCGAGCGAGATCGGTATCGTGTCGAGTAACGAACACTGCAACGCGGTCCCACCACGGGGGCAGCCGTCGTCGACCAAGCGCGTAGTGTGCGAGGACGAAGAGCTGAAAGCTCACAACCGACACGACGAACACCGCGAGTTCACCCACCTCGTTACTGAGGAGGATGTTCCGACCACTGATCGTCCACACCCAATCGCCGAGGGCATCCGCCCAGGTGTCGACCTGAACGAGCAGGAATAGGGCGAGGAGGCTCAGGCCCGTGAACACGCCCCACTGGAGCGCGTAGCGGGGACTCTTCACGTGAGATTTGAGTGACTTGAAGCTGAATGCAGCCCAGAGCGAGCCTTCTGCGGTGTACCGCAGCACTGCAGCGGGGTAGACGTACGCCGCGACGAGGAAGAGAACGACCGGTTCGACCGACGCGAGCGAATAACTGGTGCCGCCGACGACCACCATGTTGATTACCTGCGTTCCCTCCTCACTCGAGACGAGCGTCCCCTCGACCGCACCGGTGAGAAGCGCGAGCGTGACTGTCCCAACGACGGGGATTATCTCTCCGACGAGGCCCTCTGTCAGCAGGCCACGTTCGACGAGCAGGACGGCGAGGAGTGGGAGGGCGACGAAGTAGACGAGCCAGACGACGAGGAGCCGCGTGCCGTCTGCGAGCAAGGCGGCCCAGTCGTCGAACGACGGAACCGTCTCATCGGAACCATCAAACTCAACGACGCGTTTCAGGTAACCGAACAGCACGACCAGCAAGAGAATCGTCCCACGGCCGTAGAACAGCAGTGCACCGCCGAGGATGTACGTGCTAACGTCTAACCGGAGAAGGTCTGCCCACCTTGGCTCGACATCTGCTGTGTCCGTGTGGGCTGTGCTCAAACTGCACGACAGTTGGGTGTCAGAGAAAAAATATTTTTCTGTGTGACATGTGTGTCGGTGGCTGGCTCGCGGCGTTTGTGGGTCCAGACGGCCGAGAAGGGTAGTCCGTCGTTCGAAAACGCGGTGGGACTGGGATCTGAACCGGACCAAGACGTGCTCGCTCACGTCGTTCGCTGCGCGCGACTCGTAGGGTTCACATCGCCAGTCGTCTCCGGCGACAGTCGCTCACGGGTGCGCGGAGACGGAGCTCCGCGCACGATAGTTCGCTCGAAAACGCGGTGGGACTGGGATTTGAACCCAGGAGGCCGTAGGGCCACCTGCTTTCAAGGCAGGCGCGTTAGTCCACTCCGCCATCCCACCCTGGGCGAGGGTTATCGAGGCGGCGTCTAATGGCTGTCGGTTCCTCGCCCCTCAGCCGAGGCCGAACAGCAGCGTCCCGCCCACGGCGAGCAGTGTGAGGCCGAAGAGGACGGCGGCGACCGCGACGCTGGGCCCGACCCCGGAGAACTCGCTGGCACCGAGCGCGAGGCTCGCGGCGACCAAGCCGACGACGATAGCGACCAACCCGACCACCGCGAGGAGCGCCCCGACGGCGAGGCCGGCACCGGTCGCCGACCCGCGGCTCACGGTTCCGCCTCGTCCTCGCTGTCGGTCCGGTCGAGAATCGTCGTCGCGAGCGCCACGGCGTCGTCGACGTGGCCCGCGGCTGCGTCGTTGTCGAGGTCTCCGGCACTGGTCAACAGATGGTGGACGTGACCGACCCGTTCGTGGACCACGCGCTCGTCGACGTCTCCGGCCGTAAGATCCTCGGCGACCGCGTGCGCCTCCCCGAGCCAGACGCTCGCCGACGGGGCTACCGGGAGCTCCTCCGTCGCCCGGAGCGTCGACGCGAGCGCCGCGACGAGTTCGTCGAGCGAGCGGTCGTCGGGGTCGAGACGGGCGTCGACGTCGGAATCTGCGTCGCCGGCATCCGGGGGTCCTCGGGTCATCGTCGAATCGCTCCTCAACTACTCCGGGCGGCCACAGGAAGCTGTCGATCCCGACGGGTGGTCACTCGGCGGCCTGCGGCGTCGACGTGCGACACTGGCTGGGAGACTGCTCGTACCAGATGCCGACGGTGCCCTCTTCGTTCACGCGGGCCTCGACGCCGTAGCAGTCGCCCTCGCGGT
>JBEPYA010000302.1:0-4316 GCA_041641615.1 Salinigranum sp. | reverse complement strand
GAGGTCGTCCGTGTCCGCGTCGGCGACCGTTCCGACCTCCACGCAGTGGTCGTCGGGGTCGTCGACGTACAGCGACCGTGAGCCGCCGAAGTCGAACGCGACGGTCGGGAGTGACGAGAGCCGCGCCTCCCACGTCTCGTACGCGTCTGCGCCGGTCGCAAAGGCGTAGTGGACGTGGAGGCCGCCGCGCGGGACTCCGTCGGGGCGCCGGAGGACGAGGGCCGTCTCGCCGACCTCGAAGACGACCTCGCGCTCTCCTTCCGCGGTCGGCTCTAAGCCGAGATGCTCGGTGTAGAAGTCGCGAGCCCGGTCGAGATACTTCACTTCGAGTGCGAGGTGCGTGAGCGTGGAGAGCATCGAATGGTGTTCGTGACCCGGCCGGTTATACTGTCGGTCGCCCTGGCCGACTCAACCGACCGTTCCTCACGTGTCCAACCGCCGTCGGGCCCTCGACCGCAGCCGGGTTTTTTATGCGCGTCCGACCCCTGGCGATGACCATGCCGATGAAGGGTAGCGGAACGCCGCGACTGCAGGAGATCGACCGGTGGGACGGTGGCGTCGGCTGGTTCGCCTATCCCGACGAGGGGATGCAGCGGGCGAGCCACGTCCTGGCGGCTGATGACGAGGCGTGGGTCGTCGACCCGGTGGACGCCCCTGGCGTCGACGACCTCGTCGCCTCCGTCGGAAACGTCGCCGGCGTCGTCGTCTGTCTCGACCGGCACAAACGCGATGCGGCCGCGGTCGCCCGTCGACACGACGTCTCGGTGTACGTCCCCGACTGGATGAGTGGAGTCGCGTCAGACCTCGACGCTCCGGTCGAACGCATCGGCCGCGAGCTGGCCGACACCGGCTACCGCGTGCTGAAAGTCGTCGACCGCTCGCTCCCTCCCTGGCAGGAGGCGGCGCTCTACCACGACGACTCGGGGACGCTCGTCGTCCCGGAGGCGGTCGGCACGGCCGAGTACTTCTGTGCGCCGGGCGAGCGGCTCGGCGTCCATCCGATGCTCCGACCGACGCCGCCGAAGCGAGCGTTCCGCGGACTCGAACCGGAGCGCGTGCTCGTTGGCCACGGGGCCGGCGTGTTCGACGGTGCCAGCACGGCCCTCCACGACGCGCTCGACAACGCCCGGACTCGTCTGCCAGCTGCCTACGCGAAGGCGTTTCGGAATCTCCTCTGACCCCGACGTGCCGACGATCAGCCGCCACTTCCGGGGCCCGACCCACTTTTTCGCGTCAGAGCGCCTACAGCGCACGTGAACGACGTGGACCAGCACTCGACCGAGGCGACGAGGCGCGGCGACGGCCGCCAGCCGCTGTACGTCACGAGTGCGCTCCTCGACGTCCTCCTCGATATGAGCGCGGACGCCGAACCCGACGCGCTCAGCGTCGTCTTGGCCCCGACGCGGGCAGGTGCGTTCGACGCGGACCTCGGGCTCGACGCAGACACACCTATCCTGACGCACTTTTATCTCCCCGACGCGGGGCGGTCCGTCACCGCGGTGTTCGGGCTCGACCTCTCGACACCGGCGGGGCGGGGGCGCGCACGCTTCCACGCCCACCCGCAGGGTCCGCGGGGACCGACGAAACGCGACGACTTCGCGGCGGCGATCATCGTTGCCGTCCCGCCGTGGGATCGAACGGGGGTCCGCGCCTACGACCGCTCGGGTTCCCGACTCACGCTCGAAGAGGTCGACGCCGAGCCGCCGGAGGAGTCGCTCGGCGACGCCTCGCTGTGAGAGGTATCGAACCCGACGAAGGGGAGCTACTCGATGTACCCGAGGTCGGCGAGCTGGTCGGTGATCTCCTCGAACTCGGCCTCGGTCAGCTCTCCGGTCCGCTGGTGCTGGATAACGATGCTCCGGAGCAGGAACCGCACGAGGTCGCTCGTCGACGAGAAGCTCGTCCCCTCGATGGTCTCTTCGACGCGCTCGGCGAGGTCTTTCGGGATCGAAACCGTGGTGTAGTCCGTCATCGTCGGAGAGACGGTTCGACGCGAGTTACACCTTGTGGAGTTCGATGCGATGGTCGTTCGTCGGTGCACAGCGACAGCACCCGAACGGCGAGCGCGGACGGGTGAGCCGCTCTGACGCCCGGTAGGCGTCCAGAAGCGGTCCGTCCCGTCGTCGAAGCGTCCGGAATCCCGGAACGTTCGAGCGTCTTCGGGAGTTTTTCAACCGATGACCTCGTACTCGACGGTAATGGGAGTCAGGCCACCACAGCAGGACGGGTCCGACGCCGACCACATCGAGTTCGGTATCGCGGCGCTCGAACCCCACCTCGACGAACGGATCGACTACCCCGCTACCCCCGACGAGGTCGTCCAGGCGGTCGGTGACGTGCAGGTGTCGTACGACGCCTCGGGCGGTACCGTCGCGCTGTCCGAGATCCTCGAGAAGAGCCCCAGACGACGGTTCGAGTCGAAGCGTGACCTGCTCGACGCCCTCCATCCGGTGTTCGAGGAGTACCGCGCCGCCGCGTCGAACAGCCTCGTCGGCAGACTCCGCGGCCTCCTCCCGTTCTGACTCCTCCGCGGATTCGCTCAGCGTCGTGTCCCGCTGCGTCGCCTGCTCACTCGTTCGTTCGCTCCTCTTCGAGCCGGTCGAGCCGCCGCATCTGCTCTCTGTGGAGCGAGAAGATGAGATCCGAGAGCACGCCGAACATCAACAGCTGAACGCCGAAGAGGATGCCCGAGGCGGCGACGACCGCCATCACCTCGTGGGAGATGCTCCGGGTCACCCACTCGACGCCGACCCAGATGGCGATGCCGAGGCCGATGGCGGTCGAGACGAAGCCGACACTGCCGAAGTAAAAGAGGGGGTTGTTCGTCTTCGCCCGGCGGTACAGTTCGAGGAGGATGATGCTCCCGTCCCGGAGCGGGCTGAGGTTCGTGTTCGACCCCGACGGACGCGGGAGGTAGGTGATGGGGACGACGGCGGTGGCGATCCGGTGTTTCGCACACTCGACGGCCATCTCCGTCTCGATACCGAACCCCTGCGCGGTGAGCGTCATCCGCTCGAACGACGCGCGCGAGAAAGCCCGGTACCCGGAGAGGATGTCGCCGAAGTCGGTCCCGTGGATGAACGCGAAGGCACGGTTGAACAGTCGGTTTCCGACGCGGTTGAGCCGCGTCATCGCCCCGTCGCGCATGTCGGCGAAGCGGTCGCCGATGACGTGTTCGTACCCCTCGTCGAGGGGGCGGAGCATCGCCTCGGCGTCCGACGGCAGGTACGTCCCATCGCCGTCGACCATGAGGACGTACGGGGCCGCGATGTGTTCTGAGACGGCTTCCCGGACGGCCTGTCCTTTGCCGGTTCCCGACTGCGTGACGACGCGCGCACCCGCCTCGGTGGCGACTTCTTCGGTCCGGTCCATCGATCCGCCGTCGACGACGAGGACGTTCTCGAACCCCTCCTCGCGGTAGCCACGGACGACGTCGCCGATGGTTTCTCCCTCGTCGAGCGTCGGCACGAGGACGCAGACGTCGTCACGCTGGGGCATCATCGGCGCTAACGGGGATGGTTTAAATAACACTTCCGCTCTCGCCGTTGCCGGGCCGCCGTCGACCCTCGTCACGCGCCGGTCAAGCACCGATTAACTGGTCGAGGTTGCGGTAGGCGGAGCATATACAAGGACGTCAAACCCATCTGAAAGAGAGTATGTATGCAGTCATTCTCGCTGCGGGAGAGGGGATGCGCCTCAGACCCCTCACCCGCACGAGACCGAAACCGATGGTTCCCATCGCCAACCGGCCGCTCCTCGAGTACGTCCTCGAAGCGGTTGCCGACGCGGGCATCGAGGACGTGATACTCGTCGTCGGGTACAAGCGCGAACGGATACAGAGCCACTTCGGCGACGGCAACGACTGGGAGGTCGACATCACCTACGCCGTTCAGGAGAAACAGCTCGGGACCGGCCACGCGGTCGCTCAGGCCGAGCCGTACATCGACGGCGAGTTCATCGTGCTGAACGGCGACCGTATCATCGACAGCTCGCTCGTCTCGCGCATCGCCGACGACGCGACGCCGGCACCCGCCGTCGCCATCAGGCGCTCGGAGACGCCGAGCGCGTACGGCGTCGTCAGCCTCGACGGTGACCAGATCGTCTCGGTCGACGAGAAGCCCACTGGTCGGGCGCTGGCGAGCGACCTCATCAACGCGGGCGTCTACAAGTTCCCTCCGAGCGTCTTCGATGCTATCAGGCGGATCGACACGGTCGGCGAGTCGCCTATCACGGCCGCGATCGACATCCTCGCCGCGGAGGGCTCGGTCCGGGCCGTCCGGTACGACGGCCGCTGGCTCGACGTGTCGGTCCCGTGG
>JBEPYA010000301.1:0-4343 GCA_041641615.1 Salinigranum sp. | reverse complement strand
CATCGGCTCGTCGAGCGGACGACGCGTGAAGTAGTGGTACTCGGCGTCGGAGGTCGAGTGCTCCTCGCGGACGAGCGGGAGGACCGCCCGCTCGATGGCCGCGCCGGCGACGTAGCCGTCGGCCGTCGCGGCGTGGCGAACGACGATGGGACGGCCGTCGAACACCGCACGGCGGACCGCCTCCGCGGCGTCCGCCACCTCGTCGACGAGCGTCTCCAGCGCGGCGTGTTCGGCGAGCGGTTCGACCGAGTCGGGGCGCGCGCGCGAGGTCATCGCGTCGTCGAGCCGACCCTGGACCGCCGCGGCCTCGTCGTCGTCGAGGACGTCGAGCGACTCGGTCTCGATCTGGAGCTCGCCGCGGCGGAGTTCGACCTCGCCGGCCAGACGGACGGCGTCGTCCTCCACGACCTCGGGGTACGCGCGGACACCCGCCTCGACGAAGGCAGCGCACTCGACGGTCCCGGTCTCGTCTCGCACCTCGAACACCGTCGGCCCCGACGTCTGGTAGACGTCGACGACGAAGCCCTCGACGCTCACGTCGTCGCCGACACGGTCGTCGAGGTCGCCGATCGCGACGCGCGGGAACGCGTCCGTGTCGACCGGTCCGGCCTCGTCGTGTGAGGGCGGGGTTTCGCGCCCGGGCTCGTTCTCGTTTCCGCTTCGGTTCCCGCGTTCGTCTTCGGTCCCGTCGTCGGCCTCGGCGACGCGGCCGTTCGCCGCGTCGCCCTCCGAGGCAGGCACGTCGGTATCGTCGTCGCTCGACGACTCACGTTCGGCGTTTCCTTTCGGACGCGTCTTCACCGGTTTCGGAGACTCGCTCTCCTCGACCTCAAGCGGCTCACCGTCGGGGTCGCCGTCGGGGTCGTCGATACGTGCGCCGCGGAACTCGCTCTCGGACTGGCGGATGGACCAGCCGAGGTCGACGTTGCCGTTGTCGCGGATGTTCTTCACTTGGACGAACACGCTGTCGCCACGCTCCCAGTCGAGACTCTCGAGGCGACGGTCGAGTTCGCTCCGGTGCAGGAGACCGGTGACGCTCGGCGAGAGGTCGACGAAGACGCCGAACTCGGCGAAGCCGTCGACGGTCCCGCGGTAGAAACGACCCGCGGTCAGCTGATTTGGATGCTCTCCTCTGAACTCGAACCAGACGTCTTCTTCGTGGGTTATCCAATCCATGGTGTGTCACTTAGATGGGAAAGGACCCGCCGCGGTCCGGCGGGTCACGTCCGTTGCCCGAAGAAAACGTCCGCCGCCTAAAACGATTGTCGATACGTCTCTGTCGGTCACAGGCTGGTCACGCGCGGCCCAGCCCGTCGCGCCCTGCGCGCCGCCCGTGTCAGCCTCGGTCAGACGGTCGACTCGTCCTTCGGTGACTCGTTCCCCGACGACCCATCCTTCGACGACCCGTTTTCCGACGACTCGTCTCCTAGCGCCTCGGCGTCCACGAGGAGCGACTCGACCTGGTCGGGGTCGAGCGCCACCTCGACGTGGTTCCCCTCCCCGTCGTCGAAGACCAGTTTGACTCGGTCACCGAACGTTCTCGCTTCGGTTTCGGTGACGTGGTACAGCTTGACTGTCGCGCCTTTGGTCTTGGTACCGACGTGTTTCACCGTTCCCTCGTCGAGTTCCACCATGAAGTCCGACAGGTCGAGCGTGAGCATGAACGACGTAACGGGGGGAGCCCAATCAAATCAGCGCCCACGCCTGCGCGACGGAGACGACGGCGCCGAAACCACCGAACGCGTAGCCGAACACGAGCGACGCCGGGACCGCAGCGGCGACGGCCGCTCTCGGGAGGGAGGTGTCGTGGACCTCCGACAGGCCGACGACGAGGAGGAACGCCCCGTAGGCCGCACACAGGGCACGAAGCCCCGGAACCGGTAGCCCGGCGAGCGCACAGGGGGCGGTCGCGTAGGCGACGGTCTGGACCGTCTCGCTCACCCCCGCCCGGTCCTGCACGAGCGCCATGAGGAGGAGCGTCTGAATCGCCGCGGTGAGATGCAGCGTCGCGGGTGCCACGAGGAGACAGACCGCCAACAGCGCGAGCGTCGCCGAGAGCACTGGCCCGCCCTGGATGTCCGGAATCGCACCCGGTACGAGGAGGAAGCGCGTGGCAACAAAGGCGAAGGCGACGACGACGGCGAAGACCAGCCCCGGCGCCTGGTCGCCGGGGACCACTCCGCGACGGAAGAACCCCCGCGGGCGGACGAGGACGTCCACCCACGCCCGACCGATGCCGAGCGGCCCACGCTCGCGGCCCTCACCGGGCGTTTCGACCCACGTAGTCACACTAGCTGTTAGGAGCGCCGGAGCGTATGACAGTTCCGACATCGGGCCTCGTACGACTCCTCGGCGCCGACGAGCACCGTCGGGTCGTCGACGTGCGCGGGCTCACCGTCGACGAGCCGCTGGGTCCGCGTGGCCGGTTCGCCACAGACAGAACAGATCGCCCGCAGCTTCTCGACGTACTCCGCGACGGCCATCAGGTGCGGCATCGGCTCGAACGGCTCCCCCCTGAACGTGGTGTCGAGCCCGCAGACGACGACCCGGTAGCCGTCGTCCGCCAGCGCCTCGGCGACGGCCACCAGTTCCGCGCCGAAGAAGTTCCCCTCGTCGACGGCGACGACGTCGACCTCCCCGTCCCGGGACGCGAGGCGGTTGTAGATGGCCCAGGCACCGTCCGACCCGTCGTCGGTGGCGTCGCCGCTCTCGCCCCCGCCTCCGTTGTCGTCCCCTCCCTCGTTCTCGTCTTCGCGTCCGCTTTCGCCCTCGCCTCCGCCCCCGTTCCCGACGACCGTCGCCTCCCACGTCCGGCCGTCGTGCGACCCGACGGTGGTCTTCCCGTAGCGGTCGTCGACGGCGGGGCTGAAGACGGCCACCTCCTGGCCCGCGATCTCCGCCCGCCGCAACCGCCGCAGCAACTCCTCGGTCTTGCCGGAGAACATCGACCCGGTGACCACCTCGACCCACCCGCTCTTCGTGATGGCGTGCATGCTTCGAGAGCGACGGTGGGAGCGTCAAAACGGTTCCGTCTCGGTCGGCCCTTCGACCTGTTCAGAACGGTCCGCGAAGCAGCGTGAGCAGGTCGACGCCGCGTCCGACCGCCTCGACGCCTTTGAAACCGAGGTAGATGCCGACGATACCCATCACGCCCGCGGCGTTCGGTGGCGCGGGGATCGGAACTTCGAGCGTGGCGAAGACCGCCCCGACGACCGCTCCCGTCGCGAGCGCGAGGAAGACTTGTGCGTTCACGTCAGTCCCCCGCTCCGACGTTCTCGCCCGCCTCGAACGTCGCCGGGTCGGGTTCGATGGTCGCGTACTCGACCACACGACGGCCGAGAACGCGGACCCGCTCGTCGAGCGTCTCGTCGGTGAGGCGGCCTCCGCTCTCGTCGTGTACCACGTGTTTGTACGCCTGTGGGACCGCCGCCTGGTGGGGGAGCACCCAGCAGTTGAGCGCGCGACAGACGGAGCGGAGGTGGTCGAGCGCGGTGACGGGGAACGACCCGCCGGCCACCCCCAGGAGTCCGACCGTCTTCCCTTCGAACTCGTCGAACCCGCAGTAGTCGAGCGCGTTCTTCAGCACGCCGGAGTACGAGCCGTGATACACCGGCGTGCCGAGGAGGAGCGCGTCGGCGTCGTCGACCGCCGCGAGCAGGCGTCGCCCATCGCCTTGCTCCTCGGCGTCGCGGTCGGCGTCGAGCGGCGGCAGGTCGAACTCGCGGAGGTCGAGGAGTTCCGTCGATGCGCCTGCCGATGCCGCCTCTTCGAGCGCCACGGAGAGCGCGACCCGGGTCGCGCTCTCGTCGCGGAGACTCCCACAGAGAGCGAGTACGTGCGTCATGTACGAGGCGAAGCGGGTCGGGGAGAAAGAACCCACGGTCGTGCGGTAGCGCCCGTTCGCTTCCGACCCCTCCCCGTCCCGTGGTCGACCGCATCTCTCTCCGACAGACTCACCGACGGAGTCGAGCGACTGTCCCCTCGGAGCGATCTTCGAGTTCGACTAAGCCGTCGTTCTCCAGGTCCGAGAGGAGTCCGCGGAGCCATTCCTGTCCGTGCGTTCCCTCCGGCGTGTAGTCGACGCGGACCTTCGGGCCGAGTTCGTCCAGCCGGAGACCGTCGCGGCCGCCGAGGATGCGGACGACGCGCCCCCGCATCTGTCGGCGCGAGCCCTCGAAGCTCGGCTGGGTCGGCACGTCGGGCGCGGTGAAGTCGCCCGTCTCGTAGGCGTGACACCACGCGCGCCACGGACAGCCCGCCTCGTCACACCGGGGGGTCTTCCCGCAGGCGACGCCGCCGAGTTCCATGACGGCGTTGTTCCACACGCGGGACTCGCCGTCGGG
>JBEPYA010000300.1:2955-4352 GCA_041641615.1 Salinigranum sp. | reverse complement strand
GTCGGCCATCGACGACCGGGCGCAGGTCGTGCCCTGCGGCGACGGGAGCTGTACGCACCTCTCGCCGCCCATCTCGCCGGACTGCTGCGACTGCGTCTGATTTCCTTCTGCGACTCCCTGCCGGGCGACTACAAGCGTTACTGGCCGCGGGGGTCCCTCTCGGGCCTCGTCGACGTGGTCGTGCTCGCCGTTCCCACGGCGTCCGTCCCCTCTTCGTGCCGGTCGTCGTAGAACTTCCGAGCGAAGTGGTCCGTCGTCTCGTCTTCCTTCCACTCGCCCAGTTCCTTGGGGTCGACGTGGACGAAGACGTCGTCGACCTGCGGGAGCGCCCGAATGGATTCGATGACCTCCGTCTCGATGTCGTGCGCTTCGAGGAGCGTCATGTCCCCTTCGACCTCGATGTGGAGGCTGACGTCGATCTCGGGGCCGACGTAGTGGGCGACGACGTCGTGTGCACCTCTCACATCGGGGTGGGCGAACGCCCGGCGGAGGATTTCGATGCGGAGCGACTCGGGCGGGGCGGCCCCCACGAGGTAGTTGACGTTGTCGCGGACGATTTCGTATCCCGTGTAGAGGATGCCGAGCGAGACGACGCCCGCGGCGACCGGGTCGAGGATGGGCACGCCCGCCGAGGCACCGACGACGCCGACGAACGCCGCACTCGCGGTGAGGATGTCGTTGCGGTTGTCGAGCGCCGTCGCCTCCAGCGCCGGCGAGTGGTACTTCTCGCCCATCCGGAGACAGTAGCGGTAGAGGCCGTACTTCACGGCGGCGCTCGCGCCGAGGACCGCGAGACCGAGGGTGCCGGCGGTGCCGCCGTAGTCGCCCGACAGCACCGACGACGTGGCTTGCCAGATGACGGCGAAGCCCGCGGCGAAGACCCCGAGCGCGATGACGAGCGAGACGAACGGTTCGATCCGCTCGTGGCCGTGTGGGTGCTCGAAGTCCGGGGGCTGCGTCGTGAGGTAGAGCCCCGCGAGGATGACGACGCTGTAGACGACGTCGGCGAGGCTGTTGACCGCCTCGGAGCCGACCGCGAGGCTCCCCGTGAGGTACCAGGCGCCGCCCTTGGCAGCAACGAGCGCGACGTTCACCGCGAGGATGACCGCCCCGACCCGCCGTACCGCGTCCGACCGGTCCATCGGTCGTGGTTGGACCGAGAGGGTCAAAGACACTTCGTTCGACGCGTCGACTCAATCGCGGTCAGTGTCACGATCGAGATCGGGATCGAGTCGAACCGCGCCGCTCTCTGCGACGGTCGCCCCCGACTGGGCGGCGAACGCCTCGTGGACGCGCTCGTAGGTGTCCTCGATGGCTTCGACGATGCCCGAGGTGTCCGAGATGACGGGCATGACGTTCGTGTCGCCGTCCCACCGCGGTACGACGTGGGTGTGGAG
>JBEPYA010000300.1:0-2945 GCA_041641615.1 Salinigranum sp. | reverse complement strand
GGATCCCCCGGCGGGACCGCCGAGGTTCAGCCCCGCGTTGAACGCGTCGGGACCGAGCGCCGCCTCCAGCGCGTCGAACGTCCGCGCCTTCAGTCGGGCGTGGTCCAGCAGTTCGGCGTCCGAGAGCGCGCCGTACTCGCCGGTGTGGCGGTACGGGATGACCATCACGTGCCCCGGGTTGTACGGGTAGTTGTTGAGGAGGACGAACGTGTGTTCGGAGCGGGCGACGACGTTCGTCTCCCTATCCTCGCCGCGGTCGGGGAGCGCACAGAACGGGCACTCGTTCCCCCTCTCCTCGCGTTCGACCCACTCGATGCGCCACGGCGCGAAGATCTGGTCCATACGCTCGGGAACGGGGGAGGTCGTTTAGTCCTGTCCGTCCCCGACGGGGTCGGTCGACCCGGTCACAGAAGGATATGATTCACAACATGACGAGGAAGTAAATTAATGTCGGATGAATCCTTAGGGTGGTCCGATGGCTACGCGACCATCAGACACAGACGGCATGACCGAACTCTGCAAGGAGTGTGAGCGTGAGACGCTCCATCGGGTGCAGGTCGAGCTTCGAACGGAGAGTTCGAAGCCGGAGAACGCGGAGTACTCACGCGAGCCGTATCGCGTGTCCACCTGTTTCGAGTGTGGAACCACCTCCGCACAACGGATGAACGACGCCTAACGGGGGCAGGCGTTCTACCTTCTTTCGGACCTCTCGCGACCCATCAGTGTCGATCGCCGGGACGCTCGTCCGTTACGTACGTCGACACAACTACCAAAATATTTATATGAAGACAAACCGACTCGTCAGTTCGTCGTGATCTCGCAGCCGTCCTCGGTGACGATGACCGTATGTTCCGCCTGGCTCACCATGCGACCGTCCTCCTCTTTCAGCACCGGATAGCCGTGGAGGACGCCCTGCCGCGACAGCCGCGAGATGGCCATCTCCGCACGCGGGACGTCGACCCACCGCGCGGCGAACGGGAGCGTCTGGTAGTGTTCCACGACGTGTTCGAGCACCTCGCGCGCCTGTCGGTTGCGGACGGATCGCTCGCGCTCGAGGCTGTATATCTCCTCTTTCGAGCCCTCGCTCACCTTCCCGCGACCGTCGGTGGCGAACGGTTCGACGGCGACGACGTCGCCGACTTCGAGTTCGACGCCCCGCTCCGTCCCCCGGTTGGGGATGTTGGGACCGGTGTGGGCGTCGTACTGGGCGACCCCGTGGCCCGAGAGGTTCAAGACGGGTGTGAAGCCGTAGCCCCGGATGACGTCCTCGATGGCCTGCCCCACGACGCCGGTCTCCACACCGGGTCCGATCTCGTCGAGAGCGGCGTCGAGCGCCTGTTCTGCGGCCTCCGTCAGCTCGTCCTCGCCCGCGAGGTCTACTGTGACCGCGGCGTCGGCGATGTAGCCGTCGACGTGGACGCCGATGTCCAGGCAGACGAGGTCCTCGCCGAACTCGGTCTCGTCGTCGCGAGCGGGCGTCGAGTGTGAGGCCTCCTCGTTGACCGAGATGTTCACCGGAAAGGCGGGGCCGTCGGCGAGCTCGGAGATGCGCGACTCGGCGTGTTCGGCCACTTCGAGGTGGGTTACCCCCGGCTCGACCAGTTCGCGCGTCTCGTCCATCACCGTCTTCAGCACCCGCCCTGACTCGCGGTACTTTTCGACTGTCTCGTCGTCGAGAGGTCCGATACTCATGGCCTCCGGTTTGGGAGAGGGAAGGAAAGAGGTTGCGGGGCGTACGCGGCGACGTCAGCGCGTCTCGGCCCCCGTGAGGGCGAAGCCATCCGGTGACGGTCACAGCCCACGAATCGCCCCAGCCCCTCGCTCGCGTCCGGGTGGTTTCGACGACGAACCCATCGGTCTCTCGCTCGGGAAACCCCGCGATCAGGTCGGCAAATCCCGCCTGTCATCGGCGTGGAGGACACGAACGACGTCCGTAGACGACTCGTCGGTCGTGATCTGTCGGGGTCGACCCTCTGCATCACCGCTCGGGAGCACATATCCCAGATAAAAAAAGTACGGTGACCGCCATATCACACGGCTTTCTCTATAGCCACCGCGAGCGACCGCCGAGCGACGAGCCGACGCCTCCGCGGCATCTCCCGCGCTCGACGTGTCAAACCCTCGCGTGACACAGTTTAACTATATAGATAACTTAGCAATCCTTTAGATGCTTTCCGTCTTGGTGTCTCACAAGAACTCCCTCTCCCATGACTGCCCCCCAGTTCAATCACAGCGTCGAGGCGCAGCACCACCGAATCGACGCGGACGCGTGGGACGACATCTACGTCGTCGGCGACGTCCACGGCTGTCTCCGCGAACTGGAGACGCTCGTCGACCGCATCGGTCCCTCCGACGACGACCTGTTCGTCTTCGTCGGCGACCTCGTCCGCAAGGGACCCGACAGCAAGGGTGTCGTCGACTTCGTCCGGTCGCACGACAACATGGTCACCATCCGCGGCAACAACGAGGAGAAGCTCCTCCGAGGGACGAAAGAGCTCCCCGAACTCGCCGAGGAAGACCTCGCGTGGATCCGCTCGCTCCCCGTCGCCATCTCCTTCGAGGACGCCCTCGTCGTCCACGGCGGCGTCGACCCGCGTAAGTCCCTCGGGGAACACGACGTCGACGACCTCCTCGAGATGCGGTCGCTCTCCAGCGGCTACGAGCGGCCCTTCTGGTGGGAGAAACACGACGGCCCGCAGACGGTGTTCTTCGGCCACACGCCCATCGCAGACCCTGTCGTTCGCGACCACGCGGTCGGCCTCGACACGGGTTGTGTCTACGGCGGGGCGCTGACGGCGTACAGCTGGTACGACGAGACCCTCCTCGAACTGGACACCGACCGAACGGTCGAACACCGCCCCGCGTCGAAGTTCGTCACGCCGCGGGTGCCCGTCCTCCAGTGAACTCAAGTCACGCGACCGCGTAGGTTCGACGATGTCACAGGA
>JBEPYA010000299.1:0-4372 GCA_041641615.1 Salinigranum sp. | reverse complement strand
TGGGCATCCCCGGCGAGGGACTTCACCTCGTCGGCGACGACGGCGAACCCGTCGCCCGCCGCGCCGGCGCGGGCGGCCTCGATGCTCGCGTTGAGCGCGAGGATGTTCGTCTGGTCCGCGATGGAGACGATGAGGTCGACGATGTCGTCGATGTGGTCGACGCGGCTTTCGAGCGCCTCCACGTCGGCGGCGACCTCGGCCGACGCCGTGTTCACGTCGGCCATCGCCCGCGCGGCGGCGGCGGCGGAGTCGTGCCCACGCTCCGCCAGCCGCTCGGCCTCCGCGCTCTTCGTCTCGACCTCGTCGGCAGTCGCGGCGATCTCTTCGACCGTCGCGCTCAGGTTCGACACCTCCGCCGTGACCGTCCCCGCGCGCTCGGTGAGCGCGGTGGCGTGGTCGTCGATCTGCCCCGACCGTTCGGCGACGCGCTCGGCGGTCTCCTGGAGTGATTCGACGGGCGCCTCGACGTCGCGCTCGACGTCGCTCGCGAGCCGTTCGTGTCGTTCCAGGGCACACTCTAGCCGCGAGGCGTACGACTCGATGTACGTCTCCATCGCGACGGCCTGGTCGAACGAGATGACCTTCGACAGGGAGGTGACGCGCTCGACGACCTCGTCGACCGCGGCTTCGACCGCATCGTCCTCGTCTCCGTCGTCGCCGTATCTGACGACCGCGTCGTCGCCGATAGCGCGGACGAGTCCCTCGTAGTAGACACCGTACGCGCCGAGATACAGGTCGGGGCCGAGGCCGAGCATGTCGTGGACCTTCCCCACTCTCGCCCGCCGAGCCGCGTAGTCGAGGTCGTAGGTCCCGGCGACGAGGCCGCGGAGGTACGTCTCCTGTGACCGCTTCAGCGCCTCGATGGGGAGCGACGACCGGTCGAGGACGGCCGACGCCTCGCGGTCGCTGTGGAGGCGGTCGTAGAACGCGTCGACTAGGTCGGGGGCGACGTCGACGACGACGTCGGTCATCCCCGCGAGCCGCGTGGCGTCGCGTTCGGTCAGCCCGAGGAACGCCTTCCGACGCTCCAGTTCGGCCCCGTCGATGCCGATCTCCGCAGCCAGTGCCCGCCCGTCCAGCCCTCGTCTGTCGGTGTCGGTGACTCCTCTCCTGTCGGTCTCTGCGACGTCTGTCCGCCCCGCCGATGTGAAAGTACTGTGTGACACGGTAGCGTTCGGTGGGTCCCGCCCGGGGACCCCCTCGATGAGTGCCTGTCACCCTCACCCCGGTTCGCCGTCCGCCCGTACCACCACGGGATTTTATATACTCGGTATCAGCCGTGATACGGAACGGGTAACGGTGATATAGCTCGATCGTCCGTTCGCAGGTATGGCAGAAGGTCTCCACGTCGAACTCGCCGTCTCGTGTCGGTCACACTGCCCGGTCGCCGAGGCCTCCGCAGGTGTCGACGGCGGAATCGGCGACGTCTCACAGGCCGTGGTCGCCGGAGAGCGACTCGACGAGTACCGCGTCCCTCGGGGAACGGAGGGGGCGGTCGGGACACCGGTGTTCGCGACCGAGGACGAGGTGGTGTACCGCGCGTCCCGGCCGTGTGGGACCGGGTGTCCCTGCGAGCGGATCGAGGCAGTCGGGTGTCCTACGACCAGCGTCCGCGCGGTCGACGGCCGACTCGTCGTCTCCTTTTACGCACCCGACCGATCGACGGTCCGACGGGTGGTGGAGTCGCTTCGGGAGGCGTTCGACGTGGAACTCCGACGGCTCGTCGCCAGCGGGCGCGACGAGTCACGGAGCGATACGACGGTCGTCGACAGAGCGCGTCTCACCGACCGCCAGCGCGAGGTCATCGAGACGGCCCACCGGATGGGTTACTTCGCGTATCCGCGGCGGGCGACGGCCGAGACCGTCGCGGCGACGCTCGGCGTCTCACCCTCCGCGTTCGCCGAGACGCTCCGCGCCGCGGAGCGGGCGGTCCTCGACGAGTTCCTCCCGGCACGGGAGTCGACGGCGCGGACCCGGCGAATCGACGGCACGGAATCGACGTGACGACGTTTCGGTAGCGTAAAGGACCACTCCGCGCACGTCCCGGTGTGCATCGGAGAGCAGGTGAACGGGAGTGACGCTCCGCGTCGACTACCGGGCGAGCCTCAGCCTCGTCGGCACGGTGTTGAAGTACCTCGCCGTTCCGCTTCTCATCCCGCTGGTGACCGCGCTCGCGTACGGCGAGACGCTTCTCCCGTTCGTCGTGACCATCGTCGTGACCGTCGCCCTCGGCGTGAGCCTCGAACGGCTCGAACCCGACCCCGACCTCCTCGCCCGCGAGGGGTTCCTGATGGTCGGGGTGACGTGGCTCGCCGTCAGCGTCGTCGGGGCCGTCCCGTACTTCGTCGAGGCGCACGGCCTCCCTCCGCTCGCGGCCCCGGTCCACCCGACGTCGACGCTCGGCACCCCCGCGAACGCGCTGTTCGAGTCGATGTCGGGCTTCACGACCACCGGCGCGACCGTGCTCGGCGACATCTCGCTCGAGACCCACACTCGCAGCATCATGCTGTGGCGACAACTCACCCAGTGGCTCGGCGGAATGGGGATCGTCGTCCTCGCGGTCGCCATCCTGCCCGAACTGTCGGTCGGCGGCGCGCAGCTGATGGACGCGGAGGCACCCGGCCCCGGCATCGAGAAGCTCACACCGCGCATCGCGGAGACGGCGCGGGCGCTCTGGGGGGCGTACCTCGGCTTCACCGTCCTCGAGATGGCGCTCCTCTACGGGCTGCACGTCGGCGGACTGGCGCCGAACATGGGCGCGTACAACGCCGTCGCCCACGCGCTGACGACGATGCCCACCGGCGGGTTCTCGCCGGAGGCCCGCAGCATCGAGGCGTTCTCGGCGGCCGCCCAGTGGGTCATCATCCCGTTCATGGTCGCGGCGGGGACGAACTTCGCGCTCTTCTGGCACGCGCTCACGGGCGACCCGAGGCGACTCGTTCGCGACGCGGAGTTTCGCTTCTACGTCGGCGCGCTGGCGGTCGTCACGGCCGTCGGTGCCGGTCTCCTCTTCACCGGGGCGGGCTTCGTCGCGAGCGTCCCGCCGGGCGAGACGTACGACGCGGGCTACCTCGAGACGTTCACTGGACTCGTCGTCGGGCACGTCGAACCGGCGCTCCGACACGCCGCGTTCCAGGCCGTCTCCATCGTCACCACGACGGGATACGCGAGCATGGACTTCAACACCTGGTCGCCGCCCGCGCAGTACCTCCTGCTCTTCGCGATGTTCATCGGCGGCTCCGCCGGCTCCACGGGTGGGAGCATCAAGATCATCCGGTGGTACGTCGTGTTGAAGTCGCTCCGCCGGGAGCTGTTCACGACGGCCCACCCCGACGCGGTTCGTCCCGTTCGGCTCGGCGGGCGGACGATCGACGAGCGCGCCATCCGCGGTATCTACGCCTTCACGCTGCTCTACCTCGTCATGTTCTTCGTGGCGACCGTCCTGCTCGTCCTCGATGCGACCCGTATCGGCCAGTCGCTCTCGGTCCTCGAGGCGATGAGCGCCGTCGCCGCGACCCTCGGCAACGTCGGTCCGGGTTTCGGGGCGATCGGCCCGATGGGGTCGTACCTCGGCTTCTCCGACACGAGCAAAGTGTTCATGACCCTTCTGATGTGGGCCGGCCGGCTGGAGATCATTCCGGTGCTCGTGCTGTTCACCCCCGAGTACTGGCAGCGGTGAGTGGGTGTGGTTCACAAAGGATTTAACGTGACGTCTCGTCATCACGATCACGTCCAGCGCCCCTCCCTCCCCGCCTCACGCCGGACGGTCCCCCTCCATGTCGTCACGATACGCAACCACTGATTCGCCCTCCCTCGGTATCGGCACGGTCGCACTCGTCGCGTACTCGCTCGTCGTCTGTGCGCTGCACTTCGGCGGCCTCGCCTACGAGGTGTACACCGCCATCTGGTGGTGGGACCTCCTGACCCACTCGCTGTCGGGCTTCGGCGTCGCCGCCTGGCTCGCCATCGTCGGGTTCGTCCCCCTCGAGGCCCGGCAGGTACTCGTCCTCCCGCTCGTCGTCGTCGCCATCGGTGCCGGCTTCGAGGTGTACGAGTACCTCTTCAAGGACTTCTACGTCGAGTGGACGCTGACGTACTACGTCACCGACACGGTCATCGACCTCGTCGTCGACGGCCTCGGTGCCGCCGTCTTCGTGGCGTGGGCCCGCTCCCGGATGACGGTCGAGGAGGCCGACGCCTCGCTCTCGACAGAGTGAGGGCACGCGTCGCCGCGACCGTCCGTGACGGTCGCGTCCCCCTCACCGTCGCCGCACCCGTCGTGGAAGCCGTTCCTGCTTCGGAGCGTGAACTCACCACCGCCACGGGCTGTCCCGTTGGCCAGTCAGCGCTGCCAGTACGCCGGCGTGAAGAC
>JBEPYA010000298.1:0-4396 GCA_041641615.1 Salinigranum sp. | reverse complement strand
AAAAGGAGAGGTCGTACGTCCGGCTGTTGCCGAACTCGTCCTGGACGACGACGCGCACCGTGTTCTCGCCGGGACCGAAGAAGAGTTCCTGGGAGAACTCCTCGCCGGGGTCGCGGACGACGTGGCTCCGGCTCACGACCTCGTAGTCGACGGCGGTCTGTGCGCGGTGTTCCCGGGTGATACGGACGAACTCGACGTTCGACGCGTCCGTGAGCGTCCCCGAGAGCGTCACGCGCGACTCCGAGAGCCGCACCTCCGTCGGCGGTCGCCCGCGCGGGTCGGTCTCGAACGGCTCGTCGAACCCGATAAAGGGCGCGACCTCGTCCTTCTCGACCGTGATCCGGCTCGCCGCGACGCTCCCGTCCGAGCCGGTGACGACGACCTGTACGGCCTGCGGTTCGTTCGGCAAGTCGAGCCGGACCGACTCCGACATCGTCTGCGTCCCGGGCACCCACGTCCGGACCGTCCGACCGTCGACGCGGACGACGACCCGCTCGACGGTCGTCCGCGCGCTCGCGTTCACCGACAGGAGGGGGTCGTCGGGGACGACGAGTCGGTCACCGGAGTCCATCGGCGTGCCGTCTACCGCGAGGTCGACGGTCGGCTCCGCTGCGACCACCGCCGTCGGCACGGTCCCGACGAGGACGAAGAGGGCGACGAAGACGACACGGACGAACGAGCCGCGCTGCATTGGTCGAGACTTGGCCGAACCGCACGTAAGCGTTGTGTGGCGATTATCCGGAATGATATTTATGCCGCGGAACGAGATAGTCACGGACGACCGAACGCGGGCGTTCTCGCCCTCGCGACCGAACGGCGGACGGTGCCCTGCGAGGTCGTTCTCGCCTGCGACGCGCGTTCGTCGATCCTCCCTCGGAGCCGCCGCTCGTCGCTCGTCGGTCGTCGAAATGGGTCGAAAATGGCTGTCGAACGCCGATGCCTCGGACCGCGTGTACGTCCGTGGTTACAGGCGGGTCAGGTTCTTCGCGCGTGGGCCCTTGGGGGCCTGTTCGATCTCGAACTCGACTTCTTGACCTTCCTCCAGATCCGGACCGCCGACGTCTTCCATGTGGAAGAATACGTCCTCATCCGAGTCCTCGGTGGAAATGAAACCGTAACCGCCCGTGTCGTTGAAGAAATCAACCTTACCGGTCGCCATTGCATCTATCGGGAGACGATGCGGGAATATAATACTTGCGGCGCGGTTTCGACCGAACGCCGGAGTCGGCCTGATTCGTCAGGTATCATCGACGTGAACGTCCGTCGGCAACGTATCTGTCTCGCTGTGACGTACCGGCCCGACGCAATGTCACCGTCCCCGGCGCTCCGCGCACACACCTCCGGCGTACCCTGGTGGGACTCCGGCGTGGCCGCCCGACTGTCACTCGCGCCCGTCGTCGACCTCGACGACCGCTCCCGACGCCGCGCTCTCGTAGATGGCGTCGATGGCTCGCATGTTCCCGAGCGTCTCCTCGCGGGTGACCCGCGGCGCTCGCCCCTCGCTGACGGCGTCGGCGAACGCCTCGACCTGCAACTGGTAGTGATCGACGGGCTCGAACTCCTCGACGACGGTCCTTCCCCCCGTGTGCCACTTCAGGGTGACCGACTCGTCGGCGTCGGCCCCGAACGCCGGGTCGGCCTGGAGCCACCCGTCCGCTGTCTCGACGCGGTAGTACTGGCTCTGTGCCCGGTCGAAGCCGGAGGCGACCCGCGCCGTCGCGTCGTCGTACTCGAACACCGCGGCCATCGACGTGTCGACGCCCGCGTCCCGGCCGTCGACGGTCCGCGCCGACACCCGCTTCGGTTCGCCGAGGAACAGCCGGGCTGCGCTGACCGCGTAACAGCCGACGTCCATGACGCTGCCGCCGGCGAGGTCGGGGTCGAGGCGGATGTCCTCGTCGTCGTCGAGGAGGAACGAAAAGGCGGCGTCGACGCTGCGGACGGGCCCGAGTTCGCGCTCGACGACCTCGACCGCGCGCTCGGTTCGCGGGTGGAACCGGTACATGAACGCCTCCATCAGCGTCACGTCCCTGTCCCGCACGTAGTCGAACAGCTCCGCGGCTTCCGCGGCGTCCCTCGTCAGCGGCTTCTCACAGAGGACGTCCTTGCCGTGGTCGGCGGCGCGCTTCGTCCACTCGGCGTGGAGCGCGTTCGGCAGGGGGTTGTACACCGCGTCCACGTCGTCGTCCGCGAGGAGCTCCTCGTAGCTCCCGCACGCGCGGGGGACGTCGTGCTCGCGGGCGACCCGTTCCGCGCGGGACGCGTCCCGCGACGCGATCGCGAACGCCGTGTGTTCGCTCTTCTCGATGGCGGGGAGGAGGGCCTTGAGACCGATACCGGCCGTACTGAGAATGCCGAAGCGCATGCCGGAGTGTTCGCGGACGGGCACAAATACCTGGGGCATCGCGGGCGGTCGTCGCTACTCGCGGTCCGAGGGGCGACGGATTCGACTGTGCGTGAGGCGGGTCGAGAGATACGTACCCCAACGTACGGCACACCCCCGCTCGTCACTGACATCCTTTTGTTCTCAGCGCGCCGACCTTCGCACGATGACGGACGATAGACTGTTCGTCGGGACCGTCTGGTGTTTCGGCCCGTGGGTCGCCGTCGTCTTCGACGGGGCGACGTTCGACCACGCGGCGACATTCGACGGTATCGGTGACGTCTGGTTGCGCTACGAGGAACGGGCGACCAGAATCCTCGTCGACGTCCCCGTCGGCCTCGTCGACGGCGAGAACGACCGCCGTCGGTGTGACGCGCTCGCCCGCGACGTCCTCGGCCCCCGCCGCGAGGCCGTCTTCGACCCGCCCGCCCGCGAAGCCACCCGCAAGCGCCGGTTCCCCGCCGCCAGCCGAACGCACGAGCGGAAGACGGGGCGCGAGCTCTCACAGCGCGCGTTCGAGGCGAACGAGGCCATCGCCGCCGTCGACGAACTCCTCCAGGAACTCCCCGAGGCCCGCGAGGTCGTCGGGGAGGCCCATCCGGAGGTCTGTTTCCGCGCGCTCGCCGGTCGCCCGCTCGACTATCCACGAGACGTTGCCGCGGGCTACGCCGAGCGCCTTCGCATCCTCGCCGAGTACGACTCCGACGGCCCCGTGACGGTCCAGAACGTCGCCGAGTCGACCGGCGGTGCCCCCGTCGACGTCCCGGACGTCCTCGACGCCGTCGTCCTCGCGTACACGGCCCGTCCCGGCCCGGGACGCCTCCGCTCACTCCCGTCGGACCCGCCGCGCGACGCGACCGGCCTCCCGATGCGACTGTGGTACCGTGCGGAGACCGCGCTGCTGGAGTCGTAGCGTCCGGCGCGCCACCCGCTCCCGCTGTGGGCTCCCTGACTCTCGCTGCCACCTGATTCCCGCGGCGTGTCACGTGCGCACACGAACTTCTACGATATTTTATATTATCGCGGAGAGTATCAGTCTCATGGTCACGAGTCAACTCCTCGTCGTCGCGGTCGCCCTGTTGCTGCTCTCCGCCGGCTGTCTCGGCGGTGGCGGCGCGTCGGACGTCGTCGACGGTGCCGGCGGCGGTGCGGACGGCGACGACGGTGCGGCGAGCCAGTCGGGAGACGCTGACGACGCCGGTGCGAGTTCGAGCGACGACCTGGGGCTGACCGACGCGGAGCAGGCGCTCCGCGACGCGGGGAGCTTCACCGCCACCTGGACGTACCGCGGCGTCGACGAGCGCGGCGTCGAGACCGAGGTGCGACACGAGTTCTACGTCGACCTCGACGGGGAACGCTCGCTCACCGTCCTCTCGTCGACCCGCGACGGACAGTCCGACGGCGGCTCCATGCAGCAGTTCTTCGCCGACGGCGTCACCTCCGTCCAGTCGGGACCTGCGGACGCGCCGACGTACTTCTCGTACGAACAGCAGACGAGCGACCCCCTCGCGAGCGCCCTCGGCTTCTCGCAGGCGCGGGTCTACGGGACCGACGACGACCTCTCGTTCGCGGGTAGCGAGACGTTCGATGGCGTTTCGGTCGAGCGGTACGAACTCTCCGAAGCCAGCTCCCAGCTCGTTCAGGCCGGCTCCGCGGTGGACGCCGGCACCGGCTCCGGCAACGTCGAAGTCACCGACTTCCACTATACCGTCCTCGTCGACGAGGACGGCCTCTCGCGCTACGAGTCGTGGACGTTCGAGGGCGAGACTGCCGACGGCGAGACCATCAGCGGCGAGTGGGAGTACTCGCTGACGAAGGTGGGCTCGACGACCGTCGACGACCCCGAGTGGCTCGCCGAGGCGCAGGCCGCTTCGGGGAACTAGCTCCTCCCGAGGACGCGCTCGAACCGCGTGAACGTTAGGAGGGGAGAGAACAGGCCGTTCAGCATCCCCTGACTCGCGGCGAGCACTTTCGCCACCCACCCGACCGGTCCGATGTCGCCCCGGCCGGACG
>JBEPYA010000297.1:0-4401 GCA_041641615.1 Salinigranum sp. | reverse complement strand
CGACGCGCAGGTCCTCCTCATCGAGGCGCACGACGACCTCGAAAGGGTCGTCACTGCTATCGAGTTCGTCGACCCCGAGAGCGCACGCTCGCTCACGGACCGGGCCGGGACCCGACAGGAACGGGCGGAAAGGGTCGTCAGCGACCTCTCGAGTGCTCGGTACGAGCAGTCGGTGACCGTCGTAGACGCGCTCTCCCGGGACGAGTACCGGGCCAAGCGGGACCAGCTCAGAGCCGAAGCGGACGTCCTGGCGGACATCGACGAGGCCCTCTCGTCAGTGGTCGAGGGTGTCCGGTTCTTCGCACGGGCGCGGGGCCGTCGCCAGAGCGGCTCGCCGTACGTCGCCGCCGAACTCGGCAGGGACGCCGAGACGGCCTTCTCGCGCGGTGCCAAGGCGCTCAGGGACGCGGGGAGCCGGATCCCCGCGCGAGCGCAGGGCTTCGCCGGTGTCGTGGCGGCACTCCGGACGGCTACCGACGACAAACGCGCCGAGGCACAGGCGTTCTACCGGGAGATCGAGAGCTAGCCCGGGACGTTCGTAGCGGATGTATCACGATTGAAGTGTCGTAAACGGTGCGTTTTTGCTCGGTCCATCGATGTGTGGGGTATGAAGGTTCTCCTGACGAACGACGACGGCATCGACAGCGTCGGTTTTCGGGCGCTGTACGACGCGCTGTCGTCGGTCGCGGACGTGACCGCGGTCGCCCCCGCCGAGGACAGAAGCGCCATCGGCCGACAGCTGTCTGCGGACGTGCTCGTCGAGGAACACTCCCTCGGGTACGCCGTCCACGGGACGCCCGCGGACTGCACGGTCGTCGGACTGGAGTCGCTCTGTCCCGACGTCGACATGGTCGTCGCGGGCTGTAACAAGGGCGCGAACCTCGGCGCGTACGTCCTCGGCCGCTCCGGGACGGTCTCGGCGGCGGTCGAGGCGGCCTTCTTCGACGTGCCCGCCATCGCCGTCTCGCTGTACGTCCCCGGCGGCGACGAGCCGTGGGAAGAACTCGCGACGGACCCGGAGGACTTCCGCCCGGCGACCGAACCCGCGACGTATCTGGCCGAGCACGCCGTCGACGCGGGCGTCTTCGAACAGGCCGAGTACCTGAACCTCAACGCCCCGCTCGACGCCGGCGCGGATGCCGAGATGAGAATCACCGAGCCGTCGACGATGTACGACATGACCGCGCGGCCGAACGGCGACGACCGCTTCACCCTCCACGACCGGGTGTGGGAGCGCATGCGCGCGAACGACCTGCCCGATCCCGAGGGGACCGACCGCCGCGCCGTCGTCGAGGGGCACGTGAGCGTCTCGCCGCTTCTCGCCCCGCACCCCACCAGACACCACGAGGCGCTCGACGGTCTCGCGGCGGCCTACCGGGACTGAGATGGAGACCAGACTCCGACTCGCACGACCGACCGACGCCGCGGCCATCCGGCGCATCTACGCCCCGTACGTCGAGGAGACGGCGGTCTCGTTCGCCACCGCGCCGCCCTCGGTCGCCGCCCTCGAAGCGAAGGTCGAGAAGACGCGCTTGCAGTACCCGTGGCTCCTCGTCGAGCGAAAGAGCGAGGTCGTCGGCTACGCGTACGCGGGGCCGCTGCGGGAGCGCGACGCGTACCAGTGGATCGCCGAACTCTCCGTCTACGTGGCTGAGACGGCCCAGAGAGAGGGACTCGGGCGACGGCTGTACGAGGCGCTCCTCGTGCTCCTCGAACGACAGGGGTACGCCAGCGCCTACGGCGTCGTCACGCTCCCGAACCCGGCGAGCGTCGCCCTCCACGAGTCGCTGGGCTTCGAGCGCGTCGGCCTGTTCGACGACGTCGGCTACAAACACGGCGCGTGGCACGACGTCGGCTGGTGGCGACTCCGCCTCGGGGAGCCGGCCACACCCGACCCGCCAGTACCGTTCCCGGACCTCCCCGAAGAAGACGTCGCGGACGTGCTCGGTCGGTACTCCGAGTCCGGGTAGCCGACTGCGGGCCGAAGCCCGCCCGTCGACCCCACGGTGTCAGTCGAGTTCCTTCACGACCGTTGCCGGGTTCCCCCGTACGACCACGTCGTCCGGAACGTCGCTCGTGACGACGGCTCCCGAGGCGACGACCGCACGGTCGCCGACCGTCACTCCGGGGTTGAGCACGGCCCGACCGCCGATCCAGACGTCGTCGCCGACTCCGACCGCCTTCCCGTACTCCGGACCTTCTATGCGTGTCGCGGCGTCGAGCGGGTGTGTCGCCGTGTAGACGTGGACCCCCGGCCCCACGAGGCAGTTCCGGCCGACCGTTATCTCACACACGTCGAGGAGGACGCAGCCGAAGTTCGCGTAGAAGCCGTCGTCGACGTGAACGTTGTAGCCGTAGTCACAGTGAAACGGCGGCTCGACCACGACGTCCTCGCCGACGGTCCCGAACAGTTCGCCGAGGAGCGCCTCGCGTCGGTCGTGTTGGTCCGGGGCGGTGTCGTTGTACCACCGGGTGAGCGCGCGGGCCGCCTCGCGGTCGGCGACGAGTTCCGGGTCGGACGCGTCGTACAGTTCCCCGGCGAGCATCTTCTCCTTCTCGCTCTGCACGCTCTCCGCGTCGCGCCCGCCCGACAAAAATCCGCTGTCGACGTCGGCTCCGACTGCTCCGTCTCGTCGAGGAAATCCTCCCGTTCGCCGGTGATCCCCTCGAACGTGTCGGTCGCCGCGACCAGCACCACCGTCTCTCCGGCGTCGACGGCGGCGAGGGCTCCGTTTCCCGCCTCCGCCGAACCGTGCCGCGTGCTACGCTGCAGTTCCGTTCTCACGTCGCGCCGGGACGAACCCGGAGAGAAGTACGGACGCGTACGCCAGCAACAGCATCCCGCAGAAATGTTTCGCGGCATCGGGGAGCATGTTGGGGAACACCGTCTCGAACCACGCCACTACGAGCGTGTCGAGTAACATGCCTGGAAGGACGAGTGCGATCGCTGCTTGGAGGCGGGCCGCGCCAGTTACGCTTCTCCAGCGGTAGAACAACAGGGCGAGTCCGATTATCGCTGGCACGACGACGACGAACAGTCCCGCGATTACGACAGGCGTAGACGGGTTGAGTAGGTACTGTCCGACGAGGCGAAACGCGACTGTCGCGACGAGCCAGACCGCGAAGCCGAGGAGGAGAAAGACACGAGTCGTCGGTGCAGTGAGCGACGGCAGTGGTTCTCTTCGTTCGGTCACTGTTTCAGTCGACATGCGAGAGACATCGACTCGGTAACTTATCAACCGTCCGGGCGGGAATTTCCATGCCCCTCGGAATCCTTTACCGAGTCACGGTCGTTTGTGAAGACAGACTACCGTGACTGACGCCACTGAACTCGTCGAACTCGTCGCCCGGCGTCACGGAATCCTTCGCGTGTTGAGCAAGACGCCACGCGAGCGTCACGAACTCGTCGACGACCTCGAAGACGCGAAGTCTACCGTGTACAAGGGTGTCGCGCAACTGTTGGAGACGGGTCTCATCGAGCAAACTGACGACGGATTGCGTCTGACGCTGTTCGGTTCGGTCGTACTCCGTCGATACGAAGAGTTGGCTCAAACAGCCGAACTACGTCCAGTCCTTGATGACCTCCCCGCGGAGAGTATCGCCCCGGTGGTGTTCGTCGGCTCGGAGTTCGTGACGCCCGACGCTGGTTCTGTGGGGCGCCATCTCGAATACGCTCACCAGCTGCTAGAGACCGCAGACGATGTGCGTGGGGTCGTTCCTGTGGCCTCGACCGAGAATATCGACGTGGTGAGTGATCGAGTGAAATCCGGAGAGCTGACCGACGAGTTCGTCCTCTCTGGAGAGTTAGCAGACAGCCTACGGCGACGGCAAGACGACGCCGTGACGTCTCTGCTCGACAGCGGAACGGTTCTCTGGCGAACCGCGAGTCGGATTCCCTTCGGCGTCTTCATCGTCCGTGGCGAGGAGAGCCGCATGGGTATCGAGTTCAGAGACGGGAACCTCGTAACCGGATTACTGCTGAACGAAACCGTGGAGAGCATCGACTGGGCCGAAGAACAGATTTCGAAGTACAGCTCCGACGCTAAACGAGTACGCGCGAGCCGGTGAGATAGTGGGGGAGCGGTTTGTTATCCGTACCAGTCGTTACCGAGCCGTCTTTGCTCCGCCTTGTTCAACTCGGAGAAATTCACCATACGATCTCGTGCAGAGAACCGGCACTCGCTTTCGACATCGGATGTCACGGAGTCCCAAACTCCGCTATCGAACTCCACCGTTGGCGACAGGACTCAGCAGGCGTACTGCCCAGAGGACGCGTATCAGTCACGGAGTTAGGGGGTAAACGCATCCGTCTTTAGCTAATCCAGAAACCACATGACAGCAGCGGCTTATCGAGACTACTTTTCGAGAGGAATGAGGAGGCAACCGCTGTGCACACAGAAG
>JBEPYA010000296.1:0-4412 GCA_041641615.1 Salinigranum sp. | reverse complement strand
GACTGCGAAGGCGTCGAGTCCGATCCGGAACGGAGGGGCCGAGTAGAACGCGACGATGACGACGAAGAGCGGGACGTGAAGTGCGGTGAACGCCCGATACGCGGTCTCGTCGTCGACGGGGAACGGGGCGAAGAAGAACCGCCACTCGTGGTTTCGGATCGCGTCGAGTTCGTGGACGGCGAGGAAGGAAACGGTGAGCGCGAAGAGCGCGGGGCCCAGAGCGACCATGTGCCGGTCACGACGCTGGCGAGTGTAGCCTTTCGGGTCGGTGAAACGAGCGAGAACTCGGGGTCGGCCCGGCTCGGCGAGCTGACGACTCGCTACTGCTCGTCGTCGTCTACGTCCTCGAAGTCGGCGTCGACGTATTCGTCGTCGTCGTCGCCGCCCTCGGGACCGGCACCGCCCATACCGCCGGGGCCGGCACCACCTGGACCGGCACCGCCCATTCCGGCACCGCCCGCGGCCTGCTGCTGGGCCTGCTGTTCGTACATCTGCTTGCCGATCTCTTGGAGCGCCTCGGCGAGGTCCTCGATGGCGTCCTCGATCTCCTCCGTGGCGGTTTCGAGGTCGTCGGCCTCTTCGTTCTCCTCTAAGACCGCTTCGAGGTTCTCGACCTCCTCCTCGATGTCCTCGCGAAGGTCGTCGGAGACGCTCTCCTCGTTCTCTTCGAGGAGGGTCTCGGCGCGCTGGATCGTGCTCTCGGCCTCGTTGCGGGCCTCGACGAACTCGCGGCGGACCTTGTCCTCCTCGGCGTGCTCTTCGGCCTCCTGTTGCATCTGTTCGATCTGGTCGTCGGAGAGGCCGGCGCCACCCTCGATGGTGATGTCTTCTTTGTTGCCGGAGCCTTTGTCCTCGGCGGAGACGTTCACGATACCGTTCTCGTCGATGTTGAACGACACCTCTATCTGCGGCGTTCCGGCGGGTGCGGGTGGGATGCCGGTCAGCTGGAACTCACCCAGCAGCTCGTTCTTGTCGGCGATCTCACGCTCGCCCTGGAAGACCCGGACCTGGACTCGCGTCTGGCTGTCCGCCGCCGTGGTGAAGATCTTCGACTCCTCGGTGGGGATGGTCGTGTTCTTGTCGATGAGCCGCTCGAACAGGCCGCCTTTCACCTCGATGCCGAGCGACAGCGGCGTGACGTCGAGCAGGACGATGTCGTCGACGTCTCCGGAAAGGACGCCGCCCTGGATGGCCGCGCCGAGCGCGACGGCCTCGTCGGGGTTGACGCTCTTTTTGGGCTCGACGCCCAACAGTTCCTCGACCTGTTCGCGGACCTGCGGCATCCGCGTGGAGCCACCGACGAGGATGACCTCGTCGATGTCGTCTTTCGAGTAGCCCGCGTCCTCCAGCGCCTGTTTCGTCGGGCCGACGGTGCGCTCGATCAGATCGGAGGTGAGCGACTCGAACTTCGCCCGCGTGAGCTTCTGTTCGAGGTGGACCGGTCCCGAGTCGGTGGCCGTGATGAACGGGAGGTTGATCGTCGTCTCCTTCCGACTGCTCAGTTCGATCTTCGCCTCCTCCGCGGCGTCTTTCAGCCGCTGGAGCGCCTGGCGGTCCTCGCGGAGGTCGATGCCGTGGTCGTTCTTGAACTCCGTGGCGAGGTGGTCGATGACCGCTTCGTCCCAGTCGTCCCCGCCGAGCGAGTTGTCGCCGTTCGTGGCGACGACCTCGTAGACCCCCCCACCGAGATCGAGGATTGAGACGTCGAACGTGCCGCCGCCGAGGTCGTACACGAGGACCGTCTGGTCGGAGTCGTCGTCGAGGCCGTATGCCATCGACGCCGCGGTCGGCTCGTTGATGATACGCTCGACCTCGAAGCCGGCGATCTCGCCGGCGTCCTTCGTCGCCTGACGCTGGCGGTCGTTGAAGTACGCGGGGACCGTGATGACGGCCTTCTCTACCTCGTCGCCGAGGTACTCTTCGGCGTCGCGCTTGATCTTCTGGAGGATCATCGCCGAGATCTGCTCGGGCGTGTACTCGTCGTCGCCGATCTCGACGGTGTAATCCGTCTCCCCCATGTGCCGCTTGATAGAGCGGATCGTGCGGTCGGGGTTCTGGATGGCCTGGTTCTTGGCGGGTTTACCGATGAGCCGTTCGCCGTCTTCGGAAAAGGCGACGACGGAGGGTGTCGTGCGGTCCCCTTCGGCGTTCACGATGATCTCGGGGTCGCCACCTTCCATCACTGCGAAAGCGCTGTTGGTGGTACCGAGGTCGATACCGAGAATCTTGTTGCTCGCCATCTTGGATTCAACTATCGGCTTGCGTCGGTTAAAGGTTACTAGATTCGACTCCCTCTCGACGCAGACAAGGTCGCCGCTGTCGTGCGATTATCCGGGAGCTCTCCCGGAGGTGGGTAAGTGATTTTATTACGAAGCGCAATCGGCATCTGTACGTCGGACTGAGAGTGGTTCGTCCCAGCCGGCTGCTGTGACGACCGGGCGACACTGACGCTCGCTTCCCTGCCGCATGCGCTCGCTGTTCTGTCGGCGCCGATAACGTCGACGTGGACGTACGCGCTCGTCGGGTCGCGGTCGGCCTCCCGTTCCTCGCCGGCGAGGCGGTCGCGCACTCGCTCGAGCGTCTGGTTCCGGACAGACGTCTCTGCTTCGTCCCGGGGCTCGTGGTGGATGTGTCCACCGGACGGCTACGAGGCCCTCGTCCTCGAGAAGGTGAGCTGAGCGGTCGGCCGCCCCGTCACTCCGCGTCGTTCTCGCCGGTGCTTACCGTCACCTGCGCGGGTCGGATGACCTTCTCGGCCATCTCGTACCCCGGCTGGTAGAGATCGACGACGGTCCCCTCCGGCTGCTCGGCGTCGACGCGGAGCATCACCTCGTGGCGATGCGGGTCGATTTCGTCGCCTGGCTGCGGCTCGATGATGGTGACGTTCTCGTTTTCGAGCACGCGGTCGAGCTCCGTGAGTGTCGACTCGACACCGGGTCGGATGTCCGCGCCCCCCTCCTGGTCGAGCGCCCGGATGAGGTTGTCGCGGACGGGGACGAGACGCTCGACGAGGTCCTCGGTCGCGCGGGCCGTGACCTGTTCCTGTTTCTTCTTCATCCGCTTCTTGTAGTTCTGGAAGTCCGCCTGCTTCCGGGTCAGCTTCGACCGCGCGTCGTCGAGCGCGTCCTCGAGTTCGGCGACTCGGGCCTCCAACTCGGCCACCTCCTCGGCGAGTTCGTCGTCCAGCTCGGCCACCTCGCTCGCGAGTCCCGTCTCCGTCGACGCGGCCGCCTCGTCGGCTTCGGCCGCCGCGTCGTCGGTCGTCTCTCCGCGTTCTTCCGGCGCGGCCGACTCGCCGGTGACCGCCGGCCCCGATTCGACGTCCTCGGCGTGCTCGGCGTCTACGTCGGCGTCCACGCTCATGCCTGCACGAAGTGACCGACGAGGCTTAAGGCTGTAGAAACGACCCGACGGTTCCCCACCTCGTCGGTTCCCTTACTGATACATCCCGAGCGGCCGCGCCTGACTGCTCTCCTCGCCCGCCTCCTGCATCCGCTTCGCGAGCCGCTCTTTCGCCGCCCGGATCTCCTCGGCCCGGTCGACCAGGCTGTCCGTCCCGACGTCGACGTCCGCCAGCGGCCCGATGCCGTCTCTGATGAGGACCTGTGCGGCTGCCGGGTCGGGGAAGCGCGGGTCCGACTCCACGATGAGTCCGACGGCGTCTCGGCCGCGCTCGACCGCGTCGTTCAACAGCGCGCCCGTCGGCCCCGAGACGAGCCCCGTTTCCGAGGGTGTGTCGATGCCGACCGCGTCGAGCCGCTCGACGCCGTCGCCGACGCCGACGCCGTACAACGACGGCGTTTCCTCGGACTGCTCCCGACCGATGCCCGAGAGGTAGACGGGGAACACGCGGTCGTCGTCGAACCAGTCGCCGATGCAGTCGGCGAACTCCTGGGCGGCCGCCGGCGAGATGGGGACGTCGCTCTGGAGGACCAGCAGGTTCGTCTCCCGGTCGGCGTACAGTCGGACGGGGGGGTGAAGCGTCGAGTCGCCCTCCTGGTAGACGGCGACCTTCGGGAGCGCCTCGCAGTGGACGTTGGCGTAGTGGGCCATCCCTAGTTCCTCGACGAGGTGGTCGGCCGCGATCTTCCCGACGAGCCCGACCCCGGGGAGCCCTTCGACCATCGCCGGTGTGTCGAGTTCGACGGACGTGAGGACGTCGACGTGTGCCATACTGGGGATAGACGGGGCAGGCGGATAACGCTACGGGCGATGGCTGGGAGACGTGCAGCGGCTACACAGCAGTATCCGGTCAGGACAAGTGAGTAATCGGGGAACCGTCGGCCGCATTTGTGGGTGAGGACGAGATGGTCGTGCGGTACACGGACGCGGTGTGACCGCAGCCTCGTACCTCCCCAGCCGGTGGCTCGCGCAGACAGCGCGAGCCGGCCCGCGCGCGGTCGCTTGTTGCC
>JBEPYA010000295.1:0-4444 GCA_041641615.1 Salinigranum sp. | reverse complement strand
TCACCGAGATCAAGGAGTTCCTCGAGCGGAAAGGCGCGGAGTGTCGCGGTCCGTTCAACGACCCGCCGCAACACCTCTCGGTGCCGCAGTACCGCAACCTCACCCCCGGCGAGCGGTTCCCCCCGTGGGACTACGCGGTGTACTCCCGCCGTCGCGAGATCCACGGGACCGACCACATCGCCCGTCAGATCGGTCACCGGGACTTCCCACAGAGTCTCCACGTCGAGATCGAGGTCGAACACCGAAAGCCGGCTGGACATCGTCGTTCCTGACACCGGCGTCGACGCCGCAATCAGTTCTGAGGCTCGGGGGTGCGCGGACGTCGGATCGTCACGCCGTTCCCTCGTATCGTGTTCGGGTGTGTTAGCGTTCCGGCCGACCCAGTCCGTCCCGACGACCGATTCAGTCCGTCTCGACGACCGAGAGGAGTTCCGCCTCCCCCTCGTGTGATGCCGCATCGAAGGACTGGACCCTGAGCCGAACCTGCTCGTCGAGGAGCGCGTGGCCGGCCCCGCGGATGTGGAGCATAGAGTCCCCGATGCGGACGACGACGCCGGACTCGTTCGTCCCCGTGACGTAGGCGGTGAACTCCTCGCCCGGTTCGAAGTCGGGTGTCGCCGTTCGGAAGGTGACGGCCGACCGGACTCTATCGAAGAGACTCATACCCGGCTCACCTCCCCCGAACGGCGGTCGCTGACGTACTCCCTCCCGTAACCGGTCCACGCGGCGAGGAGGAACACGCCGACGAGGAACCAGCCGTGGAAGACGAACGGCCAGACCGACGCCGGGTTGACCAGCATCGCCGACGTGAACCACTCGTACTCGCCGGGCAGTCCCTGCATGGCGGTGAAGCCCGCGAGCACGCCGCCACCCCAGGGGAAGATGTACCCCAGCGCCGAGGTGTTGGCGTCGAGGATGTTCGCCCGGCGGTAACCGTTGATGTTGAACCGGGTTCCGAGCCGGGAGATGTACGGCGCGATGGCGATTTCCGCGGCGGTGTTGATGGTGATGGCGGCGTTGACCGTCGCCGTCCCGAGCACCATCGTCGTCTCCGCTCTTCTCACCGAGGTCGCTACCCGCTCGAGCAGGAACGACTGGACGGCGTCGAAGCCGCCGCCGCGCCGCATCACCTCCGCCCCGGCGACGATGAGGAGGACGAGGACGATGAGTGGGAAGAAGCCCGCCGCGCCGGAGTACAGCGACCCGCCGACGCCCGACTCGGCGACGGGAACGACCGTGATGACGCTCCCGACGAGGGGGACTGCGTCGAGCGACCGCGCGACCCCCGCCGATTCGGGCGCACGGAACACCAACATCCCGGCGGCCGGCGCGAGGTCGAGCACGAGGTTGAGCGCGATGCTGAGGAGCAGCCCCCACGAGACGGCCTCGACGATGTGCCGCCCGCTGATAGCCGTCCCGATGACCACGGCGATGGAGAGGAGGTGGACGAGGCCGAGCGGGCGGGCCGCCTCAGTGATGCCCGCCGCGCCCTCCAGGGGCGTGCCGGCCATCGCCGACCCGGCGACGAGGTACGCGACGAACGCCAGGACGGCGGCGACGATGGCGTACTTGAACCGCGAGGCGACGACGCCGCCGATATCCGCGTCCTGCGTGACCGCGGAGACGATGGTCGTGTCGGAAACGGGCGCGAGGTTGTCGCCGAACACCGCGCCCGAGAGGATCGCCCCGAACAGCAGGACCGGCGAGGCCCCCAGGAGGACGCCCGCCGGGAAGACGAGCGCGGTGAAGGCGATGGCCGTCCCGTAGCCCGTCCCGATGCCGGTCGCGAGCAGCGCCGCGAGGAGGAAAGTGACCGCGGGGAACAGCGCCGCGCCCACGTCGACGACGGACGCAGCCCAGACGAGGCCGTCGACGAACCCGCCCGTCTGGATAGTGGCGGCGAACATCCCCGCCCAGAGCCACGCGACGATGGCCGTCGCCGCTACCCGTTTCGTCATCCCGTCGAACACCACGTCGGCGTACTCCTTCCAGTCGCCGCGGACGAAGAAGAGGCCGACGATGAGACCGAGGAGCATCCCGACGACGAGCCCCGTGGTGTCGCCGATTCCGAGGAGGCCGCTCTGGACGACCGCCCACACGACGAAGAACGCCACCGGCACCGCGCTCGCCGCCGGGCCGCCGCGAAACGTGAGACGCGGCCCTCCGTCAGTTTCGCTGAGTTCGCTGATTTCGTCGCTCATCCACCCCTACCGAGACGAGGTGGCCCGTAAAATCGTACGGATTCCCGCTCTCGTGTGACCTGTTGACGTGTCTCGTTCGGCGACTCCGCTTCGGACGCGTCCGACTCGCGCCTCGCCGACGGTTACTCCTCGTCTTCTTCTTCCTCTTCGCCCTCCTCGTCGTCTTCGTCCTCTTCACCCTCCTCGTCTTCTTCGTCCCCTTCGCCCTCCGCGTCGGCGTCGGGCTGCCCGTCCTCGGAGACCGCCCGCCTCGCGGCGTTGACCCACCGACGACCCCGACCCGGGGCGACGGACGCGGCCTCGGCGACGGTGACCGGGTCGGCCGCGGCGAGGTCGGCGAGCGTCTCGTACCCGGCCGTCTGCAGCCGCTCGGCGTAGGTCGAACCGAGCCCGCCGAGCTGCCGCAGGTCGCTCCCCTCCTCGTTCACCTCGAACTCCGTGACCACGTCGGCACCCTCGACCGGCTGTGCGGAACTCGCCGGCGGGCCGACGGTCAGGCCGTCACCGGCCTCGGGGACGGTCGGCGACTCTTGGGGTTCGAGGTCTTCCGGGACGACGTACCGGAGCTGGTGGATCGGGACGAATCCGATGACCTTCTTGCGCTTCTTGTCTTTCGTGAGCAACACGCCCGATTCGAGTGCCTTGAAGTTCTCGCACGAGAACTCCGTTCCATCCGTCAGGACGACTCGCATACCCTCGTTTCGAGGGGGTGACACAAGAACCCTCTTCGGCTTGCACGTCGGAACCGCTTAGACAGGGGGGTGTCTTCTCCCGGTATGAGCATCGAGGACCTCCGGAGCCTCCGCCGAGATCTCCACCGTCACCCCGAACCCGCCTGGCGCGAGTTCTACACCACCGCCCGCATCGTCGACGAACTCGAGACCCGCCCGCTCGACGCCCTCTACGTCGGTCCCGAGGTGCTCGGTGAGGGTCGCAACGCGGTCCCCGACGACGACGAGCTCGACTCGTGGATGGCCCGAGCCCGCGAAGCGGGAGCGCGCGAGGACATCGTCGAGCGACTCGCCGGCGGCTACACGGGGGCACTGGCCGTTCTCGAACGTGGCGACGGGCCCACCGTCGGCCTCCGCGTCGACATCGACGGCCTCCCCATCCGGGAGGCCGACGACGACCACCTGCCCGCCCGAGAGGGCTTCCGCTCGGAGAACGAGGGGTTCATGCACGCCTGCGGGCACGACGCCCACGCGACCATCGGCATCGGCGTCATCGACGCGATTCTCGACAGTGACTTCGAGGGGACGCTCAAGGTGGTGTTCCAGCCCGCCGAGGAGGTCATCGGCGGCGGCGAACCCGTCGTCGCGGGCGGTCACCTCGACGACGTCGACTACCTCCTCGCCGCGCACGTCGGTCTCGACCACCCGACGGGAGAGGTGGTCGCCGGCATCGACGGCTTCCTCGCCGTCAACCACCTCTCGGTCTCTTTCACCGGCGAGTCCTCACACGCCGGTGCCCGCCCCGAACAGGGACGGAACACGAATCTCGCGCTCGCCACGGCGGTGCAGAACCTCCACGCCATCCCCCGTCACGCCGACGGGGCGACCCGGGTGAACGCCGGCGTCATCGAGGGCGGCACGGCCTCGAACATCGTCGCCGAGGAGAGCGAGATGGAGGTCGAGGTCCGCGGCGAGACGACCGACCTCATGGAGTACATGGTCGAACACGCAGAGCGCATCGTCCGCGCTGCGGGCGAGATGCACGCCTGCGAGGTCGAGACCGAGAGCGTCGCCCGCGCGCCCTCCGCGGTGAGCGACTCCGAACTCGCGGACGTCGTCGGCGCGGTCGCCTCGACGGTCGAGGGCGTCGAGAGCATCCTCCCCTCCGACGCGCTGGGCGGGAGCGAGGACGCGACGTATCTCATGCGACACGTCCAGGAGCGGGGCGGGAAGGCCGCCTACGTCGGCATCGGCACCGACCACCCGACCGGCCACCACACCCCGCGGTTCGACGTCGACGAGGAGTCGATCAGGATCGGTATCGAGACGCTCTCGGGAACGATCGAGCGACTCGCCACCGAGCGGCCCTGACCCGTTCTGAACGAGGCGTCCGACCGCGGGCGCGCCCCGAACGGGCGCCGCTCACCCGAACACCACCAGCCCCGCGGGGACCGCGAGAAACCCCGCGAGCGCCGCCGTCGTGTGCCACGGCGACCGGCGGACGGCGTCGAGTCCGACCGAGACGACCCGGACGACGGGGTCGAGCGCGAGGAGCGCGACGACCGTGACCGC
>JBEPYA010000294.1:0-4475 GCA_041641615.1 Salinigranum sp. | reverse complement strand
CGCTGGACGGGACCACCCTCCAGCGGGCGGTCGAACCCGAGGAAGACGGTCTGTCCCTCGGTGACCGCGCCGAGCGACGCGAACGGACTAAACGACCCGGAGGAGGCGAGGTCAGCGCCGAACGCGCGGTTGTTCTCCGCGAGGAGGTGGTCCGCGGGCTCGGCGGCGCGTTGTGTGTAGCGCAGCCGGAGGTCGGTGAACGAGGGGGGGTCGATGCCCGACGTCGTGTACTCCCACTTGGTGTTCCGCGTCGAGACGGGGTCGGAGTAGTCGGTCGTCGCGGTCTGTTCGTACGTCGGCCGTCCGTACTGGCCGTCGACGAGGCGGGCGCGGATCCAGTGTCCCTCGTGTCCGGCGACCGTCGTCGGTTCGAGATCCGAGGGAATCTCGAACGAGAGGCTCGATGGAGTCTTCGCGCCGTTCCCACTGAGCAGCGCCGCACCCGACGGTTTCGCCACCGACCGGTCGAGCGTCCGCCACCCCTCCCCGTCGAAGTACTCCCAGGAGAGTTCGACCGTCGAGGTGTCGACGGACGCGAGACCGGTGAACTCCAGCTGGACGGTCTTCCCGCGCTTCGAGAACGCGTCGTCGGAGGCGACGTAGAACGTATCGAGCGTCCGTGGAGCCTCCCCGAGCGGGTACACCGACTCGTCGTCCGTCCCCGTCGTGGGGAGCGGCACGTCGTTGCGCAGGAGCAGGTCCGGTTCGATAGCCTCGCCCAGCGCGAGTTCGCCACCCGAGTCGCTCGACGGGGGGACGCCAACGAACAGACCCACGCCGTCGAGCCGAATCGAGATGCGGTCCCACGGGTCGTCGCGGTCCGTGATCGCACAGCGAATCCACCGGCTTTCCACCCCCTCGACCGGCGTCTCGCTGAATTCGGCGCCCGCGGGGAACTGCAGCCCGACCACGACGCCCGACGCGTCGAGCGAGCCGAGCGGGACACCCAGGTCGGCGGCTTCCTCCAGGAGCGTCGCCCGAGCTTCGGGCGACAACCACTGGAGGGCCGTCCCGGGCCAAGCGTCGACGACCGACTTGGGTTGCTTGAAGCTGTCGTCGATTCCCGCGTCGCTCAGGTCGACGGGGCCGCCCTCCAGGGTCGTGGCGTCGATGGCCGCCCGCAGGAGTTCGACGTGGAAGTCGCTGTCGAAGTCGACGCCGCCGTCGGTGGTCGGTCCCAGATGCGGGACCGGGTCGACGAATCCGAGCGCGTCGAACGTCTCCAGTTCGTACGGGATGTCGGCCATGACGAAGTCGGACACGACGGTGGACACGATCGGAACGAACGCGCCCTTCGACAGCTCCGGGTTCTGCTGGAAGTAGTGGGCGATCGCGTACTGTTCGGTCGTCGGGAGCACGAGCCCCAGCGGCGTCGGCGTCGTCTCCGCCACCGGCTGGAGTTCGTGCCACGCCGGCTCCTCGTCGTCCTCGCTGGCAGTGCCGAAGAACTCCCAGGTCAGTCCCTCGGTGAGGAGGTCCGGGTCGGCGTCGGTGTCGAACTCCACCCAGATGGTGGTAGACGCCGACAGCGTGAGCAGGTCCGCGTGGCCGACGTAGAGGCGGTGTTGCTGGAGGTTCTCGTCGTCCGGGCTCTCGAAGAGCGTCGTCGAGTCTCCCGTTTCGAGCGCGCCGAGGTGCGAGCGGAGCTGGTTCGCGTCCGGGTCGGCGCTGAAGACGTGAGTGAGCCGCGCGGGCGTCGCCTCGAACGCCGCGTCGGGAGCGATCTCGAACGGCTGCTCGGGCGCGCCCACCGTTTCAGGTGCGAGGACGGTCGTCCCCGGCGAAATCGGGACGTTCTCCGTGAGCGTCTCGCTCACCTCGAACGCGAGCGGAACCCGGGCCGGTTGCGGGGGTGCGCGGTCGAACCCGAAAGCGTCGAGGAACGCGACGAACCCCTTGTGGGGAACGCGGTCGAGCCGGTCGGTCACGTCCGCGGCCATGTCGGCGAAGAGGTCGACGAGCGCCCGCCCGACGTCGCGCTCGCTCCCGTCCTCGCGTGGGCTCCACTCGGGGACGTAGCCCGGAACGCGGTCGAGGAGGTCGGCACGGATCTCGTCGCGGGACTTCCCGACGACCGGGGGAGAATCGCGGGCCATCTATCCCTCCCGCAGGTAGAAGGGGAACACGAGGTTCGCCCGGGTGTTCGTGCTGCGGACGCGGTAGTCGATGCTGATCGAGAGGTGGCCGCGGTTCAACTCTGTCGTCGAGGCCTCGACGGCTTCGACCTCGATGCGCGGCTCCCATCGCCTCAGGGCGTCCGTCACGCTCTGCTCGACGAGGCTCAGCGTGGTCGTGTTCACGGTCGCGAAGGCGAACTCGTGGACACCACAGCCGAAGTCGGGACGCATCACCCGCTCGCCCTTCGCGGTCGACAGGATGAGCCGGATGGACTCGCGGACGTCCGCGTCGGCCGTCGAGCGCTCGATCGCTCCCGTCCGGTCGGTCGTCACCGGGAACCGCCACCCCGTTCCGAGGAACCCTCTCGTCACGGCCGCGCCCCCGTCGCCCACGTCGTGCCCCCCCACCTCGAGGCCTCCGTCGTGACTGCGCTCCTTGAGGCCTCCGTCGTAGCCGTCTTCATCGTCGCACTCATCAGCCGATCTGGACGGTCGGACAGCCGCCGACGATGGTGTTCGGCGGCCCCGTCTCGACGACGCTGTCCCCCTGTCGGACGGCCGGGACGCCGTTTATCAGGACCGCTGTACTCCCCATCGCGACGACGCCGCCGACGTGTGGGACCAGTCCCGTGACGAGCGGGCAGGTGTGAAAGTCGGAGAGCCGCCACGCCGGCAACCCGCCGATGAGGACGGTCGGGCTGCCGACGCCGGTGAGTGGTGGTCCGTGTGCGGTCGGGTCGGTGACGCGTGCTGCTGGTGGCATGAGTAGTGTGAGTCAATTTATCTTCACCATCGCTCCCTTGAGTGTCAAGATGCCGCCGGCCTCGACGGAGACGTTGCCGTCGCCGGTGAGTTCGACCGTCGGCGCGGAGACGCTGACCTTCGTCCCGCCGCGGAGTTCGATACTCCCCGCGTTCGGGTCGAAGGCGATCGAGTTCCCCCCGCTCTTGTCGATGATGGTGACCTGTTCGCTGCCGTCGGCGTCGTCGAGTCGGATCGAGTGGCCGGCACCGGTCCGAATCTCGACCGCACCGGCCGCTTCGGTGTCGTCGAGGACGACCTCGTGGCCGCTTCGCGTCCGTATCATGCGGACGTCGTTGCTCCCGCTCTCGTTGTTCGTCGGCGGAAGGTCCTTGCCGTTCCAGAGCGCGCCGACGACGTACGGGTAGTGGATGTCGCCGTTCTCGAAGGCGACGAGCACCTCGTCGTCCACCTCCGGGAGGAAGTACGTGCCGACCTCCGACCCGGCCATCGGGACGGCGATGCGCGCCCAGTGGCTCTCGTCTCTCTTCTCCCGCCACGGGAACGTCACCTTCACGCGGCCCTTCGCTTCCGGGTCGTCGTTGTCGGAGACGATGCCGACGGCGACGCCCGGAATCCCGTCCGTGGACCCGCCGCCGCCACCGAACTCGGGGAAGCTCATCTCAGATCACCGTCCCCGTGACCGAGAAGGAGGTCGTGTACCCCGACCCGCCGAGGCGGTGGCTCACCCCCTGGACGTAGTAGTCGCCGTCGAAGAGCGCCGTTCCCGTCTCGTCGAAGCCGCCGATTTCGAGCCTCACCCACTCGCCGACGCGCAGGTCCGGGAGGCCGACCGTCTCGCCGCTGCCGGTCACCTCGCCCTCCGTGAGGTCTGCGAGCGCCGCCTCGGCGAGGACGTCGGCCTGCGCCTTCGAGTCGACCGCTCGTCTGAGAACCGTCTTGCCCTTCTGATCGGGGCGGGTGGCCTTACCGACGATCTCCTGCTTCGCTTTGGGATCCCAGTGGCGAATCTCGACCTCGCCGACCTGTTCGGCGTCGTTGCGCTCCGGGGAGAACGACCGGAGCGAGTCGCCGTACGTGAGCGTCAGGTTCGGGTCCGGCTTCCGCGGCGGCGGGCGGAAGTAGAGGGTGTCCAGGCGGGCGAACAGCTCGAAGCGGTTGGTGTCGGCCAGCCGCTTCACCACCGCGTAGTCGCTCTCTTTGTCCTGGATGATCTTCTCGCGCGGTACGCCCGTCGCCGTGACCTCCCGCGTGGGGAAGTTCGATTCGTACTTCGAAGTCAATATGCTCACCACGTCGCTGTCGGTCTTGTCGTTCCAGGAGTCCGAGTCGGTCCCCCGGGTCATGTCGTGTAGGAGGTCGAACCCGCTCACCGTGATGGCGGGCGCGCCGTCCGCCGGGAACTCCGGCTTCACCGAGGCGATTCGTCCCGTCAGGAGCGGGTCGACCTCGGGTTTCGCCTGCGGGTCCGGTCCGAGCAGGTTGCCGTAGCCCAGCCAGATGGTGACGGGCGTCCGCGGAGCGAACGCCTCCCACGACAGCCCCCGGAACCGGCTGGCCTCGTGCTCGAACGGGTAGTGGAGGGTGAAGGAGAAG
>JBEPYA010000293.1:0-4495 GCA_041641615.1 Salinigranum sp. | reverse complement strand
CCGTGGTCGGACTCCTCGACCGCGAGTTCCTGAAACGCCCGGGCCTCTTCGAGGTCCGCGACGTTCAGGACCGACCCGACGTCGCCGTCCAGAACCCCCTGCTCGACGTCCATGTCGCCGACGGCGCTTCCCGTCGCGAAGTCGGCGTTCAACTGGTTCAGCTGTCCCACTTTCTGTTCGAGCGTCAGTTCGGAGAGCAGCGTCTCGACGCGTTCCTCGACCTCGGCTCGTCGCTCGGGCGGAAGCTGGTCGAGCAACGACCGCGTCTGCGTTTCCATATACGGTACGTATCCGGGGCGCTCATAAAGTGCCACCTCCGCCGCACCGCTCTGGATGCGACCGGTTTCGGTGACCGTGCCGACTCGCCGGCCGACCGCTTACCGCGTCGTCTCGGTCGCCGCTTCGGACGCCCGGTCGTGAAGCTTCATCCTGACCTCCTCGTCCGGTCGCGAGGTTATCGTCGGGACCACCTCCAGATTCCGGTCGGAGACGAGTTCGAGGTGGTAGTCCTGGTAGACCGTCGCGAGGATGAGGCGGGCCTCGAGCATCGCGAAGCGGTCGCCGATACACCGCCGCGGCCCCGCCCCGAACGGGAAGTACGCCAGCGGCGGGAGCGAGCGTTCGAACTCCTCCGTCCAGCGCTCCGGTTCGAACGCCAGGGGGTCGTCGTACCAGCGCCCGTCCCGGTGGACGACCCACTGGTTCATGAACATCCTCGACCCCGCGGGAATCGTGTAGCCGCCGATTTCGTCCGTCGACTTCGCCTCGCGAACGATGCCCGGGACCGGCGGGAACAGCCGCATCGACTCCTTGACGACCTTCTCGGTGTAGGGAAGCTTCGGGAGGTCGGCCATCGTCGGCGGCTCGTCGCCCAGCACCGAGTCGAGTTCGTCCACCAGTTTCGCCTCGACGGCGGGGTGCTGTGCGAGGAGGTACGTCGTGTACGTCAGCGAGACCGCAGTCGTCTCGTGACCCGCGGTGATGAGCGTGATGGCCTCGTCGCGGATCTGTTTCTCGGAGAGGGGGTTCCCCTCGTCGTCGGTCGCGGCGAGCAGTTTCGAGACCACGTCGTGTTCGCCGGGGTCCCGACGCTTGCGCCGGATGATTTCGTCGACGACGCCGTCGAGCGTCTCCCGAGCGTCGCCCATCCGTCGTCGGGACGGGAGCGGCACCTCCTCGGGGAGCAGGAAGTTCGGCAGGCTCGTCGTCGCCGGGAGGAAGTCGCTGACCGCGGCCTCGATGTCGTCGACGTACCGGTCGATGTCGACGCCGAACAGCGCTTCGGAGACGATTCTGAGCGTCAGCTCCATCATGTCGTCGTGAATCGAACGCGTCTGACCGTCCGACCAGTCGTCGAGCATCTCCTCGGTCAGGCCGGTCATCATCCCGGCGTACCGCTGTATCTGGTCGGGGTGGAAGGACGGCTGGACGAGGTGGCGGTTGCGCCGCCACGTCTCGCCCTCGCTGTTGAGGATGCCGTTGCCGAGTAGCGGGCCGAGCAACCGCTGGAACTGCTCGCCCTTCACGTAGTTGGTGTTGTTGTGGACCAACACGTGTCCGATATACTCGGGGTCGTTGAGCTGGTAGACGTGGCCCTCGTGAGTCTGCCAGTGAACGATGTCGCCGTACTCCTCCGCCATCCGCTCGCGGAACTCCAGTCCGCCGAGCACGGAGTGCGGCATCGCGCCCACGACGGGGAGTCCCGTCGGCCCCGGCGGGAACTCGCCGACCGCTGATTCGTCACTCATTTACCGTTTCGAGGGGCGCGCCACGGTTGAGCGTTCCTTCCAGCATGTGAGCGGTGTTTATATTCCTCCGTCCGCACACACCGTGACCACCGACATGCTTCGCTACGCCACGCTCTCGCTCTCGCTCCCCGACGGAGTGCGCGAACCGACGTTCGACCTGTTCGGCGACTCCGCGGCCGCCTCGATAGCGTCGACGCGGTACCTCGGCCCCATCGAGAACGGACAGCACGTCGGTCTCTCCGAGGTCTGCGGTGACCTCGAAGCCGCCCGAGAGCTGTTAGCGGCGGCCGACGACGTGCTTCGGTACGACGTCGCGGGGACGGACGGCCGCGGCGTCGTCTACGCTCACTACCGGAGCGTCGGGCCCGTCAAGGAGTTGCTCGACATCCTCTACCGCCGCGATATCGTCCTCGAGTGGCCCATCGACCACCGGGGCCGCGAACGCGACTCCGCCGTTCGGTTCACCATCGTCGGGACGGACGAGGGCATCCACCGGGCCACCACCGAGATTCCGGACGTGGTCGACGTCGCGGTGGAGCGAGTCGGCGGCGTCGAATCGAAAGCCGAGGCGGACCCCACGTTGACCGACCCGCAGGCCGCCCTGCTCGACCTGGCCATCGAGAAGGGCTACTACGAGGTGCCGCGACGGACGACCCAGCGCGCGCTGGCCGACCACCTCGACGTCGCGCCGGGGACGGTCGGCGACCGCCTCCAGCGGATCGAACGCCGGGTGATGACCGCGTACGCCGAACGCGGCGACGACTGGTGAGGTGGTGCCGGTCGCCGGGCGTCGCGGAGTGCATGGAGCCACCCCGTCGGAAACTGCGGTCGGTGACCGCTCTCGCGAAGTGTGCCGAGACGGGCCGCTTTCTGTCGGTCTATCGTGTACGCGATGGGACCGCCCGGATGTCGAACCTCAGTCGCTCACTTCGTTCGCTCCCTGCTTCGAATCCGGACGGTTGCTACTCTTGGCTCGTCACGTTCGTTTCTCGCACAAGAGTGGGACCGCCCGGATTCGAACCGGGGTCACGGGCACCCAAGGCCCGAAGTATACCAGGCTAACCCACGGTCCCGCGTCTCCAACTCCGTCCGTGTAGCGGTAAAACGTTTCGTTCGGCGGTCACGCGGGCGGTGTGAGACCCCATATCGCGGCGATACCGACGGTGGTGACGGCGGCGAACAGCAGTTGCATGGGGGCGCCGACGCGCAGGTAGTCCGTGAACCGGTAGCCGCCGGGACCGTAGACGAACAGGTTCGTCTGGTAGCCGACGGGCGTCATGAACGCCGTCGAGGCGGCGAACGTGACGGCGAGGATGAACGCGAACGCGCTCGCGCCCAGCGTCTGCGCCGCCTCCACCGCCACGGGAATCATCAGCACGACGCTCGCGTTGTTCGAGATGACGTTCGTCAGCAGCGCGGTGACGAGGTAGAACACCCCGAGCACGCCGACCAGCGGGAGGTAGTCGCCGGTCAGGACGACGAACTCCGCGAGGAGCGCCGCCGCGCCCGAGTTCTCCATGGCGATGCCGAGGGGGATGACCCCGGCGAGCAGGAAGACGACGTCCCACTGGACGGCGTCGTACAGTTCCGGCGGGCGGAGGCAGTTCGTCGCCACCATCGCCAACGCGCCCGCGAGGGCGGAGACGACGATGGGGACGACGTCGAGTGCCGCGAGGGCGACGACGACGGCGACGATGCCGATGGCGACGGGAATCTTCTCCTCGCGGTAGTGGTGCTGCTCTATCTCCTGGGCGACGATGAAGTTCCGGTTGTCGTCGAGGCGTTCGATGCTCTCGGTCGTCGCCTGCACGAGGAGGGTGTCGCCGACGCGGAGGCTGATGTTGTCCATCCGGCGGCGGATGAGTTCCCCGCCGCGTCGGAGTGCGAGCACCGTCGCGTCGTACCGCTGGCGGAAGCTCGACGACACGAGCGACTCGCCCACGAGCGACGACCCCGGCGCGACGACCAGTTCGACGAGGTTCTGTCCCGACTCGCCCGCTTCGAGTTCCTCCTCGTCCACCGTGACGTTGGGGACGAGGTCCAGCCCCTCCACGTCGATGAGTTCGACCAGCGTGTCGCGGTCGGTTCTGAGCGCGAACACGTCGCCGGCCTGAATCTCCTTCGGCCCCAGCGGTTCGAGGAACACCTCCCCGTCGCGGATGAGTTGGATGAGGTCGAAGTCGAAGTCCGTCTCGCCGAGGGCGCGCTGAATCTGCTGGCCGACGAGCGGGGAGTCCGCGCGGACGGTCACTTCGGTGAGGTAGTCGGCCATCTCGAACTCCTCGGTCAGGTCGCGTTCGGGCTTGATGCGCTCGGGCGTGAGCCACCGACCGACGGTGAGCAGGTACACCGTCCCGACGACGCCCACGATGAGACCGAGTTCGGTGAACTCGAACATGGTGAACGTCCGGCCGACGAGGCGGCCCGAGAGGTCCGACGCGAGGATGTTCGTCGAGGTGCCGATGAGCGTGAGCATCCCGCCGAACATCGAGGCGTACGAGAGCGGGAGGAGCAGTTTCGACGGCGAGGTTCCCCCGCGCTCTGCCAGGTCGGTGACCATCGGCAGGAGGATGGCGACGGCCGCGGTGTTGTTGATGAACCCCGAGATGGGGGCGACGAGGCCGATGGTCGCACCCAGCTGTCGGCTCTCGCTGTCGCCGGTGAACGAGGAAATCTTCGCGCCGAGCATCTGGACGATGCCCGTGCGCTGGACGCCGTCGCTCAGGATGAACATCGCCAGCACCGTG
>JBEPYA010000292.1:0-4506 GCA_041641615.1 Salinigranum sp. | reverse complement strand
GTGACGGGCGTGCTGATGCTCCTTCAGCTCGACACCGGTGGGCTGTCCACCACGCAGTTCTCGCTGCTGCAGCCGCTCGCGGCGTTCAGCGTCGCCCTCGCGGCCGTGTTCCTCGCGTTCTTGGCCCGGCAGTGGGAGCGCCGTGACCTCGATGCGTCGCTGTACCCCGTCGCCGTTCTCGGCATCGTCGTCGTCGGCGTCGGTGTCGTCGCGGTGGCGGCCCCGTCCATTCTCGGCTTCATCCAGACGCAACTCCTCCGTATCGTCGGATTCTCGCAGGGGGCGACCGCCCGGACCATCGGCGAGGCGCAGCCGTTCCTGAGCCCGAACCTCCTCCAGCAGCAGGGCGTCGACGCGACCGGCCGTATCCTCATCGAGTACGGTTTCACCCTCTTTACGGCCGTCGCCGCCACGGTCTGGTTGCTCGCAAAGCCGCTGATCGACAAGGGCGAGACGCGCGAACTCGCGTACGTCGGGGGAGCGCTCGTCGTCGTCGCGCTGGTCTTCCTCGTTCCGAACCTCTTCGGCGCCATCGGCGACGTCGTCGGACTGAACGCCCAGGTGACGAGCCTCCTCGTCGTGTCGGCGCTCATCGTCGGCGCGGCGCTGCTGGCCGACTACGGCTCCGAACGCACGTTCATCGTCGTCTGGGCCGCGTTCATCACGGCCGCCGCCTTCACCCAGATTCGTTTCAACTACTACCTCGCGGTCGTCGTCGCGGTGATGAACGCCTTCCTGGTCGGGGAACTCCTCCGATACATCGACCTCCGGTCGGTCCCCGAGTCGCTCTCGGACGTCAAGACGTGGCAGGTCATCACCGTCGCCGTCGTCGTCATGCTCGTGCTTGCACCGGTGCTCGTCGTGCCGTTGAACGTACGGAACACGGGGAACCCGTCGTTCGACAGCAGCGATACGGCCTGGCAGACCGCCCAGTCGAACGGCCCCGGGAACGTCGTCCAGTGGGACGGCAGCCTCCAGTGGATGGAGAACGAGACGCCCGCCGAGGGAACGTTCGGCGGCGCGTCGAACGAGATGGACTACTACGGGACGTACGAGCGGACCGACGACTTCTCCTATCCGGAGGGGAGTTACGGGATCCAGTCGTGGTGGGACTACGGTCACTGGATCACGCTCCGCGCGGAGCGCATCCCGAACGCCAACCCGTTCCAGGAGGGAGCCACCGAGGCGGCGAACTACCTGCTCGCGCCGAGCGAGGAGCAGGCCGAGGAAGTGCTGGCCCGCCAGAGCCAGGAGGGCAACGAGACGCGGTTCGTGATGGTCGACTGGCAGATGGCCTCGCCGAACTCGAAGTTCGGCGCGCCGATCGTCTTCTACGACGACAGCAACATCTCACGCGGGGACTTCTTCGAGCCGATGTACACGAGCAACTTCCAGGCGAGCGTCACGGTCCGCGACCAGCGGTACTACGAGAGCCAGATGGTTCGCCTGTACCACTACCACGGGAGCGCCGTCGAGCCGCGGCCGGTCGTCGTCGACTGGCAGAACCAGCAGGCACAGACCTCGGCCGGTGAGACGGTCAGCGTCCGGACGTTCCCGAGCAACCGAACGAACGCGATCCGTGAGTTTCAGAACATGAGTGCGGCGCGAGCGTACGTCGAACAGGACGGCACCGCACAGATCGGCGGCGTCGGCGCTATTCCCGAAGAACGAGTGCCTGCGCTCGAACACTACCGACTGGTGCGGACGAGCAACCGCTCGGCGTTCAGCGCCTCGTCGTACCAGCGCGAGTTCCTCGTCGCCCAACAGTTGACGGGCTACCCGGCGGTCCAGATGTTCGTCACGAACCCCTCGTGGCTGAAAACGTTCGAGCGGGTCCCCGGCGCGCGCATCGAGGGCAGCGGCGCCCCGCCGAACACGACGGTGACTGCCGAAGTCGACATGCGCGCCCCGAACGGGAACTACACGTTCACCTACCGTCAGCAGGCACGGACGAACGCCGACGGCGAGTTCACGATGAGACTGCCGTACTCGACGACCGGCTACGACCAGTACGGCCCCGAGAACGGGTACACGAACGTGAGCGTCCGCGCGACAGGGCCGTACAACGTCTCGACCGGCGGTCAACTCGTCGAGATCAACGGGTCGGCGGGCGTCGAGCAGTACACGACGACCGTCGACGTCCCCGAGGGACGGGTCAACGGCGACCAGTCGGAACCCATCGAGGTCACGCTCGAACGGCAGACCTCGCAGTTGACGGCCAGCGACGTCGACAGTGAGGGCGCACCGACGGACACCGGCACCTCGTCGTCGGACGACTCGGCGTCGACGTCCTCGTCGGCGTCCGCATCGACGGACGCCTCGGGGTCGGACGACACCGCTTCGACGGACGCGTCGTCCGATCTCGTGGTCCGGTCGTCCCGTCTTGATGCGGCCGCGGCGGACAACCGTGTCGCCCCCGTGGGTGTGAGCTGATCCGATGGACCGACGAACCGCCGCGGTGGGTTGGCTCATCATCTACGCGAAGGGGGTCTGCATGGGGACCGCCGACGCGGTCCCCGGCGTCTCCGGCGGCACTATCGCGCTCGTCACCGGGGTCTACGAGCGACTCATCGGGGCGATAACGGCGATTTCACCGGGGCGACTCCGGTCGCTTCTGGGCTTCGTCGTCCCCGATGAGGACCGCCGCGAGGCCTGGCGGGCGGTCGCAGAGATGGATCTCCCGTTCCTCGTGGTACTGGGGACGGGCGTCGTGACCGCCATCATCACCGTGACGCGGCTCGTCGACACGGCCATCGAAGCCGTGCCGGTCCTCACGTTCGGGTTCTTTTTCGGGCTCATCGCCGCCTCCGCGGTGGTGCTGTGGGACGACGTCCACCTCGATACCCGGGGGCGCGTTGCCGCGGCCATCGCCGGATTCGTCTTCGCGTTCGTTATCTCCGGTCAGGCGGGGGCGACGCTCGGTCACCAGACCGTCGTCGTCTTCGTCGCGGGGCTCATCGCCGTCAGCGCGCTCGTCCTCCCGGGCATCTCCGGGTCGCTCATCCTCATCCTCCTCGGGCAGTACGAGTTCATGATCGGGACGCTCAGGGAGACGGTCGACGGCCTCCTCGCCGCCGTGCTCGGGGGAAGCGTTCCCAGTCTCACCCCCTCGGTCGTGACCGTCGTGACGTTCGTCTCCGGGGCGGTCGTGGGCCTATTCACGACGTCACACGTCGTCCAGTGGGCGCTCAGCCGGCGTCGGGAGGCGACACTCGCGTTCCTCGTCAGCCTCATCGTCGGCGCGCTTCGCGCGCCCGTCGCCGACGTCGGCCGTCGACTCGCCGAGGCGAATCAGGGCTGGACGCCGGAGATCGTCGGGAGCTTCCTCGCGGCGGCGGTCGTCGGCGGCGCAGTCGTCCTTCTCGTCGAATGGAGCACGTCGATGGGGGGTGTCGGCGGCACCGAACCGGTTCGAGACTGAATCCGGGAGGGGTCACACTGATGGGGCGGTCACGACGCGGACGGTGCGCCCTGTCGCGACGAGAAAGCGAGCAGACGGTTGTTCCGTCGAGTCGGCGGTTCGGGGACCGGCCACCCCAGCGACCCCGCTCACTCGCGGGCGATACTGATGTTGCGGACGTCGCCGCCGCAGTCGGCACAGCGCCCGAGGCGGTCCTCGCTCGCCGCTCGGGCGCCGCACGAGAGACACTCGTAGTAGCCGTGGTGGCTGCGGTGCGGGTCGATCGCGGCGTTGTGTACAACCATGAGTCCCCTTCGCACGACGCCGCGTTTAACCGTTCTCCTGGTACGTCATTTAATCATTTAATTAGCTAGTCTACGTCAATATTCCCCGAATCGAGGATGAATATTGGAAGAAATACTCGTGTATGGGAGATATGATCGGTCGTTCGTTCACCCGCGAGCGAGTCAGCGCTCACGCCGGACGACCGAGACGAACGTCTCCCGGCGCTCCGCGGCGCGGAGGGTGGCGAAGCCGGCGTCGGCGAACGCCGTGACCGCCTCGCCCAGATCGTAGCGCTCGTCGACCGGTGGTCCGTCCGCCGCGTCGCCGCGCGCCGACCAGTCGACGGTCACGACGTGGCCGCCGGGGCGGACCACGCGGGCGAGTTCCGCCAGCGACTCGGGTGTGGCGAACTCGTGGTAGGTCATCGTCGAGAACGCCGCGTCGAGCGCGTCATCGTCGAAGGGGAGGTCGCCGACCTCGGCGGTCACGAGTTCGACCGCCGGGGGGAGGCCCTTCTCCCGATACCGGTCGTGCATCTCGCTCTGAACGTCGACGGCGTACAGCGTGTCGACGAACGGCGCCACCTCGTCGGTGTAGAAGCCGGTCCCGCTGCCGAGATCGGCGACGACGTCCTCGGGGGCGGGGTCGAGCAGGTCGAGGAGTTCCTCGCGCGACAGGAAGCGGTACCGGTCCGGCTTCTCCAGCTCGTCGGCGCGGTCTATGTCGAACGTGTGAAAGGCCATACGAGAGGGGACGGACGTGGAGAACCTAACCCCACCGGAACGAGCAGGGAAGCGTTAAATCCCTCGCCGTCGCCACTG
>JBEPYA010000291.1:0-4584 GCA_041641615.1 Salinigranum sp. | reverse complement strand
GGACTCCCCGTCCCCGCGCTCGCGCTCGTGGGAACGAGCGACGAGCGCGTGGATGGCCGCTCTGCTGGCCGGACGGGAGAGCGCACCGTCGTGAGTGTGGGGTTTCGGGGGCGCATCTGTGCTGTCCTGTGGTTAGATCGCGACCTTCTCTTCGAGTTCGGCCGCACGCGCTTCGATAGAGTCGACCGCGCGGGTCACCAGCTCCTCGACGCTGAACGACCCGTCCGTCTCCACGTGGAAGACGAACGCGCCGGGGACGTCGTGGACCTCGACCTCCTTGCCGGGGTAGCGGTTCGTGAGGTCGTTGTCGAACTCCTCCGTGGGGATGAGTTCGCCTTCGTCCTCGATGACGCCGCGCAGGATGTTCGGGTCCTGCTCGTCGAACTCCGCGTCGGGGTCGTCGCCGACCACGTCGACACGTTGAAGGTGTCGGTAGCCGACGGCCACGCCGCCCTGCTGTTTGGCGTGTGCCTTGCCCGTCTCGAGGACGGCGTCGGCTTCGAGTTCGAGCCGCTGACCGTTCTTGAGTTCGATGATGGGGACGTTCCGGTCCGCGGGCTCGACGAGGGGGTCCGACGTCTCGATGTCGCCGGAGTACGCCGTCGCCGGTCCCTCGACGTCGAGCGCCAGCGTGACGCTCTCTCCGACCTCGAAGTCGTCGAGAGGCGTCGTCAGCGGGACCAGTCCCAGACGGAGGCCGATCATCTCGTCGAACATCACCGAGGAGTTCTCCACGAACCGCACGTCGTCGATGGAGAACGTCGGGACGTCGGCGATCATCGCCCGGCGGATGCCGTTGGCGAACGCCGGCGTCAGCCCGCGCGCGACGAAGCGCGCCTTCCGGTCGGAGCGTTCGATGAACTCGACTTCGAAATCCTCTGTCATTTTAGAACCGTCGGTTCTTGGGCGCTCGGGTGCCGTCGTGCGGCAGCGGCGTGACGTCCTCGATGCGACCGATCTCGATGCCGGCGCGAGCGAGCGCGCGGATGGCCGCCTGTGCGCCGGGGCCGGGCGACTTCGTCCGGTTCCCGCCGGGGCCGCGGATGCGGACGTGCAGCTTCGTGATGCCCGCCGCCTTCACTTCCTCGGCGATGGCGTCGGCCATCTGCATGGCGGCGTACGGCGACGCCTCGTCGCGGTTCTGCTTCACGACCGACCCGCCCGAGGACTTGGCGACGGTCTCGGCGCCGGTCTGGTCGGTGACGGTCATCAGCGTGTTGTTGAACGACGCGTGGATGTGGGCGATACCCCAGCGGTCTTCGTCTGATTCACTCATGGGTTACTCCTGTGCCTCCGCCCGTGCGGGGTGGAGGTCGTCGTCGAGCGGGCTGTTCCCGTCGAAGGCGACGAGGTCCGCCTCGTCGACCTCGACCTTTCGCGACGGCACCGTGACACGAGCGCCGTCGACCGTGATGTGGCCGTGGGTGACGAACTGGCGCGCCTGGTTCGGCGTGTTCGCCAGTCCTTTGCGGTAGACGATGGTCTGCAGACGCCGTTCGAGCAGGTCCGTAACGTCCAGACTGAGCACCTGAGAGATGTCGTCCTCCTCGGAGAGGATTCCCAACCGCCGAAGCCGGTTCAGGAACTCCGCACCGGCGACCTCGGCGTCCTCGACGTCGCCCTGTGCCTCACCGAGGAGGCGTCGGGCCTCGCGACGGATGTCGCGGAGCTGCGACTGGGCGCGCCAGAGCTCCTCCTTGTTCTTCAGGCCGTAGTCGCCGAGCAGGCCCGCTTCGGAAGCGATGCGCTCGCCCTGGAACGGGTGGTTCGGCGTCTCGTAGAACTTGGTGTTCTTCCCGGTCGTCATTCGTCCTCACCCGCCTCTTCAGCCATGTCCTCCTTGATCGCCTCGACGTTGACACCGATGGTGCCCTCGGAGCGACCGGTGGACTTGGTTCGCTGCCCGCGGACTTTCTGCCCGCGCTTGTGTCGCACACCCTTGTAGCAGTTGATCATCTTCATCCGGTTGATGTCGTGGGTGCGCTTCTGACCGAGGTCCGAGCCGACGATGTGGCTCGTCTCCCCGCTGTAGAAGTCGCGCTGGCGGTTCGCCATCCACGCCGGGATGTGATCTTCGAGGCTCTCGACGACCGCTGTCACGGCGTCGATGTCGTCGTCGTCGAGGCGGCCGAACGTCGCCATTCGGTCGACGCCGGCCGCGTCGGCGACGATGCGCGCTGTACGCTTGCCGATTCCGTCCATGTCGGTCAGGCTTCGCTCGACGCTCTTCGTCCCGTCGAGGTCGGTCTGACCGATTCTGACGAAGTACCGAAGGTCGTCGTCGTCTTCGGCAGAGTCGTCCTGTGGTTCTTCTGCACTCATGACTAGTGTTGGTGAGCGTTGCGGCGGGGATTCGAACCCCGGAGGCTTGACGCCACAGAGTTAGCAACCCTGCGCCTTGGGCCAGGCTTGGCTACCGCAACCCGCGTTCTGATTCACTGTCGCCCATCGCGGACTCGGGACCCGCTGCCCCTACAGTGTTTGCAGTCGATACAACTGGGAGAGCGCACTTAAACGTCACGAAAGGGTCGCCCGTGTGCAGGACGTCGACACGCCGGCTGTATGGCCCGCTCGTGGAGTCGACGGCGAGCGAGTATGACGTAACGACGCGGGAAGAGGCGGGAAGGGGAGGACTGTCTCGTTCAGCCGTCGAGCGACCCGGTGACGAGGGTGTCGAGACCCCGGCGGAGCCGCTGGGAGATGGCCTGTTCGCTCACGCCGAAGTGCTCGGCGAGTTCTCGCAGCGTCACCTCCCGGGGGATCTTGAAGTACCCCCGGTCGGACGCGACGCGGAGTGCCTCGCGCTGGGCCGGCGTCAGGCTCCCGCCGTCGACCGGTGGATGTGGGTTGTAGACGGCACGGAGTGTGAGGTCGACCCCCAGCTTACGGCAGCCGTCCGTGAACCGCTTGAACTGCTCGTGGCTCGTAAATCGGAGGCGGAGCGACCACGACCCGGGTCGACCGTGGCCCTCCATGATGACGCCCGCCGCCGCCTCGAGCTGGCCGATGACGCCGTTGACGTCCTGCGTCCACTCCAGCTGATAGAGCGCTCGGTTCTCCAGCGTGACGAGTCGGGTGACACTGGTGACGTACTCCGAGGAGCGGAGCAGTTCCTCGATGGCGTCGTGGGAACCGTCGGAGACCCACAGGAACGGCAGGACGGCGTGGTCGAGCGGGACGATGCGTTCGAGTTCGATCTGGATTTCCGCGTCGTGGGAGATAACGTCACCGAGCACGAACTGATCCGCCGGTACCTCGACGTCCACGATCACGGTCGTCTTCTGATCGGAGACGTCCTCCGTCTGTGGCAGTGGAGCCGCCGGCTCGTCGCCGTCCAGTTCCGGCCGGTCGAACGCGGCCGCCCACCGCTCGTACGCTTCGAGGGCGAGTCGTGCTTCCTCCGTGACCTCGGTGACGAGCTGCTCGGTCACGTCGTAGGTGACGAGACCGGCCTCGTCGAGTTTCGGAACGTGGACGTGGTGGAGATGCGCGACGACCGCCTCGTCGAACTCACCGGGTGATTCGGCGACCGCGGCAGCCAGCTCCGTGACGGGGACTGGCGGGCTGCGGGCGGCGAGTTCGTCGAGCACCCGGCGTCGAATCGGGTCGTACGTGACTCCAGCCAGGTACCGTTCTCGATTTCCTGTACTCTTCACTCTCGTCTTCCTCCTACTCCGGCCATGGGCTGGAACGTTACCTTCGGTATCGAAGGAACCCGTGTTAAAATTGCGTATCAGATACGTACTACCCGGCCAACACGCGTCCCCCCGTGTCGGGCGGCAGTCAGCGCCGAACCATCGTCTCGTAGATGAGTGCCGAGAGCCCCCGTCGTATCCGCTGTGAGAGCGCGTTGTCGCTGATACCGAAGTATCCGGCGAGTTCTGACGCGGTCACCGCTCGCGGGACCTCGAAGTAGCCCCGTTCGTACGCGACCATCAGCGCCTCGGCCTGCTCCGAGGAGAGGACGCTCTCGTCGCGCGGGAAGTTCGGGTTGTACACCCGGCGGAGCATGATCGGAATACCGCTCTCTTCGGCGAGGTCGCGGAACCGCGAGAGGGCCTCGCGGTTACGGAACTGGAGCCGGAAGTCCCACCCCTCTCCCGTGCTGCTTCCTTCGAGCATCTTCGCCTCCGTCTCGACGAGCGCCGTCACGAGTCCGTCGACGTCTGCCGTCCACCGGACCTCGAACAGCTGGCGGTTCCCGTCGTCCGTTAGGAAGCGTGCCTCGGCCGTCAGGGGAGAACCGATGAGCGAAGAGAGGACCTCGTCGGGGTCGCTCTCGGTCATCCAGAACAGCGGGATGATCGTATCGCGGAGCGGAACGATTCGTTCGAGTTCGATACGAGCGTTCGGGAACTCCTCCAGTAGCCGTCCGAGTTCGAATGCGCTCGCAGGCACCGTGATATCCGCGATAACTATCATGTGAACCACGCCCAAGAAGTCCTGGCGGGGGCGGTGCATCGTGTTTACTTAAGCGAGTTTTGCCAGACGGCGAAGGATTGCAGCCACGTTTCGGCTGTGTCTGGGTCGACGTGACTGAACGTATTCGAAAACGAAGAGGTTCGTCGTTTTACCTCACGAAAG
>JBEPYA010000290.1:0-4586 GCA_041641615.1 Salinigranum sp. | reverse complement strand
GCAAGACGAGTGGGCGCTGCAGGATTTGAACCCGCGACAACTTGGTCCGAAGCCAAGCACTCTGTCCAAACTGAGCTAAGCGCCCGTACCGGAACGTAGCGAGACACGCCGTGTTAAACCTCGTGGTTTCGCACGTCCTCGGGAGGGGTGACCGACCTGTCGTCAACGCGGGTGGTCGTCGCCCGAGACCACCGGTCAGACCGACGAGCCCACGGAGGGCGACGACCCCACACCCGGTCGGCCCCGATAGAAATCCCGACACGACGTGTCCATGACTGGTAATGGAATCAAAAAGAATATTACCGGCACACTGTATCTTGCTATCACCTAATGACTCCCGGAGAGTCGGCCCGGCGCACAAGCGTCTCTTTACTTACGGGACTGACTGCCCGGGAGGTCTCCCATGTATGACCTCTCGCCTGCACTCGACGCCACAGTGCAACCGGGGACGAACATCCTGCTGGCGGGACCGCCACTGACCGGCAAGCGGTCGCTCGGTTTCGACGTCATCGCCGGCGGTATCGACGCGGGCGAGGGAGCCGTCGTCGTCAGTACCAAGGACAGCGCCCAGCGCGTGCTGAACGAGTTCGAATCCCGGTTCGAGGTCGACGACAAGCCTCTCACCGTCATCGACTGCGTCACCCGACAGCAGGGGATCAGCGACGTCGCCGAGAACGACCACGTCAAGTACGCCTCCTCGCCCGTCGACATGACCGGAATCGGGATCAAGTTCTCCGAGGTGCTGGAGGAGTACTCCCAGGTCAGGGGACTCGAACGGAACCGCGTCATGCTCCACTCGCTGTCGACGCTGTTGATGTACTCGGACCTCCAGACCGTCTTCCGGTTCCTCCACGTCTTTACGGGGAGGGTCCAGAGCATCGGCGGGCTCGGACTGTTCTCCATCGACTCGACGGCCCACGACGATCAGACGATGAACACGCTCAAGCAGCTGTTCGACGGCATCGTCACCACCCACGAGGACGGCGAACCGACGGTTCGGCTCCCGTAGCGAGACCAGGACGCTCGGACCCGCTCGTCGCCGGACGGCCGTTCGTTTTTATCCCCCGCGGTACTCTCTCCGCCCATGCCAGTCACCAGCGACGACGGCCTGCGCCGACTCCTCGACCTGACGCCGGTCGCCGTCATCGGCTGTTCGAGCACGCCCGGGAAGGCCGCACACGAGATTCCGAAATACCTCCAGCGACACGGCTACCGCGTCGTTCCCGTGAACCCGACGACCGACGAGATTCTCGGCGAACCGGCGTACGACAGCCTCGCGGACGTCCCCGACGACGTCGAACTCGTCGACGTGTTCCGGCCGAGTGCGGAAGTGAGTGGCATCGTCGACCAAGTCCTCGAACGCCACGACGACCGCGGTGACGTCGAGGCCATCTGGCTCCAGCTCGACATCCGCGACGACGACGCGGCCGCCCGCGCCGAGGAGGCGGGGCTCGACGTCGTCCAGGACAAGTGCATGAAGGTCGAACACGGCCGTCTCCTCGGCTGAGTCGGCTTACTCGGTCGAGTCGCGCGTCGACTCCGTGTCCGAGGCCGAGTCTGCATCTGAGGTCGCATCCGCATCCGCAGCTGCGTCCGAAGGCTCGTCGGTCTCGGTGGCCGTGTCGCCGGTGCCTGCGGCTCCGTCGCTCGCGTCGTCCGAAGGCCGTGTCTCGCCGCCGTCGTCGGTCGTCGTCCCACTCTCGGCCTCCGAGATGTGCGCTTCGGCGATCAGCGCGTCGACGTCGATGCCCTCCCGTTCGGCGAGCGCCTGGAGGATGGCGCGCTGTTCGGCCACCTCCCGTTCGAGTCGGTCGACCCGCTCGTGCGTCGCGGTGACCGTCTCGCGCATCTCCGCGACCTGCGCCCGGAGGTCGTTGATCCGTTTGTACAGCTCTTCGCCCATCTCCGCGACTTTCTGGAGCTTCTTCGCGGTTCCGCCGATTCCCATACCAGAGCGTGTGACCCCCGCCCTTGTGTGCGTTCCGCTTACTCCCTCGCTCACGAGAGGGTCGCAGGGTCGACACGTCGCGTCAGCCACCGGAGCCCGAGGTACGCTCCGCCACCGACGGCGGCGACTGTCCCGACGGCGACTGCGCTCGTCGGGTCGGCGCTGTCGATGGCGAGTCGCGCGGCGACGTTCGCGGGGTTCACTGGGAGGACTGTGCTCCCGCCGAACACGAGGAGGACGACGACGGAGTACAGCAGTTGCGCGGTTCGTCGGTCGGGGGTGACGATGGCGAGCGCGAGCGCGAGAGACACCACGAGGACGGCGAGCGAGGCGACGAACGCCACTAGGAGCAACGGATGTGAGACGCTCGTGCCGTTCAGTCGGAGGAGAGCGATCCAGAGCGCGGCCTGTGTGGGTGCCAGTCCCGCCGCGGCCAGCAGCTTCCCGTCGACGATGTCGCCGAAGGAGACGGGAGCGACCCGGAGCAGTTCGAGCGTCCCCCGGTCGCGCTCCTCGGTGAGCGAGTCGACGGCGAGCGACCCGCTGATGAACACCGGGAGGAAGAGCAGGAGCGGAACGAGGACGGTGTACGTGAAGCCGAAGTACGGGCTCGACGTCCCCTCCGGCGGGAGGTCGAGCGGGACGCGCCGGAGCGAACTCGCGCGCTCGGTGCGCTCGGCGCGCTCGAACGCCCGGAGCACCTCGCGCACCTGAACCACCGTGACGGTCGTCTCGATGTTCGAGTCGGGCACCGTCGCGCGGACGAACGTCCGGCCGTCGCGCCGCTGTGCCACGAGGACGGCTTCGACGTCACCCTCCTCGAACGCGGCGAGGGCGGCTTCCCTCGTTTCGTACGGAATCGGGCGCACACCGGGCTGACGGTTCGCGACGGCGAGCAGTTCGCTCGCCTCCGCTTCGGGGCCGCTGAGGGCGACGTCGACCTGGTAACCCTGGACGCTCCCGGGGTCGTACAGCGAGACGAGCCCGACGACCAGGAACGACGAGAAAGCGGCGATGAACACCTGAATGAGCAGCGCGAGGACGATCGTCTTCTCGGCCTTCAGCACCTGTAGCTCCCGTCGGGCGACGGTGAGCGAGCCGTCAGCCAAGGAGCGTCACCACCGCGAGGTTGTACACCGTGTGGACGCAGACGGCGGTCCCGAGCCCCATGAGATACCACTGGAACCCCCGTCGCGCGCCGAGCGCCGACAGCGACGCCGTCACGACGTGGAGCACGAGCGGTGCCGCCAAGAGGGCGAGCGCGATGGGGAGGGCCTCGATGCCGACGGTCCCGGCCGGCGCGAACGCCGCTCGACCGACCGCGAGTTCGGGGAGGCCGACCAGTTGGACGACAGCCGTCACCTTCTCGCCGGCGAAGAAGCCCACGCCAGAGGCCGCGCCGACGGTGAGCGCGCTCCGAGTGGAGGAAGTAAATCGGCCCTTCTCGAAGCCCGCCAGCACGTGGAGGCTCTTCGCGACTTCCTCGACGAGCGCGACGACGACGAGGATTACGGGGATGGAGACCGAGATGGGCAGCGCGAAGAGGACGGCGACGCCGAGCAGTTCGGCGACGAGGACGAACGGGATGGAGAGCGCGGAGACGAGCGCGACAGACCCCGTTCCCGACAGCCGCGCGGCGAGCGCGTCGAGGAACTTGAGAGGGACCGGTCGTTGTGTGAACATGTCCTCCTCGCGGTAGACGCCGATACCGAGCAGGAACAGGACCATCGAGGAGAGGTAGATGGGACCCGTCGAGAACAGGTACGAGGGCAGGTCGACGCCGGTTCCCTGGAGGTCTCTGACGACGAGCGAGAGCGGCGAGATGAGCGCGATGGGCGTCACGTTCGTGAAGATGGCCGGAACGAACGCGTAGGAGGTGAGAAACACGCTCACCGTCACGGTGACGAACGTGAGTTCCTTGAACGACCGCGCGAACATCGCGCCGACGAACGTCGCCGCCAGGAAGAGGAGAGCGAGCGGGACGACGGCGGCGACGGAGACGACGCCCCCGCCGACCAAGAGTGCGATGAGCGTCGTCACCGCGACCATCGCCGTCAGGTACGGCAGCGTCTTCCCGGCGACGATGTCGCCGGGGGTGACGGGCGCGACGAGGAGGAGTTCGCCCCGGCGGTTGACCCGCTCGTTGAGCACGGTCGAACCGTAGGCCTGAATCACGAAGTTCATCGGGACGAGGAAGGCGAACGCGAGGACGAGCGACCCGAACGGGAACGGCGGGTCGATATCTGCGGGCGACCCGGTCGAGTCCTGGGCGAAGACGCTGGTGCCGATACCCGGGATGGCGAGCGGTCCCTCTCGGCTCGTCGTCGACGCGCCGTCGCCGCCCGTGCCGCCGGAACCGGCCTCGCTCTGCCCGTCCGCTGCGTCGGCCTCGTCGCCGCCGCGCTCTGTCCCGTCGTCGCCCGTCGTCCCCGCCACCACGACCTCGTCGCGCGTCACGTAGGTGAGCGAGACCACGACGGGGAACGCCGCCGACTGGTTCGGCTCGGCGTGCATCAGCCGGGCGTTGTGGCGCTCGACGCTCGCGCGGAACGCCGCGAGCGCGGCCTCCCCCTTCGGTGTGTCGCGGGCAACACAGCCCCGATCCAGCACGAGCAGGTCCAGTTCACCCGCGACGAAG
>JBEPYA010000289.1:0-4587 GCA_041641615.1 Salinigranum sp. | reverse complement strand
GCCCTGCTCTCGGTGTTCGGGTTGCGGCTGGCTACCGTCGCGGAGACCACAGAGGCCGTACTCTCTTTCGGTCGGGAGGGGTGAGGACGACGGTCCGGACTCTCTTTCGGCCTGTCCCGCCGATCAGAGACGAGACGTCACCGTCCGGTCTCCTCGCGATTCGAGTTCATCGGACAGGGTGCGATTAGTTTACAAGCATCACGAGCAAGTAGCGTCGGTTTCTCCTGTCTCTGTGACAAGAAAGCTCGAGGCAGGGAGAACAGCGTTCGTAGTCCTGATGTGTGTGCTGCTCATCGGCGTGGGCGGAGTTGTCGGCGTGAGCCACAGTTCTGGCGACGACTCTCGGAGGACCGACAGCGGCGAGTGGGCTGGCCAGTCGTTCGCTCCAGTCGATGACGGTGCCGGAGTCCGACAGGCGACGCCCCCGACCGGCGGAGTCGTCGTCGTGAATCAGTCGACGGACGACGTCTGCGACTCGACGGACGTCGCCGAGGCGAGCAGCGCCGCGGATGCGAACACCGGTCCCACACGGGACTGCGAACTCGACGTCGAAGCGGTGATCGTGACAAACGAGTCGACGGTGGGAGAACTCCACGTCGGCCCCGAGACCGACGTGAGAGTCACGGACGGGTCGACCCTCGAGAGCCTCGAGATCGGAGCGAGGTCGAATCTGACCGTCACGAACGGCTCGACGATGGAGGTGGACGAGGTCGACATGGGCCCCGAGTCGACTGTACGGGTCGCGAACGGGTCGGCGCTCCGTATCGCCGACCAGGAGGACTTCGCCGAGGACATCGACGCCTCGGTCACCGGCGACGGTCTCGTGCAGAACGGCACGTTCAGCGTCGGCCCGAGGTCGGACGTGACGGTGACGGGCAACTCGACGGTCGGAGTCTGCGACCAGGAGGACTTCGCCGAGGACATCGACGCCTCGGTCGAGAACAGCGGCCTCACCCAGAACGGCACGTTCAGCACCGGCCCAAGAGCGACGGTGACGGTCGAAGACGACTCGACGGTCGAGATCGCCGATCAGGAAGACTTCGCCGAGGACATCACTGCTCCGGTCCACGACAGTGACCTCGTTCAGAACAGCGCGTTCAGCGTCGGCCCGAGAGTGGACGTGACGGTGACGGGCAACTCGACGGTCGAGGGGACCGACCAGGAGGACTTCGCCGAGGACATCAACGCCTCGATCGAGAATGGCGGACTGACGCAGAACAGCGCGTTCAGCGCCGGCCCGAGAGCGACGGTGACGGTCATGGACGACTCGACGGTCGAGGGGACCGACCAAGAGGACTTCGCCGAGGCCATCCAAAAGCCCGTCGAAGAGAGCGGCCTCACCCAGAACAGCACGTTCAGCGTCGGCCCGAGAGTGGACGTGACGATTCGAGAGGACTCGACGGTCGAGATCGCCGACCAGGAGGACTTCGCCGAGCGCATCACTGCCCCGGTCATCGACAGTGGTCTCGTGCAGAACAGCACCATCAGCGCCGGCGAGGGGTCGACCCTGACGGTCGGAGGCAACGCCACCGTCGAGCTCTGTGACCAGGGGAACTTCGCCGCGGACGTCAACGCCCCGGTCGAGAACAGCGACGCCACTCAGAACTGTGAGTTCAGCGTCGGCACCGGTACGACCGTCACTGCACAGAACGCATCGGACACGCCGGCTGAGTCGGTCTCCCCGCAGGTCGCTATCGTCTACGGTAGCGCCGTGGACGGCGTGACGATACATCGCATCGTCGCGCCGGACCGCACCGCCGACCGGCTCGCGGTCGAATCGTTCGGCGTCGAGGGCGGGACGGCTCGTGTCAATTTCACCGTCGAGGCGGGCGAACCGCTCTCACTCCGCCTCGCGAGCTACGAGGCGTCGTCTCCCGGCTTCGACCGGAACCGGACGCGGGAGTTCTTCCACGCCGGACCCAGAACATTCGAACCCGGAACGCACACGCTCACGGTCGATCTCCCGACAGCGAACGACGACGAGAGAGACCGCGGGACGGACGGGAGAGATTAAGGTGCGGAGAGGAACGAGCAGGGTCCGCCCGAGAATCGCGAATAGGACACGGTCGCGGGGTTGAGAGAGGGTAGCACGAACCGGAGATCGAACCAACCCACCTATCTCTCCCTCTACCGAACCCCATCCAATGCCTCCCGAAGCGGGTGACGTCCACGTGGTCGAGCGCACGTTCACGGCCGACGACGTCGGCGATTTCGTCGCGGTCTCTCGCGACACCCAGGCCATCCACACCGAACGGGAGCCGCCGATGGTCCACGGTCTCCTGACGGCGACGCTGTCGACGGAGATCGGCGGCGACCTCGAAGTACTGGCCCGAACGATGGAGTTCGAGTTCCTCGCGCCCGTCTACGCCGGCGACACCGTCCGCTGTGAGTGGACAACGGAGCACGTCGACACCCAGTCGGACCGGTACGACCTGGTGGCGACGGTCGAGTGCCGACGGACCGCGAGCGCGCGGGCGGACGCCGCCCACGAACGAGTCCTTCGGGGCCGAATCGAAGGGCTCGTGTGGCGAGAGTAAGGAATCAGGCGAGCAGAGCGACCACGCCCCCGCCGAGCGCCACTCCGCCGAGCGCGGCGACGAGCGTCCCGAGCGCGTAGCGCGCTGCGACCCGACGTTCGCCCGCCTGTGCGTGCTCGACGACGCCGACGGCGAACGAGGAGAACGTCGTGAACGCGCCGCAGAACCCCGTCCCGAAAACCAGGAGGAGCGCGCCGTCGACGGGCGCGGTGACGAGCGCGCCGAGCGCGACGCTCCCGAGGACGTTCACGGCGAAGACCCCCCGCCGACCGCCAAAGTAGGTGTCGACGCCGAACCGTGCGAGCCCCCCGAGCGTGCCGCCGAAGCCGACCAGGAGCGCGGCCGAGAGCGACGCGTCGGGCGTCATCGGCGACGTCCCCACGCGATACCGAGAACGGCCGCGACGATACCGAACGCGTAGTTCGCGCCGACGTTCACGAGTCCCATCGAGGGGGCGAGCGCGGCCGTCTCGACGGCGAACGTGCTGTAGGTGGTAAAGGAGGAGAGCAGTCCCGTGCCGACGAGCACCCGCGTGCGGTGGGTGGTGGCGACCGTGACCAACACGCCCAGCGCGAAGCTCCCGAGGACGTTCACGAGGAGCGTCCCCGGTTCGCCCGCCACGTATACGCCGACGGTCCAGCGAAGGACGGCTCCGACGAACCCGCCGACGCTCACGTACAGCGGATCGGTTCGTCTCATGCCCGTCCGAACCCGTCGCCGTCACTCGTCGCTTTCGGTTCGTTTCGACTGCTCACCGCGGCTATCGCACTCGCTCGCGGACTCTCGCCCCCGTGGTCCGTCTCTCGCTCGCGCACGCGGACGACGTGGACGGACTCCGTGCGGTCGTCGACGACGAGCGCCTCACCCCGGTTGTTGGGGAGTCGTTCTCGAAGCCTGCCGTCGACGTACGTCGCCTCACACGCCCCGAGCGCCGCCACGTCCGCCTCCGCGGTGAGTCGGTGGGCGACGAAGAGGTCGGCCTGCGAAGTCGCGACCGGCGGCAGGGCCCCGGGTCGCTGGGTCGCACAGACGAGGCTGACGCCCGGCGCACGCCCCCGTGTGAGAAGCGTCTCCAGCGCCGCGCCGGCGACACCGTCGAACGCGACGTGCGCCTCGTCGACGAACAGCCAGGGGAGACAGTCGAGTTCTCCTGCGACGCGTGCGTCGTACAGCGCCCGCGCGACGGCGTACGTCACCGCGTCGCGTGCACCCGACGACTGCCCCGCACAGTCGAGCACCGTCACCCGCTCCGTGACGAGCGCGTCGGCGTCCAGACCGCTCGGTGAGAACACCCCCCAGGAACGTGCCAGGTCGAGGTGGTTCGTCGCCGCCCGCTTCGCCCCCCGGTCGGCGTCGGCTTCCGCGACGTGCGTATGCATCCCCGTGAGCGTGTCCTCGGCAGCCGCGGCCCGCCAGACGAGCGCACCCGGCGGAGAGACAGGGTCGAGGCCGACGAGCTCGGGCCACGACTGCGGCGGGATGGCCGACGCCCGGACTGTGGGGGTGGAGACGACGCGGCCCCAGGCACCGAGCCCGTGGAGGGCACCGAGCGGGTCGACGACGACTGGGACCACGCCCGGCGCCCGTGCACACTCCTCGGCGAGGACGCCCAGCGTGTACGACTTGCCGTAGCCCCGTTTCCCGACGACGAGCGCCGCGTGCGGGCGGTCGAGATCGACGGCGACGGCCGCACCGCTGCTCCCATCGCGGGCACGGTACCGGCCCAGTTCACCGACCGGTCCGTCCGACGCTTCTCCTCGCCCCCTCGCCCGTCCGAGCACGTGCATGGTCCCGGACTGGCTTCGCTCTCCCGCATAAACGCTCGGCCGAGGGTTCATATACGGGGACGGGGCCACCGGACGGTATGTCACCCCCGAAACGGAACGGACACGACCGATCGATGGCCACTCGCTCGCTCACGCCCGTCCTCGACCTGTCCCGTTTCTGCCGTGACGAACGGGCCATCGAGGGGCTACCGGTCAGACTCGTCGTCGCACTCGTCGTCGGCGTTGCGAGCCTCAGTCTCATGCTGAACATGCTGACCGGCGTC
>JBEPYA010000288.1:0-4588 GCA_041641615.1 Salinigranum sp. | reverse complement strand
GCACCGAGGTGAACCACTCGGCGGCTTCGGCGACCGCCGACGACTGAGCCGTTCGGGCCGTTCGACTCTCCTTTTTCGACGACCGTCCCGCGCGATGCGGGCGTCTGACGAAGAGTTATATACGTGCCGTGTGGTACCAATGAACATGGACGAACCGGTCGAAGCACCGAACAGCCCGTACGTGTTCCGCGAGGAGCGCGAGTTGCCCCTGTCGCACGACCCCGAGGAACGGGAGGTCGTCATCGTCGACGGCCGAGCGATGAGCTATCGGATGTACCGGCGGTAGCCCCTTCTCCCGCTCGCCGCGACGAGCGACGGCCACGGCAGCAGCTCTCGGCGGGCGCACCGCGACCGGCGAGAATCGAGCGTCGGTCAGCCGGTTAGGTTCAGCTCTGGATGTCCGCGCCGCCGTGGACCGTGATGTCCGCGTGGAGGCCCTCGCGGAGCGCGGCGTGGACGTGGCAGATGCCCTCCGCGCGCTCCGTGATGTCCGCGAGCGTCTCGTCGTCGAGGTCGGCCTCGACGTAGATGTCGAACCTGATCGAGGCGAGGTCGTCGTCGTCGTCGAGGTCGGCCTCCGCGTCGATCTGGATCTTGCCGAGGTCGTCGTTGCCGGTCTGCTGTCCGCCGACGCGGAACGCCGGGAGGAAACAGGAGGCGTAGTCAGCGACGAGCACCTGGTTCGGCGTCGGGCCGTCGTCGCCGAGGGCGTCGATGTCGAGGGTGAAGTCGCCGACCTGACTCTTCGAGGAGAAGCCGTCCGTGCTGAGCGTGTGCGTCTGGATGTCCGACATGACACCGAGTCCACCGAACCGAACGGGCATAAAAGCCGATGACTCGGGTCGTCGCTGTGTACGACTCCCCGGGCCTCTCAGACGAGCGTCGCGTCGAGCGAGATCTCCGCGCCCGCGAGCACCCGCGAGACGGGACAGTTCTCCTTCGCGCCCTCCGCGTACTCCATGAACGTCTCCTCGTCGATGCCGGGCACCGACGCCTCGACGACGAGTTCGATGGTGTCGATGGTGAGGCTCTCCATGTCGAGGTGGACGTTCGCCGTCGCGTCGACCCGCTCGGGTTCGTGGCCGTCCGACGCGAGGTCGTTCGACAGCGCCATCGCGTAACAGCCGGCGTGGGCGGCCGCGATGAGTTCCTCCGGGTTCGTCCCCTCACCGTCTTCGAACCGCGAGAGGAACGAGTACGGTCCCTCGAAGGCGCCGCTCCCGAGCGACAGGTGCCCTTCCCCGTTCTTCAGGTCGCCTTCCCACGTCGCGTCCGAGCTTCGAACTGGCATACGAGTAACAGGACGCAGCGAAGCGGCATAAACGCTTGCGCGAACCCGAACCGTCGTCATCGCCCACGCGTCTCGGTCCCCGTCCTGCCACGAGAGTTAGGTACGACGAGTCCTGCGGAGCGAACGAGGGGATGACCGACGACTCGAACGAGGGCGATTCGGGAGACGCGTACGACGACCCCGTCGCCCACACCCTCCTCGACGGGAGCGAGTTCCACCGCCGACGACTGGCGGTCGGCATCACGCGGCTCTCGCAACGACGCAAACTGTTCCTGTTCGCCGCCGTCGCCGGGTCGCTCGCGCTGTGTCTCCCCATCGGCCTGACGCTTCCCCCGACGGTTCGCGAGGGCTCTCTGGGGGGCACACCGCTCGCCGCGACACCGGTTGTCTTGGTCGTCGGTCTGTTCGGTCTCGGCGCGGAACTCGCGGCGGGTCTCGCCGTCGCGGCCGTCTCGCTCCGCGCGCGGGGAGCGACGTTGACCGAGCGTGAGGCGTTGCACCTCGTCGCGATCGACAACGTCGCGACCATGGCCGGTCTCGGCGTCGGCAGCCTCGCGGTCCTCGCCGCGCTCTGTGGCTTCGCCGTCGGCTACGGCGGCGTCGACGCGGTCCAGGCGTTCGCGTCCTCGGGCGACGGCGTCACCGGCCCGTACACCACCTCTCCCTTCCCGCTGCCATCGGTCGGTGCCGTCTGTGGCGCTGCCCTCCTCGTCAGCGGCCTCCTGGCGGTCCTCGGTGCGGCCATCGGCACCGACCAGTGAAATCCCATCGCCTGGCACAAAAATCAAATTTGACATCCGTGTGGTGGGTTTTTGTAACCACTCGTCCGTCCCGTTCGCAGGACAATCACCTGTGGAAGACCCCGAACCGGAGAGCCGCGTGCATCGACTGACAGGCGACGGTTTCGGAGGGCCACCGTCGTCGCCGTGTCGTCCAGTCCCTCGTCGACTGTCCGCCGAACGCCACGACGGTGCCGTTGGCGGCGACGACCTGCGCAGCGAAGAAGCGGCTGTTGTTGACCACACCGCCGACGGTCGTCCCGCTGTCCGAGACGTTCGCCGTCGCGGGCTGTGAGGCGACGTAGCCGATGTCGTCGCGACGCTCTCGGACCCGGGTGGCGATCCGGTCGGCCGCCAGTGCCGCCGACTCGTCGATGCTCGCCTGGTTCCGCTGGAGCGCCTCCCGCCTGTACAGTTCGAGCCCGCCGTAGGTGAGGCTCGACAGTACGAGCGTCACGGTGATGAGCAGGACGACGAACGTGGTTCTGACTTCATCTCTCCTCGGCGCTCGTGGGGCACGGACGCCGTATGCTGTCGGAGGAGAGCGCGCGCCCCCTCTGAAGTACGCTGGCGCGAGCATCGCGCACGAAAATCAAGGCGTTCGTCAGTTCGACCCGGGTTCGTCAGTTCGACTCGACGGACCGACGGAGCCGAGAGAGCGTCTCGTCGAGTTCCCGCTCGTTGTACGCCCGAACCACCGGATCGAAGAGCCGAGCCAGCGGACCGCCCGGAACCGTGAACGTCGCTTCGCAGGTGACGAGTGTCCCGTCACCGTCGGCGTCGAGCCGCCAGTCCATCTCGCCGTCGACACCTCCCCGCAACTCGAACCGGATCCGACGTGGTGGGCGATGGGTCGCCACCTCGACCGACCCCCGGAGCGGGAGGCCGAACAGTCGGTAGGTGTAGCCGGCGCGGTGGCCCCCGTCCGGGAGGGGCTCGACGTCGTGGACCGACGAGAGACTCGGCGAGATGCGTTCGTGGTTCGACGGCGTATCGAGGAACGCGAACACGTCCTTGGGGGGCGCAGAGACCCGTTCGCTCGCGGAGACGGTCACCATCGTCGGTCGTACGGCGTCAACGGGGAAAAACAGTGAGTCGACGTGGGCCGGCGGACGGTCCGGACGGCCCGGTTGGGCGTCCGCGACTCAGCGTCCGCGGCTCAGAGTTCGAACGTCTCGTCGCCCTCGAGGACGTGGACCTCGGTGTCGCTGCCGGTGCCGGCCACCTCGTTCACGAAGTCGTAGGTGTCGACCTCGATGGGTGGGAACGTGTCGTAGTGCATCGGGAACGCGTGGTCGACGTCGAGCCAGTCGACCGCGATGGCCGCCTGCCACGGGCCCATCGTGAAGTGGTCACCGATGGGAACGGCGGCGGCGTCGGGTTCGAGGTACGGGCCGATGACGTCGCGCATCTCGGTCATCAGGCCGGTGTCGCCCGCGTGGTAGAACGTCGTCGACTCCTCGTCGGAGACCTGTGTCGGCTTCGTGTCCGAGATGACGAACCCGCCGGGCATCCCGGCGTCGTTCGCGTAGCCCGTCATGATGCCATTGGTGTGGTCGGCGCGATGCATCGTCACGAAGCCGTCGCCGCACTCGACGGTCCCGCCGATGTTCATCCCCATGCCGCCGACGGCTTCCTCGAACCCCATCTCCTCTTTCGCGTACTCGACCAGCTCGGGCGTCGCGACGAGCGTCGCCTCCGCGAACTCGCCCGCGTGGGCGATGTGGTCCGCGTGCCCGTGCGTGAGCAGCACGTAGTCCGGCGTGTCGACGTCCGCCGGTTCCAGCGAGGTGTGTGGGTTGTCGAAGAACGGGTCGATGAGCAGCGAGGTGTCGTCGACCTGTACGTGCCAGCAGGAGTGTCCGTGCCAGGTGAGTTCCATGTGCGCGCGGGAGTTGTGCCGAGAGCTACATAAATGATGCCGCGGCGGCAGGACGTCCTGGAGGGGACGCGCCGCGACAGTGAGGCTTGACAGCGTTTATCACCCATGCCGCACGATGGGAGACGATGCCAGAGCCACGACTCGTCACCGTCGGCCTCTCCGACCTCGGTCGGACCGACCTGCCCGGCAGAGACCTGTTCTCGGCCGCACTCGCCGACGCGTTCGAGGGCCTCCCGGACCCCGCGGAGGTCGTCGACGCGCTCTACCTCGGCAACCAGTCCGAACAGTACGAGAACCAGATCATGCAGGGGACGCTGATGGCCGAGTGGGCCGGCCTCCGGTACGTCCCGGCCGAGCGCGTCGAGGGCTGTGCCGCCGCCGGCGCGCTCGCGCTGAAGAACGCCGTCCGGGACGTCCGCGCGGGTTCTCACGACGCCGTCCTCGCCTGCGGGGTCGAGAAGATGACCGCCGGCGGGACCGAGGGCGCGACGAACGCGCTGGCGGCGGCGTTCGACCGCGCGCTCGAACAGCGCTCGGGGGTGACCGCGCCGGCGCAGTACGCGTTGCTCGCCCAGCGGTACCTCCACGACACCGAGGCGACCGAGGCCGACCTCGCTCGCATCGCCGTGAAGAACC
>JBEPYA010000287.1:0-4606 GCA_041641615.1 Salinigranum sp. | reverse complement strand
ATCTGCCCGGCAGGGAGTCGCAGAAGGAAATCAGACGCAGTCGCAGCAGTCCGGCGAGATGGGCGGCGAGAGGTGCGTACAGCTCCCGTCGCCGCAGGGCACGACCTGCGCCCGGTCGTCGATGGCCGACAGCGCCGCGACGACGTCGCGGCCGGCGTCGGTGAGCCCGTACCAGGTCGTCGGCGGCGACGTCGCCGCGACGCGGCGCGAGACGAGACCGCGGCACGACAGAGATTCGAGGCGCCGCGAGAGGGTCGACGACGTCACGTCCAACTCCCGCTGGAGCGCGGAGAACCGTCGGTCGGCGGCGTCGAGCGCGAACAGCACGTGCGGCGCGTACTTCGCGCCGAGGACTTCGGCGAGGTCGTGCCACGCGGTCTGTCGGTCGGTGTCGAGCGTCACGTCGATGGGTTCGTCGCCGCGGTACTTAACGAAGTGTGGACGGTCCCACCGGTGCAACCTCACCCCATCGAAACGAGTCGACGGGGGAGGTGATACCGAGTGAGTGCGAAGCGGGAATCGATGACGACACGACCACGCGACGTCAGAGTGGAGTTCCTGTACCTCGACCGAGAGACCTGTGAGCGGTGCCGCGGGACGGAGGCGGCCGTCGAGAGCGCGCTCGCGACGGTTCGACCCGCGCTCGCACTCGCCGGCGCGGGGGTCGTCCTCGACCGCGTCCACGTCGACTCGGCGGCCACGGCCGAGGCGGTCGGACTGGAGGTGTCACCGACGATCAGAGTCGACGGGAGAGACGTCCAACCGGCGTTCGAGACCTCCGACTGCGGCTGTGCGGGCGACGAGGCGGTTCCCTGCCGGCTCTGGCGGGATGGCGAGCGAACGCGCGAACGCGCACCGGCGGATCTCGTCGCCGACGCGGTGCTCCGTGCGGCGTATCAGGTCGAGCCGGTCGACCGCGAAGACGACGAGGCGACCGCCCGTCGGGAGACGATCCGACCGGTGGAGGCGTACTTCGACGGCGACGGTGGCTGTTGCTGAACGGGGAGGAGTCGCCGCCCTCTGTGACAGCGACGGGGCAGCATCCCGCGAGCAGTCACCGGAGGGGCGAGATTCAGACCGGCTTCGCGAACGCGTACACGGTCTGATGGCCCGTCACCTCGACCTCGCAGAAGTCGCCCGGTTCCAGACCGTAGTCGGACGCGTTCTGGACGATGATCTGCCGGTACGCCTCGTCGCGGCACTTCACCGAGTCGCCCGTCCCCTCTTCGACGACGAGCACCTCGTGGGTGGTCCCGACCATCGCCTCGTACGCCTCACCGACGACCTCCATCTTCAGCTCGGACATCTCCTTCGAGCGTTCCTTCTTGACGGTACCGCCGAGCCCCTTCAGCTTCGCGGCGTCGGTGTCAGGCCGCTTCGAGAAGCGCGTAACGTTGATTTTTTCAGGCCTCGTCTCGCGGAGGAGCGCCATCGACTGCCGGTGGTCGGCGTCTTCCTCCGTGGGGTAGCCGACGATGAAGTCCGTCGAGAGCGTCCAGTAGTCGAGGTGAGCGTCGAACGTCTCGCACACCTCGACGTACTCCGACACCTGGTGCTGGCGGCGCATGTGGCCCAGGACGGCGTTCGAACCGGACTGCACCGGTACGTGGAGGAAGTTGTAGAGCTTCTCGTTCGCGGCGAACACCTCGGCGAGGTCCTCGCGGATGCCGTGTACACCCTTCGGGTTGGCCATGCCGACTCTGACTCGAAAGTCGCCGTCGATGTCGCAGATTCTATCCAGGAGCTCGTGGAGCTTTCGTTCCCCCTGGTCCCAGCCGTAGACGCCGGTGTCCTGGCCCGTGATTCGGAGTTCCTTCGCGCCGGCGTGGACGAGCGCGCGCGCCTTCTCGACGTTCTCCTCGACCGAGGGCGAGTCGATCTTGCCCGTCGCGCGCTTCGTGATGCAGTACGAGCAGTCGCTCATGCAGCCACGGGCGATGGGGAGGACACCGACAACGCCGTCGAGGACGGGTTCGACCCCCGGTCCGGGCGTGGGACACTCGCCGTTCGTCACGGCCGAGGGGACCTCGTCCCAGTGGAGGATCTGGGCGTCGACGTCCTCCTGACGGAAGAGGTCACCCTGTGCGAGCGCCATACAGCCGGTGACGATGAGGTCGGCGGTCTCGGTCTCTAACTCTTTGGCCCGGCGGAGCATGTTCCGTTCGGTCTTCTCCACCACGGTGCAGGTGTTCATGATGGCGACGTCGGCCTCTTCCGGTCCACTGACGCGGTAGTGGCCCGCGTCGCGGAGCGCCGACTCGATCTGCCGGCTCTCTCCCCGATTGGACGTACAGCCGTACGTCTCGATGTGATACCGAGCCATTCGCTCTATCGGGAGATGCCGACGAGCGGGCAAAAGCACGACGGTCTGTCCGTTCAGGAGAAGGAGGTGAAAACGAGTGTGGGGGCGAACGGTCAGCACGCGGCGGGGCGAGTCGGGGCACGACGCGGTGTGCTGACGGCAGGCGAGCCCAGGCGCGCTTCCGGGCCGCGTCGCGGTCGGTGTCAGGTCACAGCGGGTGTGGGCACGGTATCCCATATGAACCTCGGGGAGGGAGGTCCACGCCGACAGGCGGCGAGGGGAAGACACTTGTCTGTCGCAGAGACAGTCGGAACCGATGCCCTCCACGCGGACGAGACGTCGGTTCCTCGCGACGTGCGGAACCGCCGCCCTCGGAGCCGTCACCGGCTGTCTCGGCTCCGACGACGGACACGACGCCGCGGCCGACGCTGCGGGCGGTCGGAGCGACTGGCCGACCGCCGGCCACGACGCGGCGAACACGAACTACGTCCCCAGCGCGCCCGCGATTCGCAGCGTCAGAGAGCTCCGACGGTTCGAGGACCGACTCGGGAGCGCACAGCCCGTCGTCGCCGACGGCACGCTCTACCTCGTCGGCGACACCCTCCGGGCACTCGGCGTCGAAAACGGCGAGACGAAGTGGGAGATCTCCCCGGAAGACGGACAGGGGAGCTTCTGGGCCGCACCCACAATCAGGGAGGGAACGGTCTACCTGGCGAACGGCCACCAGCGCGTCCACGCAATCGACGCCGCGAGTGGCGAGAAGCGGTGGACGGCCGCGGTCGACGTCGGGTCGTACGTGACGCCTCGGCTGGACGAAGACGACGAGGCGGTGTACGTCGGCGGCGAGGGACACGTGAGCCGGCTCGACGCCGAGACCGGGGAGCGACAGTGGACCCACGACCTGTTCGGTCAGGTCCGTCAGCCCGTGGCGGTTCGGCGCGGTGTCGTCTACGCGGTCACCGAGGGTGGCGAACTGTACGCGCTCGACGAGTACGGCGAGGGCTACTGGCGGGTCGACCTGCCGGCGAAGTGTCAAACCCCGCCGACGCTCGCGGGGAGAGCGGTGTTCGTCGGGACGTTCGACGGCTTCGTCCACGCCGTCGACACGACCCGGGCGAACCTCGCGTGGTCCACCGAGGTCGGGGGCTTCGCCAAGGGCGGCATCGCTGTCGCCGACGGGACCGTCTACGCCGACGGCGGTCGGAAGCTCCACGCGCTCGACGTCGACAGTGGGGAGAGGCGGTGGGCGTTCGACGTCCGCACGACCGGCGATCACACGCCAGTCGTCGCCGGCAACACCGTCTTCACGACCGGCGACCGCCTGTACGGGCTGAAGCCCGACGGTGGTGTCTCGAACGGAGCGTTCCGTCGAGAGGCGCTGCGCTTCTCACACCCGACCGGCGGTTACGCGGGGTCGATGAGCGTCGCCGACGGCCGCATGTACGTCACCGCACGAGCGGACGACGCCGAGGGGAACCAGACGACGACGCTCCTGGTGCTGGAATCACCGTGAGAACGGGGGAGGAGGCGAGAGACGCGACGCGGGCCGGAGAAGCGAACGCGAGCGAGCGTTCCTGACCGTCACTCACGAGGGGGCGACGAACTCCTCGTGCTCGCGCCGTCGTCGCTCACTCGTCGCCGTCGTTCTCGTCCGGGTTCCCTGCCTCGTCCCCGTTCCCGTCTCCCATCGCGGTCCCGCCCGCAGGGAACCCCTCGACGATGGCCACGCCGGAGGAGGCACCGATGCGTTCGGCACCCGCGTCGAGCATCGCCCGTGCCTCGTCGTAGCTTCCGACGCCGCCGCTGGCTTTCACGGGGAGATACTCCGCCATGAGTTCGACGTCTTCGACCGTCGCCCCGCCGTCGGCGAACCCGGTCGACGTCTTGACGAACGCGGCGTCGGCGTCGCGGGCGAGTTTGCAGGCGCGGTGTTTCTCCTCTCTGTCCAGGAGCGCCGTCTCGATGATAACCTTCACCGGGACGGGGACGGCGGCGACGATCTCGGCGAGTTCGTCGCGCACTTCGCCGTCCTCACCGGCGTGGAGGCGACCGACGTTGATGACGACGTCGAGTTCGTCGGCACCGTCGCGCCAGGCGGTCGCGGCCTCCTCGCGCTTGGCGATGGTGGCGTGCTGACCGTGAGGGAAGCCGACGACGGTGGCGATGGTGAGGTCGGGTGCCTGTTCGCGTGCCGCCGCGACGTAACACGGCGGGATGCAGGCGTTCATGCCGTGTGTCTCGGCCTCGTCGACGACGCGCTCGACGTCCGACGGTCGAGTCTCGGGGCCGAGAACGGTGTGGTCG
>JBEPYA010000286.1:0-4627 GCA_041641615.1 Salinigranum sp. | reverse complement strand
CCCTGGTTCTCGAAGAGCGACTTCGCGTACGCGAAGAACGTCTCGTCGTCGGTCGAGTCCTGCACGGCGCGGGCGGCGCCCGCGGCGCCCCACGACCACTGCTGGCTCACCGGGATGGGGAAGTCGTGGTGTTCGTAGCGGACGTCGCCGCCGACGAGTTCGCTCTCGATGTCGGGGAGCTCCTCTAGGTGGTACGTCTGACAGTGCGGACAGGAGAAGTCCTCGAACGCCATGACGGTCACAGCGGCGTCGTCGGGGCCGAGTGAGGGCGCCGGGAGCGATTCGACGGTCGGACGCGCCGAGAGGTCGCAGTTCGAGTCGTCGCTACCGCCGGAGCCGGTGACGGAGCCGAGACAGCCGGCCGTCGCAGCCAGCGTCGCACCGGCACCGGCCAGGAGGGCACGTCGGGACGTGTGCATGCCCGACATGAAGCGGCAGGGATACTTAGGCAGCGTGGTAGGGGGCCAACACCGATTTGTGTACTCGGCATCTCTCACGTGACATGCCTACCGTCCGGTTCCGCGGCCGCGCGTTCGATTGCGTCCACGGCGCTGTCCTCCGAGACATCCTTCTCGACGGGGATGAATCACCACACAACGGGGTGTCGAACGTCATAAACTGCCGCGGCCTCGGCTCCTGTGGGACGTGTGCCGTCGAAGTGACGGGACCCGTCTCCGACCGGACACGACGGGAGCGACTGCGACTGCGAGTCCCGCCACACGACCCCGACTCGGGCCTCCGACTCGCCTGTCAGACGCGGGTCCTCGGTGACGTCACGGTCGAGAAACACCAGGGGTTCTGGGGTCAACACGTTTCCGGAGAGCGCGACGGTCAGACGTGAGGTCGCGGCGTGCTCAGTCGCCGTCCGTCCGAAGCCACTCTTCGAGCGTGAACCGATCGTACTCGGTCTCGGAGACGAGCGTCCACTCGGACTCGTCGAACCGCGGGTAGTAGCTGTCGCCCTCGTACTCCCCGTGGACGCGGCTCAGGAACATCCGGTCGAGGTGCGGCTGGAACAGGTCGTAGATACCGGCTCCACCGATGACGTACGCGACGTCCGCATCCTGGGCGGTGGCGATCTCGATAGCCTCGTCGACGTCGGCCGCGTGGACAGCGCTGTCGGCGTCGAACGAGTGGGCCGAACGGCTGAGGACGATCTGTGTCGCGCCGGGGAGGTCGTCGAGCATCGACTCGAACGTCCGCCGACCGAGGATGACGGGGGAGTCGGCGATGCGTCCGCGGTACTGCTCCTTGTCGGCAGGAATGCTCGGCCACGGCAGTTCGCCGTCCTTACCGATGACGTGGTCGTCGGTGAGCGCGGCGACGGAGACGAGTTCCATACGGTGACTAGTTGCTGAGCGGGCCAAAGCCCTTCGCTCTCGGCTCGTCCTGTCTCCGTATCACCGAGTTTTTATCCGGGCCACGCAGAAGGTGTGGTATGAGCTTCGAGAAAGACGACACCGTCGTTCTGCACGACAAACACAGCGAGTTCGACGGCGAGGTCGGGACGGTGACGCAGGTCATGGAGACGATGTTCGGCGACGCGACGTACACGGTGAGCTTCGACGACGGTCAGGAGACGGGCGTCCCCGAGGACCAACTCGAAGCGGCCGACGACGAAGCCGAAGCCGACGAGTAATCGTGGCTCGCGTCCCGTTCCACTACGTCGACCTGCGGGCGTTCTCCTACGAGACGGAGGACGAGGCGCGGGTCGAGGCGGCGCTTCGGACGTTCCTCCCCGAGGAGTTCGAGGTGGAGCGGGCAGAGAGCCGTGGACACCGCGGCGACCGTATCGTCGTCCGTTCGGCGCGCGTCGAACGGGCAGACGACGTCCGACACGTCCTCACGGAGGTCGCGGCCGCCCCCGACTACGACCGTATCTTCGACGAACTCGACGACCGCATCACCGACAACTGCGAGCTGTTCCTCCGCTTCGACAAACAGGCGGCGTTCCGCGGCGAGGTTCGCCTCGGGAGCGGCATCACCTTCCGCGCGAAGGTCGAGGCGTACCCCGCAAAGCGCGAGGCGGCGCTGGAGAACGCCCGCGACGCACTCGAAGCTGTCCGTGACGAGACCGTGGACGGGAACGACTGAAGCCGCCGCATCGGTGAGGTGAGTTCTGGCGAACAGGTGGCACCGACGAGAGCCACGAGGTGGGGTGCCACGCTACCGCGAAGCACCCCGTGGGCGAAATCAGGTTAGGAACGAGGTGGCTGCGTCCCCGTATATCAATCTTCGCCGCCTTCACCGGCGCCATCGACTCGAACCGACACGTCGACTCGCCGGAGGTATAGAGGCGAGCGAGGCGAAAACGGTTAGTCCGTCCGCGTTCATGATAGGTTTCGTGATAGACGCGGTGATCGGACTCCTCGACGGACTGTCGGCGTGGCAAGCGACGCTCGTCGTCCTCGCACTCTCGCTCGGTGGGGCGCTCGTCGCCGAGATGGTCGTCATCCGGGGAGCCTCCCACCTCGTTCGGCGGACGGATACCCAGTTCGACAACATCGTCGTCCGGAACATCCGGTGGCCGCTCGTCGTCTCCGTGGGACTCGTGGGCATCTACGTGCTGACGCGAACCCCCGCGGTCGTCGAGAGCACGCTCATCACCGCCGAGCAGTTGGACACCTTCTTCGGGCGACCGTCGCTCGTCGTCATCATCGTCACGTGGGCGTGGGCGCTCAACAACCTCGTCACGGAAGCGGTCGAGGAAGTGAAAGAGCGGGGGAGCCGGTTCGACTTCGCCCCCGTCTTCTCGAACGTCTGGACGCTCGTCGTCGCCGTCGGCACCGTCGCTGCCCTCTTGCGCCTGTACAACATCGACATCACGCCCCTGCTCGGCGCGGCCGGCGTCGCCGGTATCGCCGTTGGGTTCGCCGCGAAGGACACCGTCGCCAACTTCTTCGGGGGAATCGCGCTGTACTTCGACGACACGTACAAGCTCGGCGACTACATCGTCCTCGACTCGGGTGAGGCCGGCACCGTCGTCGAGGTGGGCATTCGCTCGACTACGCTCATGACGCGCGACGAGGTTCTCGTGACGGTTCCGAACTCGGCACTGAACGCCGCGAAGATCGTCAACGAGTCCGCCCCACAGCGCCGTCGACGCATCCGCGTCCCCATCGGCGTCGCCTACGGCACCGACCTCGACGAGTTCGAGGAACTCGTCGTTGGGATCGCCGAGGAGGAGGCGCTCGTCCTCGACTCGCCGAAGCCGCGGATGCGCTTCCGGCGGTTCGGCGACTCGGCGCTGGAGTACGAGCTCCTCTGCTGGGTCGCGAGTCCGACCCGTCGCGCCCGCGCGACGCACGAACTCAACCGGACCATCTACATGGAACTCGCCGCCCGGGGCATCGAGATCCCGTACCCGAAGCGGGACCTCACGGTCACCAACGTCCCCGGGGAGACAGCTACCCCGGCGGGACCGTCGTCACCGCTCGGTCGCGAGGAGAGCGGCGGAGCCGTCGACAACGTTCCCAGCGAAACCGACGGCGGCCACGAGGAACACCCGTAAGAGAACGCATCAGGCGAGTTCGGCGAGCGCGAGGAGGACGCTGGGCGCGACCACGAGCACCACTCCCACGACGATCAACAACGCGGGAACCACCAGCAGTCCCATCTCGGTGAACAGCCCGAGCCCGACCCCCGCGACGATGGCGAGGAGGCCGACGACGCGGAGGAGCCAGGTGACGGGACCCTCGAGCTCCGAGTCGGCGACGACTTCGGCGGCTTCGAGTGCTTCGTCCATCTCCCTCTTTGTTCCCTGTTCCGTGGGGTTATTTGGTGTGGACCCCCCTCTGGATGAACGGACCGGGGGGAGGACGGATCACGACTCGACCGGTCACCGAGCGCGTTTACGTCCCCGTCGGCGTCGGCAACGCGCGCAGAGAGCGCGGCGGGACGAGGTAGTTCCCGCGCCGGGTTACGAAGATGTACTCGAGGATGCCGTTGTTGACCCGCTGGCGGATCGTGGGGATGTCGGTGAGGTCGGCACCGTTCATCGCCTTGCGGACCGCCTCGAACGACTCGATGTTTCGCTGGAGGGAGGGGAAGTGCAGGCTCGCCTCGCCGTCGTCGGTCGATTCGACGTGGCGTCTGAGGAGCAACGGCTGCCCGTCGGCGTCCCGGTTGGCCCGCGCGGCCTTCTGGGCGTGGCCCACGCGGCCGAAGTTCCGCGCCTGCTCGCGGATGGTCTCGACCACCTCCCCGTCGACACCGCTGAAGTCGCCGAGGTCGTTCCCGACGCCCTCGACGAGTCCCCGCTCGGCGTGCAGCGGCGAGAACATCTCCATCACCCGCTCTTCGAAGTCCTGCTCGCCGTACCAGTCGTCGAGTCGCTGGCGGATGGTCGCGAGATGCTTCGTCGTCCCGCCGGCGAACGGTCCCTCGTCGATGCTCACCGCCGATTCGGTGGCCTGATTCCCACGGAAGCCAGCCTTGAACCCCATGAACAGCGGCGACTCCTCGGGGACGGGACCACCGCTGGGGATGCCCGTCACCTCGCCCTGTCGCTCGGCGGGCATCCCTGCGCCGATGAACCCTGTTCGCCGCAGGGAGACCGAGAACGCCGCCGAGAGCGGCGTCTCGACGTCGAGACCGTTCATCGCGTCCCGCTCGCCGAGGAGTGCCT
>JBEPYA010000285.1:0-4647 GCA_041641615.1 Salinigranum sp. | reverse complement strand
CGGCGGCGTAGAACGCGGGGCGTTCGCTCCGGCGGTCGCGGGCGACGAGGTCTCCGAGAACGTCCATACGTCAGGTAAGGGAGTCGGTCCCAAAGGTCGAGTGGTTCGAGACGCGCGCGGCCCGGTCGGTACACGTGGGGGGGGGACCGTCACGACCGGGCCGGGACTCTCCCGAGCGAGCCCGGGACCGTCACGACGGTAGATGAGTACGCCAGTAGTGAAGAAAGGTCGGCCAGTAAACATAATAATAATTAGCCCTACACACGGCTGAGGTGTCAGTGAAATGTCCATGAGAGCTGTCGTATACAAGGGTCCGAAAGAGGTAGCCGTCGAGGAGGTAGACGAGCCCGAGCTCGAACATCCGAACGACGTCCTGATCGACATCACGACGTCGTGCATCTGTGGGTCGGACCTCCACATGTACGAGGGTCGAACCGCGGCAGAGGAGGGGATCGTCTTCGGACACGAGAACATGGGAGTCGTCACCGAGGTCGGTGACGGCGTCTCGACGCTGGAGGAAGGCGACCGCGTCGTCGCCCCGTTCAACGTCGCGTGTGGCTTCTGCCAGAACTGTGAGAACGGCTACACCGGCTTCTGTACGAACGTCAACCCCGGATTCGCCGGCGGTGCCTACGGGTACGTCGCCATGGGTCCGTACAAGGGCGGGCAGGCGGAGAAACTCCGCATTCCCTACGCGGACTTCAACGCGCTCAAACTCCCCGAGGGCAACGAACACGAGGACGCCTTCGCGCTACTGGCCGACATCTTCCCGACAGGATGGCACGGAACCGAGTTGGCGAACCTCCAGCCCGGCGAGTCGGTCGCCATCTTCGGTGCCGGTCCGGTCGGGCTGATGGCCGCCTACAGCGCGAAGATCAAGGGCGCGTCGAAGATCTACTCCGTCGACCGCGTTCCGAGCCGGTTGGACCTCGCCGAGGAGCACTGCGACGCCACGGCCATCAACTTCGAGGAGGGCGACCCCGTCGAGCAGATCATCGACGACCACGGTGGCGAGGTCGATAAGGGCGTCGACGCCGTCGGTTATCAGGCCATCGACCCCGAGACCGACCCCGGCTCCGACGCGTACGACCCGGCCCGGGAGAACCCGGCCGTGGTCCTGAACCAGCTCATCCAGGTCGTTCGGCCCACGGGCGAACTCGGGATTCCGGGCCTGTACGTTCCCTCCGACCCCGGCGCGCCGGACGAGATGGCCGCGCAGGGCCGGCTGGGAATCGACTTCGGCAAGCTGTTCGAGAAGGGCCAGAAGCTCGGCACGGGCCAGTGTAACGTCAAGGAGTACAACCGCGAACTCCGTGACCTCATCATCGAGGGCCGTGCGGACCCCTCGTGGGTCGTCTCCCACCGAGTCGACCTCGACAAAGCGCCCGAGATGTACGAGGCGTTCGACAAGCGCGAAGAGGGCGTCACGAAGGTCCTGCTCGAGCCCTAGCTCGACGTCCGCTCCACCACGCGATTTTTCGACTGCTCTCAGCCACGGAGCCACGCCCGCGGGTGGGCGTCGCGCAGGTGATCCTGATCCCGCCGCACGAGTTCCGGATAGCCCATCGTGACTGCCGACCACCCGCAGTGGTCACACTGCCCGGTCAGCCGGTCGGCACCGTCGGTGGACCGTTCGAGCACCATGCTCGTCGGTAGGGAACGGAGGCGAGTGTACCTGTCGCCGAGACGACGACCTGGCTTGTGAGCGAGAAGACGGTGGGGTCGACCGCTCAACGCGGCTCAGACGCGGAGCCAGACCTTCGGATGAGACGCCCGGAGGTGGTCCTGGTAGAACTTCACCATCTCCGGATACGACGTCGTTATCGCCGTCCAGTCGCAGTGATCACACCGCCCCGTGACCGCGGTTCGCCGTCGCCGTGAGGAATTGTAGCACATACCACCCGTCGACTGGTATTTATTATGTGTCTTCCGGGCCGGTTCTCAGCGCTGAGAGCGCCCGCGTCCCACGGGTACCTCGCCTCCGAGTCGTCGTGTCGTGGCGACGTTCTCGTCGAGCTAACAATTCGTTAAGTGTCATCGTTCCGAACGCCGGGGCATGACTTCGCGCGAGACGGTCGGACGGTTCAGACGACCCGGCCGCTGTCGTGGGTGGTGGCGGGTCGCTGTCGTGGTCTCCGTGGCGCTTCTCGTGTGTCAGACGGCGGTCGTCGCCGAGGTGCCGTCCCGCCGCTCCCCCGACGTGTCGTCGCCGGCGGCGACGGCGGTGGCCGAGTGTACCACCATCGACACCCCCGGACGGTACGTCCTCACCACGGACCTCCGGGCCCCGCCCGGCACCGACGTTTGCCTGTACGTTCGGGCGAGCGACGTGCGTCTCCAGGGGAACGGTCACCGTATCGACGGAGGCGGGAGCGGCACGGTCGGCGTGGGTGTCGGCTCTCGAGCCGGGGTTTCGAACGTGACGGTCTCGAACGCGACCGTCTCCGGGTGGCGTGTCGGCGTCGGATTCGGGAACGTCGACGGCGGGACGGTGACGGACGTCGAGGGGCGAGGAAACAGCGACGGGATTCGGCTCGCGCGGACGCGTGGGGTCCGCGTCGAGGGCGCCGTCGTCGTCGACAACAACGGAGCAGGCGTTCGCGTCTCGGACGGGAGCGCGGGGAGTAGTCTCGTCGGTCTCACCGCGTTCGGAAACCAGCGGGGCGTCGTCGTCGAGCGGTCCACGGGAACTGAGCTCGTCGACGGTCGGTTCGTCGGCACCGACCGGAGCGGCGTTCACCTCCAGACCGCCAGGAACAGCACGCTCCGGGGGAACGTCGTCGTCGGGAGCGGGGAGTACGGCGTCGAGATTACCCAGTCGTCGGGGGTGCGACTCTCGAACACCACGGTCGACGGACCGGGAGACGCCGGCATCGAGGTCACGAAGAGCCGGAACGTCACGCTCGTGCAGAGCGAGGTGAGAAACAGCGACGCTCACGGCGTCGAGATGGTCTCCACGACCGGGTCGCTCCTCCGGGACGTTCAGGTCGAGGGGGGTCGAGGCGTCGGCGTCCGTCTCGGCGGTGCGCCGAACAACGCGCTCCGGAACGTCACGGTGGAGGGGGGCGAAGGTGGCGTGTTCCTCACCGGGAGCCGCTCGACGGACGTCCAGGGCATAACTGCGGTCGACACCGGGATCGGCGTCCGCTTACTGCGGACCGACGACAGCCGCCTCCGCGACGTTCGGGTCCGCGAGGTCGGATCGATGTCGTACACTGAGGGGGCCGTCGGCGTCCACCTCGACGACGCGGAGGGGAACGTCCTCGTGGACACGGCAGTCACCGGAGAACCCGGTGCGCTCTCGAGTACCGGCGTCCACGTCGAAGGAGGCGTCGGGAACCACCTCTCGACGCTGACTGTCACCGAGACCGAACTCGCCGTGTGGCTCCAGGACGGACGCGGTCACCGGATCGAGAACACGAGGATCGAACGGAACGGAAAACCACTGATCGTCAGAGAGACCGAGGGACCGTCGTTCGTCGGGGTCACCGCGAGAGACAACGACGCCGGGGTCGACCTCCGCGGTGCCCCCGGCGCACATCTCGTGGGGGTCCGCGTGGTCGAGAACGAGGTCGACCCGGGCCGTGCGAGCCTCGAACTCTCGGGCGACGACGTCCGGGTCACGGGGAGCCTCGTCCGCGACAACGACGGGACCGGACTCGTGCTGTCGCGCTCGACGGACAGCGTCGTCGCGGATACCACCGTGCGCGGCAACGCGGGCCAGGGCCTCCGACTGACCGGTACCCGCGACAGCGGGGTCGCGAACGTCACCGTCTCGAACAACGAAGGCGACGGGGTCGTCGTCGCCCCGGACTCGGGTGACTGGGGGCAGAACCCGCTCGCGCCCGCGAACACCACGCTCTCGGCCAGCACCGTCACCGGAAACTTCGGTGACGGCATCGCGGTCACCGACGCCTCGAATTCGACGCTCCGCGGCGTCGCGGTGGCGAACAATCGCGCTGGCGTCCGTCTCGACGCGAGTCCGGGGACGGTCGTCGCCGACGCGGTCGTCCGAACCAACGCCGGAACCGGCGTCAGCGTCACCGGCGGTTCGGGCGGGACCGTACTGAAGGGGGTCGACGTGTCGCGGAACGCGCAGGTCGGCCTCAGCGTGATCGAGAGCGACGGAGTCGCCGTAACCGACGCCACGGTGCATCGCAACTTCGACGACGGCATCGAGGTCAGGGGGTCGGACCGACTCACGGTCGAGTCGACCGACACGACGGACAACGCCTGGTCGGGACTGTACGTCGAGAGCAGCCGGGGCGTGCGCGTGAGGCAGACGACGGCCGATGGGAATCGAAACGACGGTATCGCTCTGTGGGGTGCCGAGAACTGGTCCGTGGTCGACAGCGTCGCGACCGACAACCGCAACGCCGGCATCAACCCGACCGGGAGCGACGGCGGGAGGATAACTGAGAGCCGGGTCGTCGGGAACGACCAGGGAATCTGGGCCAGCGGGGAGAACAACAGCTACACGGACAACGTCGCGGCGCGAAACGAGATGGGCTTCCTGGTGTCGTCGTCGGGTCAAACCCTCGTCCGAAACAACAGGGCCGTCGAGAACGCCGAACTCGGCATCAGAGCGAACGGGAGGGTCGTCGTCGCGGACAACCGGATCGGAGAGAACGGTGCGGGGGTCCGCGA
>JBEPYA010000284.1:0-4677 GCA_041641615.1 Salinigranum sp. | reverse complement strand
AGGACGCGCTCGGTTCGCGTGAAGCCCGGCTGGACGGCGACGGCGGAAACGGGAACGTCACGGAGTTCGAACGCCATCGCCTTCGTGAGTCGTTCGGTCGCAGTCTTCGACACGTCGTAGGGAACGCTCCCGCGGTACCGCTCGCCGTGACCCGAGGAGACAGTGACGACGAGACCACCGTTCGGTCCGACCGCATCGAGCAGTCGGGGGACCGCGAGCCGCGAGGCGGTGAAGTGCGCGCGGACGCCGGCGTCGAACATGCGGTCCCACGTCTCGACCGACTGCTCCCAGAACGGGTCGTCGAACGACTCGCCGTAGCCCTCGTAGCCGCCCCAGACGTTGTTGACGAGCAGGTCCAGCGCGCCGACATCCCCGCGGTCGCGATCCCGGTCGATGCGGTCGAACAGGTCCTCGACCTGTCGGTCGTCGGTGTGGTCACACTGGACGGCGATGCCGCGGCCGCCGCGTTCGGTGACCGCGTCGGCTGTCGCGTCGACCGTTCCGGGGAGGTCGTCGGTGCGGTCGGCTTCGACGCTGCGGCCGGTGACGTACACCGTCGCGCCCGCGTCGCCGAGCGCGAGGGCGATGCCGCGGCCGACGCCGCGGGATGCGCCGGTGACGAGGGCGGTGGTCGCCGAAAGCGAGGCCATGAAGTGGAGCGTCGCCCGGAGGGGGTGAGAGTGTTGCGGGTCCGGAGTCGGCCGAGAGCGCGGGGACGAACGGAAGAGCGCGAGTGCGGGCGAGCGAGTGACCCGGTCCACTGCGAATCCCGAGGGGCTTTACCCCTCCGTCACCCAGCCGCGAACATGAACGACGAGGGCAGGGAGACGCCCCGGGTCGGCGTCGACTGGCGCGAGTGGGGCGCAGAGAGCTTCGCGGAGGCGCGCGAACGCGACCTCCCCATCCTCCTCTCGCTGACGGCGACGTGGTGTAGCGCCTGCCACGAGATGGACCGCGAGACGTACGCGGAGCCGCGCGTCGTCGCGGCCATCAGAGACAGCTACGTGCCGGTCCGCGTCGACGTCGACCGCCACCCCCGGGTGCGAGAACGGTACAACATGGGCGGCTTCCCGTCGACCGTGTTCTGCACCCCCGACGGAACGGTACTCACGGGGACGACGTACCTCGGACCGGACGGGATGAAGCAGGTGCTGGACCGAATGCGCGAAACCTGGAACGAACGGGGTGCAGCGGCCGGGAGTGTCCCGCGGGCGCTGGCCGGCGACCCCACCCCGGCGGGCGAGGTGACGACGGCCATCGAGGAACACCTCGCCGGCCAGCTGGAGGTGCAGTACGACCACGACTTCGGCGGGTGGGGGCAGGAAGCGAAGTTCCCTATGCCCCGGACGATCGAGTTCGCGCTCAAGCGCGAGCGTCATCAGGCGCTGTCGACGCTGGACGTCGTCGAGCGCAACCTGTTCGACGAGGTCGACGGCGGCTTCTTCCGCTACGCGACGTCGAGAGACTGGAGCGACGTCGAACGGGAGAAGCTGCTGGCGACGAACGCGGCGCTGGTGCGTGCGTACGCGAACGGCTACCTCTACACCGGTGACGACTCCTATCGAGAGACGGCGCGGGCGACGGTCGACTTCCTGACCGACGACCTCTGGACGGGCCAGGCCGTCGGAGGCAGTCTCGGCCCGGCCGAAGAGTCCGACTACTACGACCGTCCCGCCGGAGAACGCGCCGACGCGGCCCCGCCGCGGCGCGACCTGACCGTCTACGCCGGAGAGAACGGCCTCGCGGCGGAGGCGTTTCTCACGCTCGCCGCGTACACGGACGACGGAACGGTACGGGACGCCGCCGAACGGATCCTCTACCACCTTCGGACGACTCTCGTCGACGACGGCGTCGTGACACGCTACCGTGACGGTGACGAGACGGGCGAGCGCGGCCTCCTCTCGGACCAGGCCCGGGTCGCGGCCGCGTTCTGTCGGGCCGAGCAGGTGCTGGGAGAGGGCGTCGAGACCGCCCGGGCCGTCGTCGACCACGCCATCGACACTCTGCACGACGAGGGTTCGTTCCGCGACGGCCCCGCGAGAGGTGCCGGCCTCGTCGACCGCCCGCTCCGTCCCATCGACGACAACGTCGAACTCGCGTCGGTCTGTCTGGACCTCGCGGCGCTCACGGGCGAAGAGCGGTACCGGGAGGTAGCCCACGACACGGTCGCGGCGTTCGCCGGGGCGCGAGAGCGCATCGGCATCCAGGTCGCCGGCTACGGATCGGTCGCGGCGCGACTCTGTCGGCCCGACCTCGTCGTCGAGGTCCCACTGGGAAGTGATCTCCACCGGGCGGCGCTCCGGGTCGCCGACCACGAGAAGGTCGTCGTTCCCGGCGCGGACGGCGCGACCGTCCGCGTCGGTGACAACCGGCGGACAGCGACAACACCGGACGAGTTGATGGCCGCGGTCTCGGAGCTCCAGTGACTGAATAGACCGCGGGAACGACGGGGCTCCGAGCGAAACGTATTGAACCGGCGACGCGTTTTTATCCGACGAAGGACGTGTGCGACCATGGCGACGCTGCGCGACCTCGGGCTGTCCGAGTACGAGGCCCGGTCGTACAGAGCCCTGCTTCGTCTCGGCCCGGCGACGGCGAAAGAGCTCTCGCGGGCGAGCGACGTCCCGATGGGTCGGGTATACGACGTCCTCAACGGCCTCGAACAGCTCGGGCTCGTCCGGAGTCAGGCGTCGAGCCGACCGAAGAAGTACGTCGGCGTCGAGCCGGAGACGGGGCTCGAACGCCTCCTCGACGACAAGAAGGCCGAACTGGACCGGAAGGCGCGGCAGTACGAGTCCATCGTCTCGGAGCTGTCGACCGAACTCGACGCACACCGACCGACCGACGAGCAGTTCTGGACCGCGGCGGTCGGACCCGAGGACAGCGCGGAACTCCTCGTCGAGCGGCTGGCGGCCGCCGACCAGCGGCTCGTCATGGTCATCGGGACGCCCTCGCCGCAGTTCGACATCGGTCGGGTGAGCCAGCAGGTCGTCGACCGGCTCGATCAGGCGCTCGCCCGCGGCGTCGAGGTGTCGTTGCTCCTCTCGCCGGACCTCGTCGACTACGTTCCGGAGACGGTCTGGGACGACTACCACGACCGGCTGGTGACGAGCGAGGCCTTCGAGGCGCGGGTCGACGACGCCATCTCCGGGTCGTTTCACCTCATCGACGAGGTCGAGGTCTGTATCGACGTGCCGAACCCGCTCGATCCGACGCAGGCGTTCGCGCTCATCGCGCTCACGGACCCGGAGTTCGCCTCGAACCTGAAGCGAACGTTCGACGAACAGTGGGTCGACGCCGAACCGCTGTCGCTGTGAACTGTGCGGAACGTCGTTACGGGAAGGGTCTCGACGAAACCCTCGCACGGTGCCGGGGGTGGGCTCGAACGGAGCCGGTGTATTGACGCGTATCGACCACGAGCACGGAAAGTGAGGATACCGATCGACGGAGGACGAGACAGCGATCACACGGGACACGGGCGCGGTGTAGCCACACCCTCCCCAACCGATTCGCTCGTTCACTCACTTCGTTCGCTCACTCGTTCATCCCTCGCGCGTGAGGCGCGGACCAGCAGTCCGCGCCGTCACGCGCCTCCGCCCCGCGTCGTGGCAGTCGGTGCGTGAGAGTGACTGAAGAGAGCGAACGCGCGGGGTCTTCACGAGGGAACCGAGTGAAGGCTCGGGGCGACGAAATCGTTCCGGTGGTCGGCTCGCGCTGCCGCGCGTGGGCCACCGGTGGACGAGTCCGCCGAACCATCCACTCGGTCCCTCCGGTCGCTCGTGGAGACATCGGCCGGGGAGGGACGAGGCTGCGGTCCACCGCGCCCGTGTATCGTGCAGTGTTCTCGCTCGTACCCGAACGATTCGAAGGAGGTTCTCGTCGCTCGTACCCGAACGATTCGGAGCGGGCTCCCGTCACACCATCGAACGTGCGGCGTCTTCGACGAGACGCCCCGAGACGCCATCCGTACGAAGGCGCGACGAAGCCGACGGAAACAGGACCGAATCGAACTGAATCAGGTGTCGAGTTCGTCGCGGAGTTGCGCCATCGTCAGCTCGCGCTCGGCGTGGGCGTTGTGCTGGTGGATGGACTCGTCGTTCGACTGTTTCATGTGGACGACCGCGTCGTCCGGGAGGTGGTCGAACTGCTCGACCGTCTGCTCTGCCATCGACCTGACGCAGTCCTCGACGAACTTCGCGTTCGCGTGGGCGTGGTAGGTCATGTGGTCCTCGTCGGGGCGCTTCGCGAGGTTGTAGATGCGCGCGCTCATCGAGTCACGCGCGATGTCGACGATGTCGATGAGGTCGACGTCGGGCGACCCGTCGTTCGTCACGGTGAGCGTGGCGTGCCCGCGCTGTGAGTGGCCGGGCTGGGGGACCGCGTCGAGGAACTCCTCCGTCGTCTCCTCGTCGACGCCGAGGTCGAGCAGCGTGTCGCGGGCGCGGGAGGCGGACATCCCCTGCGAGCACGGACAGACCGTCATCCCCACGACCCGGGCACCGATCTCCTCTCGGGTCCCCTCCTCGGAGGCCACGGCCGAGGCGATGATGTCGACGCTCGACTGCGTCGCGAGGCCGCTCTCGGGCGTGTCCTCCTTGAGGATGAGCTCGGCTTCCATGCGGACCTCCGCGGTGGAGGTGTAGTCGTGCTTCGCGAGGAGGCGTTCGGCGGCGTCGC
>JBEPYA010000283.1:0-4680 GCA_041641615.1 Salinigranum sp. | reverse complement strand
GACGCTCTTCCGATCTAGCGGCGAGCGGCGGACCACCGAGGAGACGTTCCGCTACGCCGTCGATCCCCTCGACAGAGACGTCCGACTCGACGTGGCGACGGTCAGAGGCGGCGACCCCGCCGTCGAGGTGACCGTCGTCAACCTCGGGAACGCGGGCGTGGAGGACGTCGCGATCACTGGCGCGAGTGGGGACGCGACGCTCTCGACGGCCCTCGTCGACCGGGTCGGCCCGCGCGACACCGAAACCGTCCGGCTGAACGTGACCGACCTCGCCGCGGTCGGTCCCGAACTCACCGTCCGTGCGGCGTACGAAGTCGCCGGCGAGCGCCACGAGGCCACCCGGACGGTCCGCGGAGTGTTCGTCCCGGGGCGGATCGAACTCACGGGCATCGAGTTCATGCGGACGGAGGCCGATTCGATCCGAATCACCGGCACGGCCAGCAACGTCGGCACGACCGACGTGCAGGCAGTCACCGTTCGCGTCCGCGCCGGCGACGCGGTCGGCCCGGTCGACCCCGGCGCGGAGTACTTCGTCGGGGCCGTCGACGCGAGCGACTTCGCCTCGTTCACCCTGAACGCTCGAGTCGACGCCAGCAACGAGACGACCGTCCCGCTGGAAGTGCGCTACCTCGTCGACGGCGACGAGCGCACGCGAACGGTCGAGGCGACGTACGACCCACCGGAGACGCCCGAACGACGCGGCTCCGGGTTCCCGCTGGTGGGTGTCGGTGTCGTCCTCCTCGTCGCCATCGCGGGCGTGGTCGTGTGGAGGCGTCGCGGTGCTGATTGAAGCGCGCGACGTCACCCGGCGGTACGACGTGGGTGCGGAGGTCGTGACCGCACTCTCGCACGTCGACTTCCTCGTCGAGCCCGGCGAGTTCGTCGCGTGCGTCGGTCCGTCGGGGTCGGGGAAGTCGACGCTTTTGAACGTCCTCGGCCTCCTCGACACGCCCACCGAGGGGTCGGTCCTCGTCGACGGCATCGACACCGGGACGCTCTCGGACGCCGAGCGCACCGCACTCAGACGCGAGACGATCGGCTTCATCTTCCAGAGTTTCTACCTCATCCCCACGCTGACGGCCCGCGAGAACGTCGCGCTCCCGCGGCTGTTCGTCGGCTCCGCCGCCGAGCGCAACCGCCGAGCCGTCGACCTCCTGACGCAGTTCGGCCTCGGCGATCGGACGGAGCACCGCCCGCCACAGCTGAGCGGCGGGCAGCAACAGCGCGTCGCCATCGCCCGCTCGCTCATCAACGAACCGGGCGTCCTCCTAGCCGACGAGCCGACGGGCAACCTCGACCAGGCCACGGGGAAACAGATCCTCCGGGAGTTCCAGGACATCACCGAGGAGGGCGTCAGCGTCGTCGCCGTCACGCACGACCGGCTCGTGACCGACCACGCCGACCGCGTCGTCGAGCTCGTCGACGGCCGGCTCGGCGAATCCTCGCGGGAGACGCAGCATGTCTCCTGAGGGACACGGCGCGTCGCGTGAGGGCGACGCGGATACGCCCGGGGGGGCGACGACGTTCGCCGACCGCTTCCCCGTCCTCTCGCTGGCGGGACGCAACCTCACGCGGACGAGGACGCGCTCGCTGCTCGCGGCGCTCGGTATCGCCATCGGCGTCATCGCCATCGCCTCGCTCGGCATGTTCGGCTCCGCGTTCCAGCGCGCGCAGATGGAGAACATCGGAACCATCGGAAACGACGTGGTAGTCGCCCCTGGCGAGGACCTGGGCCGGCAGAACTTCACCGAGACGCAGCTGCGCGAGATACGACGCGCGGCCGGCGGGGCCGAACTCGTCGCCGTCAAGCGCGACAGCCGGGAGGTGACCTACCGTGGGGAGACCCAGAACCGGACGGTGTACGGCCTGGCCGATCCGGGCTCGCTGTACGACGTCCGAGAGGGGTTCATTCCCGACCAGTGGCGCGATGGAGCGGTCGTCGGGAACGAACTCGCGGCCGACGAGGACATCCGCGCGGGGGAGGCGCTGACGGTCGACGGGCAGACGTTCCGCGTCGTGGCGGTGCTCGAAGGGGCGGGGCAGGCCTCGATCGTCAACCCCGACAACGCGGTGCTCCTGCCGCCGGACCGGTTCGACGAGAACACTTACGCGCAGGTCGTCGTGCTCTCGGAGTCGACGGCCGAGGCGAACGAGACGGCGATGCGCATCCGGGAGACGATGAACGGCCGCCAAGAGCGCGTCCAGGTGTTCGAGTTCGGTCAGATCGCAGAGCAGGTCGACCAGCTCTTCCTCCAGCTGAACCTCTTTCTCGTCGGCATCGGCGCGGTGTCGCTCGTCGTCGCCGGGACGAGCATCCTCAACGTGATGCTCATGTCGACGGTCGAGCGCCGCGAGGAGATCGGCGTCCTCCGGGCGGTGGGGTTCGAGAAGCGAGCCGTCCTGCGAATCCTCCTGACCGAGGCGGGTATCCTCGGCCTCGTCGGCGGCACCGTCGGCGCCGTCGTGAGTTTCCTCGTGGGGATGGGCGTCAACAGCCTCTTTCTGGGGGATCCGCTGGCGTTCGACACGCTCAGTGTCTTCTACCTCACGGTCGCGTTCGCCTTCGGCGTCGGGTCGAGCCTCGTCTCGGGGGCGTACCCCGCGTGGAAGGCTGCGACGCTCGACCCGGTGCAGGCACTGCGGGGAAACTGACCCCTATTGACCCCTCTTCGACCCACGCACCGCCGGACGAGGAACACGCTCGCTGTCGTGGGATGTGCGACCGAGCGAGTGCGACGAGCGCAGCGAGCGAACGGCTCGGAGCGACTTCGTCGCTCCGGTGGCGTGGCCTCACCGCCCTGGCGACCGTGTTCGTTCCCGTTCGCCGCACGTTTCGGGCGGGACGACTCCGTGGTTTCGTCTCGTCGGTCGATGAGAGGGTTGAGGCGAGCGTTCACCGCTCACCAGTGCGGACGCGTCACTCGCTGACGCGAGGACTCGTCCGAGAAAGTGGCCGGGGCGGGCTCCGAACCCGCGATCTCCGCATGGCCCAGGTTCGAGGCTCGGCAGGCCCCGTAGGCTGACGGAGGCTTCCAAGGCGGTACCGCACCGAATCTCAGAACCCTATGAGTGCGGCGCTATGTCCAGCTAAGCCACCCGGCCTCACTCTGCCGTAATGCGGTCCTGCCCTTCAACCTTCCTATCCGCCGTCGGTGGGTCGTGTGCCATCACGTGCCGGGCGCGTCCGCCCGGAGCCGCTCGGATGCACGACTCGTGTCAGGATTGATATACACATCCGCGGATTTATGCTGGACGCACGGGACGTGAGAGCCATGTCACACCCGGACATCGTCGAGTCGGCGCTCGGCGACGAGTCGGTCGCCGCACGGGTTTCCCTCGGCGACGACTCCCTGTTCGTCACGCCGACGCGGACGCTCGTCTACCGCGCCGACTCGCTCCTCTCGGACGAATCGATCGAGGAGTTCCCCCACGGCGCCGAACGAATCGACGTCTCCGCCGGGCGTCGCAAAGCGACCGTCGCACTGGATTACGGACTCGACGGCGAGCGCTCCTTCACCGTCCCGGCGAAGGCGCTCGGCCGCGCCCTCCACCCGGTGCTCGCCGGCACGCTCAACGCCTCCGGCGTCACCGACCCCGGCGAGACGGTGAAGGAGACGTTCCGCTTCTCCGAGTTGACGCTCGTCATCACGAGCGACCGCCTCGTGAAACACGTCGGAAGCGCGGTGTGGGACGAGGACTTCGAGGAGTACCACTTCGCCGATGTGACCGACTTCGCCGTCGAGGAGGGGAACGTCGCGACGACGCTCGTGCTCACCCACGACGGTCGACAGGAGCGGTTCAAGGCGCCGACCGACCGCTCCCGCGAGGTCAGCGAACGACTCACCGAGGCGCTCCTCGCGTACCACGACGCCGACAGCCTCGAAACCCTCAGAGAGCGGTTCGCCGTCGACGAGGAGGAGTCGCCCTCGGCCACGATGTCGTTCGGCGAGGGACCGACGCCGCTGTCGGCGAACCCGAGCGAACTCACCGAGTCGCCGAAGAACGCGACCCGCCGCGACGAAGGCGGAGGGGTCGACGACGTCCCCGCGGCGAGCGTGGCGGACGACGCCGCGGCGACCGAGGCGGATGGTTCACACGGACCCATCGAGACGCTGGATGCGACGGACGCGGCAGCGGCCGAGGAGCCCACGGGGGCGTCGGAACCCGCCGACGAGCCGGACGAAATCGACAGCATCGGGACGGGCGACCTCCTCGGGCCGGTCGACACCGCCCCGCCCGAACCGGAGTCGGTGACGCCCGCCGGGGGCGAACACGACGGCGAGCACGACGAGCAGCTCGCGGCGCTCGTCGCGGAAGTGGAGGCGCTCCGGGAGGCTGTCGAGGCACAGAACGAACGCATCGCCGACCAGGAGGAGCTCCTCAAGCGACTCATCGCCGAACTCCGCCAGCGGCTCTGAACCGACGCTCGTCCGAGCGGACCTCCTCGTCCGAACGCCTACTCCCGTCCGAGCACTTTGCGAACACACGAGGAGCCGAACGGCCCGAGTTCGCCCGAATCGAACCGGACGAAGTGGCCCGTCGAGAGCCCCGCCCCGCAGCGGCGACACTCGAACTCCCCCTCCCGGACCACGACCTGGCTCTCGAACCGGACGAACGTCCCCCCGCGGCGGGTCCGGACCCGCGCGCCGTCGCGGTCGATGATGCCGCGCATCTCCGCCG
>JBEPYA010000282.1:0-4689 GCA_041641615.1 Salinigranum sp. | reverse complement strand
GTAGCCGACCGTCTGGAACTCGCTCTCCTGGCCGACCAGCGCGCGGGCCGGGCCGGCGCCGAGGCCGTCGAACCCTGGACCCCCATCCTCGCCTTCGAACGTGAGCTCCCAGCCGGCCTTCTGTGAGCACAGCAGCGCGAGCGCTGGATGATCGGTCGTGAGTTCGACGTGGGGAACGGGGGCCTCCCCCACCTCGTCCATCCGCGTCTGGACGGTCGCGAGTCCGGCCGTCTGTACCTCCGCGATGAGGAGGCCCGCCTCCAGGCCGGCCTCGGCGTCGACGCCGCAGTCGATGACTGTCGCCCCCGAGTCGAGTTCGTAGACGACGACCCCGAGCTCGTCGGCGAAGTCCAACACCTCGTCGACGAGTTCGATGGCCATCCGGTTGAGACTCTCCATACGCCCGTCTTCTGCGGCCTCGGATAAATGGTGACGGGTTCGGTTAGCGCTCTCGTCTGGCTTCCCTCCCGAGTTCCTCCTCCACGCGGTCGACCTTCGTTCTCGCCGTCTGGGTCCGCGTGCGCTTGTCGTCGATCTTCAGGAACGTGCTCACTCGGTCGCCGTCGACGGCCTTGTGCGCCGCGGCGACAGCCGCGAGGAGGGTGTCGACGTCGTCGGCTTCGATCACCGTCCCCATCGGGTTCGTCTCGTAGGAGACGTCGAAGTCGTCGAGCGCGGCGACGGCTTTCGCCACCTCGGGTGCCATGCTCCCTTCGATCACCGGTGCCACGCTCAGCATCGCGATGACGGTCATGGTCCGAAGACGAGGCGAGGAAAGGTAACTGTCGGTGGTCGCCGCGGCGGTGACCGGGCTGACGACGCGCTCTCCGTGACACTTCGCCTCACTGCCACGATTATCTGCCCCGCGCCCGTATCACGTGCCATGTCTGTTCTCTCCCGGGTCGCCAATGCGGACCCGCGATTCGAGCGGGCGTTCGTCCTGCTCCGCGCCATCGTCCACGAGATCCGCACCGAGCGGCTCACGTTCATGGCGGCCAGCATCGCCTACCACGCGTTCGTCTCGTTGCTCCCGCTTCTCCTCTTGGTCCTCGCGGTCATCGCTCGCGTCGGCAACCGGAGCTTGGAGGAGGCGTTCCAGCAGTTCGTCGCCTCGGTCATCACGCCGGGTGCCGCGCCCATCTTCGTGGGCGAACTCTCAGAAGCCGGCGGCTCGGCGGGCGTGTCGCTCCTCGGTGGCGTCGTCCTCGTCTGGGGTACCCTCCGCATCTTCCGCGGGCTCGACACCGCCTTCTCGGACATCTACGAGTCCGAGGCGGCCAACACGTTCGCCGACCAGGTGTCCGACGGGATACTCGTCCTCGTCGTCTTCGCGCTCACCATCCTCGCGGCCATCCTCGTCGAGTCACAACTCTCGTTCGGAGACTCGGGGCTCGGGTGGCTTCTCCACCGTCTCGTCCTCGTCGGCCTCATCGCCGTCGCGCTCTTCCCGATGTACTACGTCTTCCCCGACTCGGACGTCGGCGTCGCCGAGGTGCTTCCCGGCGTGCTGTTCGCCGCCGTCGGACTGGCGTCGTTCGAGACGCTGTTTCAGCTGTACGCCTCAGTCAGCTCGAAGGCGCAGGACCCGAGCATCGTCGCCGGCATCCTCGTGCTCCTCACGTGGCTGTACTTCTCGGGGCTGGTCATCCTCCTCGGTGCGGCCATCAACGCCGTGTTGTCGAACCGCTCGCGCGACGTCAACGTCCGCCCGCTCCTCGGTGGCGTCGACTACGACAACTCGTCGGGCCCCTCCCGAGGCGAGGTGACCCGGGCGCTCGAGGCGCTCGAACACGCGCTCGAGACGGCCGCCGAGTCGGACGCCACGATCACGGTGACCGCTGGCGGCCGACAGGTGGCGCTCCCACGCCCGGACTCCGTCGTCGCGGAGACCGACGTCGGACTGTTCGGCGGCCCGGTCACGCTCGAACTCTCCTGGTCGCCGAGAGAGTCAGAGTAACCGGTGGGTACGGTCCGAAGTTAATACCCCTGCGTGCGTCCCGTTCACATGGCTACCCGAACACCGAGTCCGACGCCCCCCGACGTTGTCCATCAGGAGGAGCCCGCGGAGACACGGACCCAGCGCCTCGTCGACACCGCGAGCGAGGGGCCCAGCGCGGTCACCGAGTCGCGCGCGGTCCGGCTGCCCGTCGCCGTCCGGAACAAACGCCTCGCCGAGGGATTCGGCGAAGCGTTCCTCGTCTGGCGCTGTCTCGACTGCGGCGCGCTCGGGTCGCTCGACGCGTTCCCCGCCCGGTGTAGCTGTGGCGCTCGCCGCGAGGACCTCGCGTACGTCGTCGAGGATTGAACGGGGACCCGACGCGCGCCTCCGCTCCCCGCACCCTCCGACGTGTCGGTCCCGCAGATAGTTTCAAATACGGCTCCATCGTATCTCGGTTATGGCGATCACTCGCCGCTGTTCTGGCTGCAACGCGCTGTTGCAGACGAAGCGCGACCTGACGAAACTCGACGGCGTGACGAAACCCTCCTGGCGCTGCCGCCGGTGTCAGACGACCGTTCCGGGCATCGTCGCCGAACGACTGAAGCACCAGAAGCAACACGAGCTCTGACTCCGCGCGCCGGCGACGCTGTCGTCGGCCCAGAGACCGATGTCTCTAGGCTCGTGGACCCGGGACATGGTCCCCGCGTCGACGCCTCCTCCTGAGTCTCACCGCCTGTTCACTGCCAGCTGCGCGGCGCAGCGGTCGACGGGGTCGTCGCGCGCGCCGAACTCGACTCGGACGACCCGGCCGACCCGTACCCGCTCGCCGAGGCGACGGTGTTCCGCTGTGAGTCGTGAGGCCCCTCACGAGCGATCGTGTTCGTCGAGGATCGTTAGTGATAATTTTAATCCGTTTTGTAGTAAATTTTTAGTCCACGGAGCGCCTCCACTCTCCTGTGAACCACGGACTAACGCTCACCCGCGACTACCGAGGCTTCGACGCCGGCACCGAGTTCGACCGCGTCGCGACGTACGACAGCTGGCACGTCTCGACCGCGAAGCTCGAGACCGTCGACAGCACACGGCGTATCGAAGTGACCGCCGACGAACTCGCGCAGTTCTTCGCCGCGTAACCGCATCGACACGAGACCAACCGTTTTTCGACCCCTCCTCGCCGCCGCACCGATGCGTGGCAGTCGCTGCCGTCGATGCGAGGCGTGAGTCGGGCGCTCGCTCGCTTCTATCGGGACGCTTGGGGGTTGTGGCTCCGACGGTACTGCGCGACCATCTTCCAGATCGCCTCCTCGAAGTCGCCGTCTTCGGCCGCCGTCTCCAACTGCGAGTAGAGCTCGTCCGAGATGGTGAGTTCGGGCATCGTATGTGTGCTAACACGGCACGAAACAAGTATCTTGAGTTACACGTTTGCGAGTCAACGTCTCGACGGCGTCTTCGGGGGTACGCAAGCCGCCCTCTTACCTGCCACCGCACCGAGCAGTCAGTCGATGAGACGACTCAGCAGGCGGTACGACCGTCGGACGTTCGTTCGGAGTATCGGTGTGACGCTGGTGGGGGTCGGCCTCGCGGGATGTGCCAGCCCCGGCGAGGGTGGGGAAGGCGACGAAGGGGGTGGCGAGGAGGAAGACGGTGAAGACGGCGAGGAAGAGGGTGAAGACGGTGAGGAGGGCGAGGACGGAGGCGGCGAGGAGGACGAGCGCCGACGCCGACCGATCACGGAGTGACTCGGTGTCTGAAAGGTCGGGGCCGATTCCGAGCGAACGGTCCTGGCCGGCCTCCCTCGTTCGCGCTGGCTAGGATTGTGAACCGAGGAGAGACGGACCGCCCGCTTCGCTCGTGGTTGTGACTTTTCTGGTTCGAATCCAGGTTTCTCACACACCGAACTCACCGAGTGGGAACGGCACGCACAGCGGTCGCTCGTTGTGTTGAGGTTTGTAGAAGTGCGCTGGCTGGGATTTGAACCCAGGTTGTGACCATGGCAAGGTCACGTGATACCACTACACTACCAGCGCGGTCACGCGTTCTGCGCATTAACTACTGATGCCACGGTCATATAAAAATCCGTCCTTTCACCGACGGCGTGGCAGGGAACCACAGTACTGGACCGCCACTGTGCTGTCCGTGCATACGGATCGAACGGCGCTGCTCGTGCGAGTCGACTGTCGAGTGAGACAGAGTGAGGCATCTCCTTCAGCCACGGGTCGTACTCGAACGCGGCGACGCTCGCCACGGGACGCGGACCTCCCTCTTGCCCTCGTCCGTGACTTCCCGGTCTCCGTGTGTGTCTCAGCTCTGTGGCGTGTTGTCTGCGCGTGCGTGCGGGATAAGTGAGACTCGTCACCACGGGGGAGCGACACACGAATTCCGCGTACACGCGACTGTCAGGCCCTCTCACCCACACACGCGATTCGCTACCCTTTTCAACGAGGCTCAGGTACGTTGGGTACAGTCTAGACGCGACGATGGACGGCTCGGCATGACACTCAGCGTACTCGTGCCGTCTTCCCTCGTCCGGGAAGCCGAGGACCAACGCGAGGCGACTCGCAAACTCGGTTACGTCGCCCGTGCGGCGACGGTGTTCCGGGCGGACCGACTCGTCGTCTTCCCCGACCGGGAGGGCGAACGCGAGTGGGGAGGCGGGTTCGTCGAAACCGTGCTGCGGTACGCCGCCACACCACCCCACCTCCGAAAGGAGGTGTGGGACAGGCGGGACGAACTGGCGTACGTCGGTGTCT
>JBEPYA010000281.1:0-4746 GCA_041641615.1 Salinigranum sp. | reverse complement strand
AGTAGTGGAGTTACGAGAAGCGCGAGAGCCGCACCGACTCCGCGGGAACGGGAAAGCCCATCTGCGCGAGGACGACGACGAGCGCCACCAGGTCGAGCGTCGAGGTCTTGCCGCCGGAGTTCACGCCCGAGAGGAGCGTCACGCCGTCGACGCCGTAGTCGACAGGGTCGACCTCTTCGAACGGCACGTCGAGGAGGGGTGACCGGCCACTTTCGATGTGAAATCCCGCCCCCTCGTCGTCGAACACGGGGACTGTGCAGTCGAAGTCGCGGGCGAAGCGGGAGACGGCGAGTTCGACGTCGAGTTCGAGCGCGTTCCGAACGAGCGTCTCGACGGAATCGCGGAGGTTCGACAGTTCGCCCGAGAGGTCGCGCTTCAGTCGCTCTGCGCGCTGGTCGCGGGCGGCCGTCAGTTCGGTTCGGAGCCGCGAGACGGCGTCGTCGCGCCGTTCGACGGGAAACGTGGGGTCCCCGCCGAAGACACGCCGGGCGAGTTCGGCCTCGTTCTCGTCGAGGGCGAGCGCGTCGACGAGGTGGTCGCGAGCGGCGGCGACGGCGTCGTCGTACTCGTCGGCCAACTCCCGGGAGAGCAGCGAGTCGATGCGGGCGCCCTGTTCGACGAGCGAGAGGAAGTCGGTCCCCTCGATGGTGACGTCGCGCTCGCGGATGGCGTCCCGGAGACGGTCGTTGGCGACCGATTTGGCCGTCGAGACGCCTGCGTCGAGGTCGTCGACGGCGCGAACGAGACGGTCGAGTTCCGCGTCGCCGGCGGGCGTGCCGTCGTCGTCGAGGCGGTCGAGTGCGGCACGGAGTCGGTCGAGGTCACAGGGCGGGGGTTCGTCGGCGGCCTCGTGGACGGCCGCGGCGGCCAAGATGGACTCGCGGTTCGCCGCGAAAACGGCGAGGACGCGCTCGGGGACGATCTCGTCGGGCTGTTCGAACGCGTCGGGGCGGACTCGGACGTCGCCCGTGACGTCGACGCCGGCGAACGCCTCGTCGAGAGCGACGACCGTCGAGTACGAGCGGGCGAGTTCCGCGAGACCGCGGGCGTCGTCGACGACCTCGACGGAGAGTTCGGGGAACGCCTCGTTCGCCTCGGCGTACCGCTCGGCGTCCACCGTCGCGAGACAGCGCTCGCGGACGCGAACCGGGGGAGGGGAGTTCAGCGGTCGGACGCCGACGAGGGCGTCGAGCACGGCCTCGTCGGGAGTGCGTTCGACCGCTCGCTCGACGAAGGCGCGGACCTCGTCGATTCGCGAACGGGAGGCGGTCGGGAAGAACGTCTCGACGCGCTTCGCGGCGTAGTCGGTCACCGTTCGCCGCTTCAAAAGCGAGAGCACGTTACGATAGACGGCGACGGCGTTGTCGGTCGCGAGGAACCCGCCGTCGTCGCCGTGCTCGTGGCGGATGGCCGCGCGGGCGATCCGGGCGGCACGCCCCTCGGAGATGCCGGGAGCTTCGGCGAGCGTCGCGACGTCGCCGGCACGGAGCGCTCGCTCCGGGTCGTCGAGTTCGGCGAGTGCCGTCGCGGTCTTCTCGCCGATGCCCGAGATCGCCGTGAGGTCCATTCGCGTCCTGGTATCGCCTCGGCCGACAAAACCTTGCGGGTCGGTTCGGTGAGAGCGAGTCGCGTCGCTTTTGGCGCTCGGCCAGGTACGGGAGTGCATGACAACGGCCGCGACCGAAGCGAAGGCCGACGCGGTCCGCGCCGCCCTTGCAGAGCGAGAGGGCGTCCTCGTCGCCTTCTCCGGCGGTGTCGACTCCAGTGTGGTCGCCGCACTCGCACACGACGCGCTCGGGGACGGTGCCGTGGCGTGTACGGCGAAGAGCGAGACGCTCCCCGACGCCGAACTGGACGAGGCGCGGCGAGTCGCCGACGAGATCGGTATCCGTCACGAGGTCGTGGAGTTCTCCGAGCTCGACAACCCCGACTTCGTGAAGAACGACGGCGACCGCTGTTATCACTGCCGAACGATGCGCCTCGGACGGATGTACGACGTCGCCCGCGATCTGGGCATCGAGACGGTCTGCGACGGAACGAACGCCTCGGACCCCGGCGAAGGACATCGACCGGGGCTCCGCGCGGTCGAGGAACTGGAGGTGCTCTCGCCGCTCCTGGCCCACGAGATCACCAAAGAGGAGGTGCGCGCCATCGCCGACGGCTACGGGCTCTCCGTCGCGGATAAGCCCGCGATGGCCTGTCTCTCCTCGCGCATCCCCACCGGCCTCGAAGTCACCGAGGAACGGCTCACACGCGTCGAACGCGCCGAGTCGCTCCTGCGCGAGTGGGGGTTCTCCCAGTTCCGCGTCCGCGACCACGACGGCCTCGCCCGCATCGAGATCGGAGACGACGAGCTGGAGCGGGCGCTCGACCCCGAGTTCGCGCAGGCGGCGAACGAACACCTCTCGGAACTCGGGTTCGACCACGTGACGCTCGACCTTGCGGGTTATCGGACGGGGAGCGTGAGCCCCACTGACGAGGACGGAGAGGACGAACCGCTCGTCGAGGACGTCTTCGCGCAGGAGTACCCCTCGGACGACTGAACGAACTGGAGCGGACCTACGCGACCGTTTCGGAGTCGACGGCAAGGTCGTCCGGGAGATATCGGGTGTCGTTCCGGCGGACCACGTGCAGGCCGGACGGGGTGACCTCGATCTCGTTGAGCGCGCAGTTGTCTTGGTCGAGTTCGAGGATCGAGTCGACGACGTCGTAGTCCAGGAGCGACCCGAGGAGCAGTCGGTTCGGGCCGCCGTGTGCGACGACGACGACCGTCTCCGTCGCGGAGGCGTCGGCCCGCAGCCGCTCCCAGCCGCCGAGCACGCGGTCGCGCACCTCGACGAGCGTCTCACCGCTGTCGGGGCGGGCCGTCGCCGCTGAGGCGCCCGAAGCGGAGAGGGCATACTCGGGGTACCGCTCGAAGATCTCCCCGGGCGAGAACCCCTGCAGGCATCCGAAGTCGCGCTCACGCCAGGCAGCGTCGGTCGTCAGCTCGCACCCGGTCTCGCGTGCAACGTGCCGTGCGGTCTCCTGGGCTCGCCGGAGGTCCGACGAGACGAGGCGGTCGACGGCGACCGTCGACGCGAGGTGGGCTCCGAGCGCGGCGGCCTGCTCGCGTCCCAGGTCCGTGAGTGACGTCGGCGCCCACCCCTGGACGCGACCGCTCCGGTTCCACGTCGTCTCGCCGTGTCGGACGAGGAGTACCGTGGCCATGCGGCGGGCTACGGGACCGGCAGCGATGAGCGTTTCCGTGCGACGACGCGGCGTGACAGAGACGCCCACAACAGCACATTCACGTCCTGAGACGACGATACACGGGCATGGAACTCTCCACACACATCGACATCGACGCCCCGCCCGAGCGGGTGTGGGCGGTCCTCACCGACTTCGACCGCTACCACGAGTGGAACCCGTTCGCGCGGGTGGCGGGCCGTCCGACGCAGAACGCCCGGCTCCACGTCGAACTCACCCCGCCCGGCGGACGGACGATGCGGTTTCGGCCGACGGTGACGCGCGTCGAGAAGGGCCACGAACTCCGGTGGCTCGGCCACCTCTTCCGACCGGGTGTCTTCGACGGCGAGCACCGGTTCGTCCTCGAACCGCTCGACGGAGGGGCTCGCACGTCCGTGACTCACGCGGAGGAGTTCACGGGCGCGCTCTCGCCGCTCGTCTGGCGATTCATCGGGGCGAGGACCGAACGCGGGTTCGAGGAGATGAACGCGGCGCTGAAACGCCGCGTCGAAGGAGTGACCGACGAGGCCGAGGCGGGTGTGAGCGCGAGCTAGGGACGCAGCCACCGGGAGCTCAGAACGGGAAGAGACGAGAGGGGGCGAACAGGCGGCACGTGGAAACGACACGGAGCGGTGTACCGCACAACCGCTGTCCACTCCGTGGTGACGGTCAGCGCACGCACACCGGTGGCCGCGGGTTCGTATATGAATCCTCGCCAGAGCGAAGGGTGTAGAGCCGGAACCGTCGACGTCAGCGGTTAACCCACCGCAGGAGCAGGAGCGTCCCCTCGAACAGCACGATCATCGTCGCGGCGATGATGATGGGGGCCATCCCGGTGGGGTCCGGCGAAACGAGGAAGGAGAGACCGAGGAAGCCGCCCCAGAAGAGCAGACGCTTCTCCGTGAGCCACTGCCGCGTGACAAGGTTCATCATGATGGCGAGCATGATGAACAGCGGAATCTGGAAGACGAGCGCCATGTAGCCCATCAACACGAGTATCAGCCCGAAGGTCTCCTTGAGGCCGAACGCGATGACGGCGGTGCCGATAGTGTAGGAGGTGAAGTACGCGAAGATGGCGGGGAGGACGACGAAGTGAGCGAAAGCGACGCCCACGAACGCGAGGATGAGACTCGTCGGGACGGCCGCGAGGTAGTACTTCCGTTCCTTGGGGTAGAGCCCGGGCCGCATGAACCGGTACGTCTGGTAGACGAACACGGGGAGGCCGACGACGAAGCCGGCGAGGCCAGCGACCTTCAGTTCGGTGAGGATGAGTTCGAGCGGGCCGTACAGCCGCGGACGACGGGACTCGATGGTGGTCGCACCGGGGATGTGAGTGTTCCAGAGGAAGTTGACCAGGTCGTCCGCGATGGGGAAGACGACGACGCCGACGACGCCCGCGAGGAGGAAGACGATTCCCAACCTCCGAACCATCTCCTCGATGTGATCCGCGAGCGGCATCTCGACGTCGGACTTGGGACCGTCGAGGAAGTCGCTGTCCTCGTCGGCGAGGGTCGGGTC
>JBEPYA010000280.1:0-4749 GCA_041641615.1 Salinigranum sp. | reverse complement strand
CCGGATCGCGGTCATCGACTCCGGGAACCTCCAGCAGATCGACCCGCCGCTCGTCTGTTACAACGAGCCGGCCAACATGTTCGTCGCGACGTTCATCGGCTCGCCGTCGATGAACATGCTCGACGGGCGCATCACCGAGAACGGCTGGGAGAACGACAACGTCTCCGTCGACTTCGATCCCGCGCAGTACGGTCTGACGCCGGGCGACGAGGTCTCCCTCGGCATCCGACCCGAGGACGTCTACCCCGTCAACAAGGCGGGCGGCGTCGAGAGCCAGACGAAGGTCATCCGCGCCGACACCGACGTCATGGAGCCGATGGGCGACGAGACGTTCGTCTACCTGCTCCTCTCGGAGGAGGCCGAGATCGACCTCGAAGCGGGTGCCGGTTCCGGACAGCTCCTCATGAGCGTCTCGCCCGACACCGCCATCGAGGAGGACGAGGGTATCGAGGTGGTCCTCGACCGCTCGAAGGTCCACCTGTTCGACCGCGAGACCGGCAAGGCCGTCCAGCACGGCCTCGACTCGATGGCGAGCGCCGGCGGGGCCACCGAGGCCGCCGAGACCGACGACTGAACCGACGCCTCGGCTCGCCCGCACGCGACGGAGACGTCTTACGCCTTCTCCCTCGCTCCTCTCGTGAGCGACCGCTCGCGGTCGTCCGTAATCTCGTTACCACTCTGTCCGTCGACCCCCCGTCTCCCTGCCGTCCGATGCTCCATCGGGCCCGTGAGTCGGACGCCTCCGGTGCCCGGTGGCGCCTCTGGCGGCTCACGCCCGGAACCGACGCCGTTCGACGTGGCCGAGATATAAGTAGCGCCCGCCCCTCGTCCCGGGCATGGTCACGATAGAGGGATACGTCTATCTGGGCGGGATGACCGTGCTCTTCTTCTTCTGGGCGTACGGCATCATCCGGTTCCTCATGGACGTGAAGAACATCTACATCCCGAAGGGCAAACAGTACCTCCGGGGGCGGCGGCGGCTCAAAGAGGAGGAGAAGAAGGAGAAGGAACGCGAGGAGAAAGAGCGGCAGCTGTACTAGGACCGGGGGCGCGGGGTCGCGCCCTCCACGTCGCCGGCGTGCCACGTTATCACCGCTGGGAAACGAACAACAACACGTAACCTCCTCCCCCGTTTCGCATGAGTCATGACCTTCGACACGGACGGACGAGTGCGTATCGGCATCGTCGGCCTCGGCAACATCGGGACCTATCACGCGGAGTTTCTCATGGATGTCGAGCGGGCGACCCTCGTGGCCGGCCTCGACATCGACGCCGACGCCCGCGACGCCTTCACCGAGGAGTTCGGCGTCGAGACGTACGCCGACCGGGACGAACTCTTCGCGCACGTTGACGCCGTCATCGTCACCACGCCGAACCGCTTCCACGAGGAGTACGCCGTCTCTGCGCTCGATTCGGGCGTCCACGTCCTCCTGGAGAAGCCGCTCGCGCATACGCTCGACAGCGCAGAGCGCATCGCGGACGCGGCGAGAGCGAGCGACGCGGTCTGTATGGTCGGGTTCAACAACCGGTTCTCGAACCCGGTCGAGGTGCTGAAACACGACCTCCGCGCGGGCCGGTTCGGCGACGTCACCCACGTCGAGGCGAACTACGTCCGCCGACGAGGCATCCCCGGCCGCGGGTCGTGGTTCACGTCGAAAGACGTCGCCGGCGGCGGCGCGCTCATCGACATCGGCGTCCACGCCATCGACCTCTCGCTGTACTTCCTCGACTTCCCCGAGGTCGTCGAGGTGTCGGGGGCGACCCGGTCGGAGTTCGGCATCCACGACGAGTACGCGTACCTCCGACAGTGGGGCGCGGACCACGGGCCCGGCGGGTTCGACGTCGAGGACTCGGCGACGGCGTTCATCCGGTGTGCCGACGGTCAGACGGTCTCGCTGGAGGTGGCGTGGGCCGCCAATCGAGAGGACTCCGACGAGTTCGTGATTCGGGGCACCGAGGCCGGCGCGACCCTCGACCGTGGCTCGCACGACCTCACGGTGTACGAGGCGGACATCGGCGGCGCGAACCACTTCGCGACCACGGACGTCGAGACTCGGGAGACGGTGACCCACCGCCAGGAGCAGCGGGCGTTCGTCGAAAGCGTCGAGCGGGGGCGGGTCGAGCGGAACACGGTCGACCAGGCGCTCGCGGTCCAGCGGGTCATCGACGCCATCTACCGCTCGGCGACCGAGGGACGTGCCGTCCGTCTCGATGACTGAAGCCGCCGCGGCGAGAGGGACGAAGGAGACAGCTTGAAACGGCCGGCACCCTCATCTCTGCTCATGTCGTCGTTGTCGTCCGCCCTCTCTCGTCTCCGTCGCCCGGAGTACACGGGGGAGAATCGGTGCTGGCCGTGTACCGCGCTGAACGTCGCGCTCGTGTTCGTCGGGAGCGTCCTGGTCGGCCTTCTCTCGCCGTTTCTCGGTGTTTTCAGTCTCCTCGCGGGCCTCGCGCTCGTCGCCCTGCGCGGCTACGTCGTCCCGTATACTCCCGAGTTCGCGCCGCGTCTCGTGGCAGTCCTCCCGGTCGACCTCGGGTTCGAGACGCACCGCACCGACGGAGGACGGGCGTCGGAGTCGCTGACCGGCGACGACGAGGTGGACGGCGAGACGCTCATCCGCCGACTCGCCGACGCGGGTATCATCGCCGCCGACGAGTCCGGCGAACTCTTCCTCGCGGCGGAGACTCGCCGGACGTGGGAGGCGGGGATGAGACGCTTGCGCGACGTCTCCGACGAGGAACTCGGGGCCGCAACGGCGTCGGCCGCACCGTTCCCCGCCGCAGGCCGCGCCGAGGGTGACTGGGTGGTCGTGACGCGCACCGACGGGAGCGAACCGGGTGTCGAAGGTGAGGAGGAGATCCCCGGCGACGCGGGCGACGAGGTGTGGCTCTCGCGGGCGCACGCCATCGCGGACACGGCCGCCGTCGCCGCGATGTCGGACGCAGTCGACGCACGGACGGCCGCACAGGCCGCGATGCCGTTCCGTCTCTTTCTGGAGACGTGTCCGCTGTGTGGCGGCGAGACGGAAGAGACCGTGGTCAGAGAGTGCTGTGGCGGGACGCAGGGCGTCTACGACAACCCCGAGACGCCGGTGCTCGCCTGTAGCGAGTGTGAGGAACTACTATACGAGTTCTGAGTCCGCGAGTACGACGTGAGCGGGTTTCGCGCTGTGTGTGATTGGATAGCAGAACGGAACAGCGGGCGCGCTTCGGTCACGAGCGAGACGGCTGTGGTCGGTGGCGATGTCGGTCAGTACAGTGTGCTACCGAGCGTTGGCCCATCAGTCGGGATGCTGTCCGCGAGTTCAGTGCGAACAGGACGACGCGCGGTTCACGGGCGCGGTGACCCGCGGCCTCGTCCTCCCCAACCGGTCCGGCCGGGACGGAGCCCGACCGTGACCCTCGCGCGTTCGCTCGCGATTCTCGCTCTCACGCGCCGACCGCACACCCGCAACCGGGTGGTGGCGCGGGACGTCACGCGGTCCCACCGCGTGAGGGATGACTGAGTGGGCGAGTTCCACGAGTCCGCGAAGGAATCAGCTGGAAAGTCCTCGTGAACGAGCCTGCGAGCGAACGAGGACTCGAAGCGGCTTCGCCGCTTCGGTGGTGTGGCCTCGTCGCGCCCGCGTGTCGTGCAGTCGCCGTCTCGTCGCGGGTCGCTTCCCCGCCATCACCACACGCTCTCCACTGATCGGGACGACAGACCGAACCTCACGTGCAGCAGAGCGCGACGAACCGATTCACTCGAACTGCGACCGGTCCGGGACGCCGTCTCGCCCGAGCAGAATCTCCTGTGCCTCGACCGATTCGAGCGCGGCGACGAGACCGCCCACGTCGACGGGGCCGTCGTCCGTCTCGATGACGAACGACGCGACCTCCTCGGTGTCCTCGAAGGTGTAGGTCTCGACGCGGCCCTCGACGACGATGGTCTCGCCGGTCTCGACGTCGCGGCCCGAGACGGAGGCGTAGAAGGGCCCTTCGAGTTCGCGGACGTCCTTGACGGCGCGTCGGATGGAGGCGTATCGACGGGGGAACGGGCGGCGCTTGCCGTCAGTGGCGAGCGTCTCCGCCGTCGTCCACAGCACGGTGCCGAAGAAGCCGCTCACGAGGAAGCCCAGCGCCGAGCGGTTGAAGATGACGCCGTAGCGGTCGCGGTCGTCGCGGAGGGCGTCCTGCGTCGCGTAGATGGAGTAGTCGCCGTCGGCGACGGCGAGGACCGGCGTCGTGATGCCCCGGCGGGCCCGGGCGACGGTGGCGACATCGAGATAGTCGAACTCCGACGGGTCCGGCGCGCGCGAGGCGGGTGTCACGAGCAGGTCGATGCTCACGCCGTCGTCGATCTGTGCCGCGAGGTCGTCGCGGAACCGCCGAAGCAGGTCGGGGGTGAGCGAGAGGACGAGCTCGTACTCGGCGGTCTCGATGATCTCCTCGACGTAGCGGAGGATGGTCGACCGGGACTTCACGAGCGTGACGGCCTCGGTGTCGCGGGCGGGTGCAGTGTAGCGCGCTTCGAGTTCGGTGACCAGTTCGTCGAGCGAACTCTGGATGCTCCCGAAGGCGTCGTCGGGGTCGACGGCGACCACCTTCATCGGGCGGGACTCGCGGAGTTCGACGAGCCCCCGGTCGGAGAGCGAGCGGACCGTATCGTACACTCTCGGCTGGGGGATGTCGGTCCGGTCGGCGATCTCGCTCGCCGTCAACTGTCCGTGTTCGAGGACCGCGAGGTACGCCTCGATCTCGTACTCCCCG